>CALMVY010000034.1 GCA_937873245.1 uncultured Arthrobacter sp. | reverse complement strand
ACGCGCCCTGGGCCTGGGCATCAAGGTCCTCACCGCCGCAGCCCTGCGCACCATCCGCGACCTTTAATTCCTGCCGCTGCCGCCCCGGCGCCGCCGGCTGTGTGGCGGGCGACCGTCGAGGTGGGACTTCGCGCCCGTCGTCCGGCGTTTCATGGGCGCGAACTCTGACCTCGGCAAGCCGGCGCCGGTCGCTGGCGGCCAATCGCGTTAATTGAGTTGTGCACAATTCAATTGCGAGCTATCGTTATTGCATGACCGACGCCCCCCGCCTCAACCGGCAACTGTGCTTTGCCATGTACTCCGCGTCGCGGGCGGCCACCGCCGCCTACCGGCCGATGCTCGACGAACTCGGCCTGACCTACCCGCAGTACCTCGTCATGCTGGTCCTCTGGGAAGAGGAACCGCGCAGCGTCCGCGAACTGGGGGAGGAGCTGGGGCTGGACTCCGGCACACTCTCCCCGCTGCTCAAGCGGCTCGAAGCCCTGGGTTTCGTGGAACGGCGCCGGTCCGCGGCGGACGAACGCCGCGTGGAGGTGTTCCTTACCGGGGCCGGTACGGCGCTGAGTGCACGGGCCACGGGCATACCGCAACGGCTTGCCGACGCGGCCGGGCTTTCTCCAGCAGAACTTGACCAGCTCCGGGAGACCCTCGGCCGGCTCGCCGCCGCGCTGCACACCCCCCGCTGAAGCCCGCCCTTCCCTGTAGACGCCGCAGAAGCCGCCGACGCCGAAACCGCGGCAGGCGCGCCGGCTCGCCGGAGGTGTACGGCGCCCGAGCAGGCTTCCGGCGAATTCGCCGCCGGCCGCCAGATTTTCCCAACAGATCGGAACCCCATGAAGACTCTCTACACCGCCGAGGCCCTGGCCTCGGGCGAAGGCCGCGACGGCACCGCCGTCACCAAGGACGGCAAGCTCAGCGTGGCCCTGGCCAGCCCCGTGGAACTCGGCGGCGACGGTGAAGGAACCAACCCGGAGCAGCTCTTCGCCGCGGGGTACGCGGCCTGCTTCCACTCGGCCCTTCGCCTCGTCGGCCGCCAGCAAAAGGCCGACCTGACGGATTCCGCCGTCGCCGCCCGGATCCACCTCGGCGCCCTCGGCGACGGATCCGGTTACGGCATCGCCGCGGAACTCGAAATCGCCCTGCCCGCCGTGGACCGAAAGGCCGCGGAGGCCCTCGTGGCCAGGGCTCACGAAATCTGCCCCTACTCCAATGCCACCCGAGGCAACATCACTGTCGACATCAAGATCCTGGAGGTCGCCGCATGAGCGCCAGCACCGAAACCATCACCCTTCCCGCCACCACCCGCGAAATCCAGCTGGCCTCCCGGCCGCACGGACGCCCCGTGCCGGAGAACTTCCGCCTGGCCGAGACTGCCCTGCCTGAACTCCAGGACGGCCAGGTCCTGGTCCGCAACCTGTTCATCTCGGTGGATCCCTACATGCGCGGCCGGATGAACGACGTCAAGTCCTACTCGGCGCCTTTCGCCCTGGACGCCGCACTCGACGGCGGCGCCGTCGGCGAGGTCATCGCCTCCCGTTCCGCGGACCGGAAGGTGGGCGACGCCGTCGTCCATTCCCTGGGCTGGCGCGAATACGCCGTGCTCGACGCCGGCGCAACCACTCCCGCCCGCACCGACCTGGCCCCCGCGCCGGCGTTCCTTGGAGCGCTGGGCATGACCGGCCTGACTGCGTACGCAGGCCTGCTGAAGGTGGCGGAGTTCAAGGCCGGCGAAGTCGTCTTCGTATCGGGCGCGGCAGGGGCCGTCGGCTCACTGGTGGGGCAGATTGCCAAGGCCATGGGTGCGTCCCGCGTCATCGGCAGCGCCGGTTCCCCGGAAAAGGTGGCACGGCTGCTGGAACTCGGCTTCGACGCGGCGTTCAACTACCACGACGGTCCGGTGGCCGGGCAGCTCGCCGAGGCCGCCGGTGAACGCGGGATCGACGTGTACTTCGACAACGTCGGCGGGGAACACCTCGAAGCCGCCCTGTCGGCGCTCACAGTCGGCGGCCGCGTGGCCATGTGCGGCGCCATCTCGCAGTACAACTCAACCGAGCCCACCCCGGCTCCGCGGAACCTCATGCAGGCCATCGGCAAGCAGCTGACCCTCAAGGGCTTCCTGGTCGGCGGCTACTGGCAGCACATGGCCGAGTTTGTCGCGACCATGTCGGGCTGGCTCGCCGACGGCACCGTGCGCTACGACGAGACCATCGTGGACGGACTGGAAAACGCCCCCCAGGCCTTCATGGATCTCCTCGACGGCGCCAACACCGGCAAGATGCTGGTCCGCCTCTAGCGCGGTCCGTAGGCAGCAGAGCCCGCACCGGACATTCCGGTGCGGGCTCTGCTGTCTCTACTGCTTGGTAACAAGTTCTCAACAATCTGCGGAATCACTGTGAACTGTGCTACCTCGACGTGTCACAGGACACTAAAGTGGCTTGCATCAGTGCGCCTCGGCGCAGTGCTGCGAAATCCATCAGTGAAAACAGCGTTTCAGCGGCAATCCCGCCAACAGACACTCATTGAGCTCCCGTCGTAGCGCCTACTCTTTCTTCCTGGAGGAAAATTGAAGAACTCTCTGCGTGCAACCTTCAAGCGCGGTTCGATGGCCGGAGTGGCCACCGCCGGTGCGGCTGCACTCCTGCTGACCGGTTGCGGGGCCGCCCCGACGGCCAGCAGCACCGCCTCTGCCACGGCCAGCGACTACACGGGCTGCATCGTCTCCGACTCGGGTGGATTCGACGACCAGTCATTCAACCAGTCCTCCTACGAAGGACTGAAGAAGGCCGAGAAGGACCTGGGCATCAAGGTCAACGAGGCCGAGTCCAAGACCAACAACGACTTCGAACCGAACCTCCGCGCGATGGTCACGGCTGGCTGCGACCTGACCGTCACGGTCGGCTTCCTGCTCGGCGACGCCACCAAGGCCCAGGCCGAGGCCAACCCGAACAGCCACTTCGCGATTGTCGACTTTGGCTACGATCCCGCCGTCACCAACGTCAAGCCCATCATCTACGACACGGCGCAGGCTGCCTTCCTCGCCGGCTACCTCGCCGCGGGCACCACCAAGACCGGAACGGTCGCCACCTTCGGCGGCATCAAGATCCCCACGGTCACCATCTTCATGGACGGCTACGCCGACGGCGTGAAGTACTACAACGAGAAGAAGGGCACGGACGTCAAGGTTCTTGGCTGGGACAAGGCCAAGCAGGACGGATCCTTCACCGGTGACTTCGAAAAGCAGGACAAGGGCAAGCAGCTGACCCAGAACTTCCTGGATCAGGGCGCGGACATCGTGATGCCCGTCGCCGGTCCTGTCGGCAAGGGTGCGGGCGCGGCCCTGAAGGAGGCCAAGGCAGCAGGCAAGGACGTCAAGCTCATCTGGGTTGACTCCGACGGCTTCCTCACGGCACCGGATTACAAGGACATCATGCTCTCCTCCGTCATGAAGCAGATGGGTGAGGCTGTCTACACCGTTGTGAAGCAGGACAAGGACGGCCAGTTCTCCAACGCGCCGTACGTTGGCACCCTCGCGAACGACGGCGTCCAGCTGGCTCCGTTCCACGACCTGGATTCCGCGGTTCCGGCCGAACTGAAGACCGAGCTGGACCAGATCGAGAAGGACATCGCCGACGGCAAGCTGAAGGTTGAATCCGCAGCCAGCCCGAAGGTCTAACTTCTTCCGCTAAGCGCCACGGCCCGTACGGTCACCACCGCACGGGCTGTGGCGCTTTTCGTTGAGCGGACAGGTTCCGCCTCCGGCTGCAGGCACTACGCTGGTTCTGCAGCCCCATCATCCGTCCGGGCACACCCGCCGGACACTTCGAGATTGGTCAGAGTTTTGAAACTTGAACTCAAGGGGATCACCAAACGCTTCGGCTCCCTGGTAGCCAACGACCACATTGACGTGGTTGTTGAACCCGGGCAGATTCACTGTCTGCTCGGCGAGAACGGCGCGGGCAAGTCCACGCTGATGAACGTCCTGTACGGACTGTACGAGCCCACTGAGGGCCAGATCCTCATCGACGACAAACCCGTCACTTTTCGCGGCCCGGGCGACGCCATGGCTGCCGGCATCGGTATGGTGCACCAGCACTTCATGCTGGTCCCGGTTTTCACCGTTGCCGAAAACGTCGCCCTGGGGGCGGAAGCCACCAAGGCCGGCGGATTCCTGAACCTGGACGACACCCGCCGGAAGATCAAGGAGATCTCGGACCGGTACGGCTTCGACGTCGACCCCGACGCCCTGGTCGAGGACCTCCCCGTGGGAGTGCAGCAGCGTGTGGAAATCATCAAGGCGCTGGTCCGTGACGCCAAGGTGCTCATCCTCGACGAGCCCACTGCGGTGCTGACGCCACAGGACACCGATGAGCTGCTGGACATCATGCGCCAGCTCAAGAGCCACGGCACCTCGATCGTCTTCATTTCGCACAAACTCCGCGAGGTCAAGGCCGTTTCCGACACCATCACCGTGATCCGGCGCGGCAAGGTGGTCGGCAGTGCCGACCCCAGTGCCTCGACGACGGAACTGGCCTCCCTGATGGTGGGCCGCGCCGTGAACCTGACACTGGACAAGGCCCCGGCCAAGCCCCAGGAGACCACCTTCCAGGTCAAGGACCTCACCGTGATCGCACCCAGCGGCCAGCACGTTGTGGACGGCATCAGCTTCGACATCGCACGCGGCGAGATCCTCGCCGTCGCGGGCGTCCAGGGCAACGGCCAGACGGAACTGACCGAAGCGATCCTGGGTCTCCAGGAACGCACCCACGGCTCCATCCTGCTGGACGGCGAGGAACTCCTGGGCCGCAGCGTCAAGGAAGTCCTGAACTCGGGTGTCGGCTTCGTGCCGGAAGACCGCTCGGTCGACGGCCTGATCGGTGCCTTCTCGATCGCCGAAAACCTGATCCTGGACCGCTACGACAAGGCACCGTTCGCCAAGGGCATCAGCATGAGCCCGGCCAAGGTCCTGGAGAACGCCAAAACCCGGATCGACGAGTTCGACGTGCGCACCCCGTCGGGTTCGCTCGCGGCCGGCACTCTCTCCGGCGGCAACCAGCAGAAGGTGGTGATGGCCCGGGAGCTCTCCCGGCCGCTGCGGCTTTTCATCGCCTCCCAGCCCACCCGCGGCGTGGACGTCGGATCCATCGAGTTCCTGCACAAGCGCATCGTGGCCGAGCGTGATCACGGCACCCCCGTGATGATCGTGTCCACGGAACTGGATGAGGTCATCGAACTCGCCGACCGGATCGCAGTGCTCTACAAGGGCAAGCTGGTCGGGATCGTCCCGGCCGGCACCGGACGCGACGTCCTCGGGCTGATGATGGCAGGGCTGTCCCCGCAGGACGCCAAAGCCGACACCGCGAGCAAGCACGCGGCCCGGAATCCCGGGGAAGTGCCCGCCGAGGAACCAGCCGAACACGCCGCCGGCAACGCCGCCGGGAACAAAGCAACGAACCAGGCGCCCGCCGCCCAGCCCGTGCAGGAGCCCCGCTCCGGCGCTGTAGGAGACGACCATGAGTGAGAACAACGAGCCGCGACGCGCGGCCATTCCGGATCCGGAGCGGATTCCCAAAACCCAGTCCCCGAACGCTGAGTCCCAGGACCCCCTGGAGGACGACGCCGACTTCGTTACCTCACTGGACACCGCCGGCGGCGCAATGCGGCCATCCGCAGTCCCGGTCTCCGCCCAGAGCGGAAAGCTCCCCGGCGCTGAGGAACCGGACTCGGTGCTGCGAAAGATCTTCACCGGCAACGGCATCGTGACCATCCTGGCCGTCCTCCTCGCCCTGATCCTCGGCGGCCTGCTCATTGCCGCCACGGACAAGGTGGTAGCGGCCACGTCGAGCTACTTCTTTGCCCGGCCGACCGACTTCCTGTCGGCCGTCTGGTCGGCGGCCACCGGCTCCTACGTCGCGCTCTTCCAAGGCGCGGTCTTCAACCCGCGCGGGAACGACGTCGCCGGCCAGTTCGCGCCGCTGATGGAGACCCTGACCATCGCCACGCCGCTGATCACCGCCGGCCTCGGCGTTGCCCTGGCCTTCCGGGCCGGGCTGTTCAACATCGGTGCCCAGGGCCAGATCATCATGGCCGGCATCCTCGCCGCCTGGGTGGGTTTCGCCCTGGATCTGCCGATGGGGCTCCACCTCCTGCTCGTCCTGCTCGCGGGCATCGTTGGCGGCGCCGTCTGGGGCGGCCTGGTCGGCGTGCTCAAGGCGAAAACCGGAGCCCATGAGGTCATCGTGACCATCATGTTCAACTACATCGCCCTCTACTTCCTGCGGTACCTGCTCGACACGGACCTGTTCCAGCGGCCGGGGGAGACCACGCCGATTTCCCCGATCCTGGACCCGTCTGCGGTGTATCCGCAGATCTTCGGCAGCCAGTACCGGCTGCACCTCGGTTTCCTGCTGGCCATCGCGGCGACAGTGTTCGTCTCATGGCTGCTGAACCGGTCCACGATCGGCTTCGAATTCCGCGCCGTCGGCGCCAACCCCAAGGCAGCTCTGACCGCCGGCATCAACGTTCCCCGCGCCACCATCCTCGTGATGACCCTGGCCGGCGGCCTGGCCGGCCTGGCCGGCGTCGCGCAGGTGGCGGGCACCGAAAAGGTCCTGACCGACGGTGTTGCGGCAACGTACGGCTTTGATGCCATCACCGTCGCACTGCTGGGACGTTCGACGCCGTGGGGCACGTTTGCCGCCGGCATCCTGTTCGGTGCCTTCCGCGCCGGTGCGGTCCAGATGCAGATCCAGACCGGCACCCCGATCGACATCGTGCTGGTGGTCCAGTCGCTGATCGTGCTGTTCATCGCGGCGCCGCCGCTGGTCCGGGCGATCTTCGGCATGAACCCGCGCAAGAAGAAAGCCGCAACCGCCGGCAAATCCCAGAAGGCAGCAACCACCGGAGGTGCAGCATGAGCACAACAGCAACAGCGCCCGTACCGGGTGGCCCGCAAGGAAAGCCGGAGCCGGCAACGGAACGCACGCAGACTGTGTCCGCCAAACCCGTGACCTGGAAGCTTCCGGTGACACTGGCCGTGCTGGCCGTGGTCGCTTTCATCTTCTTTGGCCTGATGGGCCCCCAGGCCACCGCTAAATTCGGTGTTTCTTCCGGCGGGGACTTCTTCCAGCTGCCGGCGATCGAAGTGCCGGCATTCCTTTCCGGAATCGTACTCTCCGTGATCCTGCTGGGCCTCGCCGGCTACGCCCTGGTCCTGAAGGCTAAGAAGAACCAGCGGCCCCCGCGCTGGGTGCCGGTCGTGTTTACGGTCCTCTTCGTGGTGGCCTTCCTGATCTGGGTGGTCGGCGGCGCACGGACCCCGAGCATCTCGCTGGCCGGGCTCATCGCAGGGTCCGTGACCCTTGCCGTGCCGATTGTCTTCGGTTCCCTCTCCGGTGTCCTGTGCGAACGCGCCGGCGTCGTGAACATCGCCATCGAAGGCCAGCTCCTGGGCGGGGCCTTCACGGCCGCGATCGTCGCCAGCATGACCGACAACCCCTACCTGGGCCTGCTCGCCGCCGCCGTGGCGGGCGCACTCGTGTCGATGGTGCTGGCGGTGTTCAGTATCAAGTACGTGGTCAATCAGATCATCGTCGGTGTGGTGCTCAACGTCCTCGTCTCCGGCCTCACGGGCTTCCTGTTCAGCACGGTGATGCAGGCGGACAAGGAAATGTTCAATTCGCCCGGCAGGCTGCCCATCATCGAAATCCCGGTCCTGTCCAGCATTCCGGTCCTCGGCCCCATCCTGTTCAAGCAGTCCGTCGTGGGCTACCTCATGTACATCGCCGTGATTGTCGTGTGGATCGGGCTGTTCAAGACCAAGTGGGGCCTGCGCGTCCGCTCCGTCGGTGAACACCCGCAGGCCGCCGACACGCTGGGCATCAAGGTCAACGCGACGCGCTTCTGGAACGTCACGCTCGGCGGCGCCGTCGCCGGCATCGGCGGATCGTTCTTCACCCTCGTGGCGATCGACAGCTTCACCAAGGAAATTTCCGGTGGCCGCGGCTTCATCGCCCTCGCCGCCATGATCCTGGGCCGCTGGAACCCGATCGGCGCGTTCTTCGCGGCGCTGCTGTTCGGCTTTGCCGACAACCTGCAAAGCATCGTGACGATCATTGGCACCCCGGTGCCGAGCCAGTTTATGGCCATGCTGCCGTACCTCGTGACCGTGTTCGCCGTCGCCGGACTCGTCGGCCGTTCCCGGCCGCCGGCCGCGAGCGGCATACCGTACGTCAAGGGTTGACCATGGACAGCACCGATGTCGACTGGGCGGCCCTCGAGGCCGCCGCGGTCGCCGCCATGGAAAACGCCTACGCGCCGTATTCGAAGTTCGCGGTGGGGGCAGCAGCCCTCACCGCGGACGGCCGGATCGTCAGCGGCTGCAATGTCGAAAACGCCAGCTACGGGCTGACCCTGTGCGCCGAGTGCGCCCTCGTGGGCAACCTGCACATGACCGGAGGCGGCCTGCTTCGCGCCTTCTACTGCGTCGATGCGGCCGGCAACGTCCTCATGCCCTGCGGACGGTGCCGGCAGCTGCTGTACGAATTCAGGGCTCCCGACATGGAGCTCATGACCACCCAGGGAATCAAGACCATGGACCAGGTCCTTCCCGATGCCTTTGGCCCCCAACACCTGGAGGAACCCCGGTGACCCCAACGCCCAGCACAACTGAAGCATTCGACGCCGTCGACATCATCCGCATCAAGCGGGACAAGGGCGTGCTCAGCCCCGCCCAGATCGACTGGACAATCGACGCGTACACCCGCGGCGCCATTGCCGACGAACAGATGGCTGCCCTGAACATGGCCATCCTGCTCAACGGCATGGACCGGGACGAGATCTCGCGCTGGACCGCGGCGATGATCGCCTCCGGCGAACGGATGGACTTCTCCAGCCTGCGCCGCCCCGACGGAAGCGTGAAACCCACGTCCGACAAGCACTCCACCGGCGGCGTGGGGGACAAGATCACCCTGCCGCTGGCACCGTTGGTGGCAGTTTTCGGCGTTGCGGTTCCCCAGCTCTCCGGCCGCGGCCTCGGGCACACGGGCGGCACGCTCGACAAGCTGGAAGCGATCCCGGGCTGGCGCGCCGCGCTGAGCAATGAGGAAATGCTGGCCCAGCTCCAGGACGTCGGCGCGGTGATCTGCGCGGCCGGCGCCGGGCTGGCCCCGGCGGACAAGAAGCTTTACGCCCTGCGGGACGTCACCGGAACGGTCGAGGCAATCCCGCTGATCGCATCCTCGATCATGAGCAAGAAGATCGCCGAAGGCACCGGGTCGCTGGTGCTGGACGTCAAGGTCGGCAGCGGCGCCTTCATGAAGGACGAGGCGCGTGCCCGCGAACTTGCCGAGACCATGGTGGCCCTGGGCAAGGACGCCGGCGTCAACACCGTCGCCCTGCTGACCAACATGAACACGCCGCTGGGCCTCACCGCGGGCAACGCCATCGAGGTCGAGGAATCAGTCGAGGTGCTTGCCGGCGGAGGTCCGGAGGACGTCGTCGAACTGACGGTCCGGCTCGCGGAGGAAATGCTGGCCTGCGCCGGCGTCCGCGACGCCGACCCCCGGGCCGCGCTCCGCGACGGCCGGGCCATGGACGTCTGGAACCGGATGATCGAGGCGCAGGGCGGGGACCCGCGCGCCAAGCTCCCGGTAGCCCGGGAATCCGAGGTCATTTACGCGCCGGCCGACGGCGTGCTGGTGGAACTCGACGCGCTGGCCGTCGGCGTCGCAGCCTGGCGCCTCGGCGCCGGACGCGCCCGCAAGGAGGACCAGGTCCAGGCCGGCGCCGGGGTGCGCATGCACGCGAAGCCCGGCGCCACGGTCAAGGCCGGCGAGCCGCTCATGACGCTCCTGACGGACACCCCGGAGAAGTTCGAACGGGCGAAGGAAGCCCTCGAGCACGCCGTCGTTGTTGCCCCGGAAGGCTCCCGCCCGGCGCAGCAGCTCATCATCGATCGCATCTCCTAACAGCCGGCAGCAGCCGTCTTGCCCTGTCACATATGGTGCCCACCTCTCGGGTTTAGCCACCAGAAGTGACAGGGCAAGCTGCGGCCCGGCCCCGCAGTACACTGGCACGACCGCCGTCCCCGTTGTTTGGTAGGAAACCGTGCAGGCAATCAACGACTTCATCCTGGCCGCCGCAGGGCAACCCTGGGTGCTCTTCCTCGTGTTCGCGTGCTGCGTGATTGACGGCTTCTTCCCGCCCATTCCGAGCGAGTCGGTGGTCGTGGGACTTGCAGCGGTGGCAGCCACCGCCGATGTCCCCAACCCGGCTTTCCTGGCCGCGACGGCGGCTGCCGGAGCCTTCCTCGGCGACAACATCGCCTACCTGATCGGCCGGCGCACCGGAACACAGCGCTGGGCCTGGATGCGCGGCCACCGCATGCAGAGGGCGTTCCGCTGGGCGGGCACTGAGCTGCGCAAACGGCCCGCCTCCCTGATCCTCGTGGCGCGCTTCGTGCCGATCGGCCGCGTCGCGGTGAACCTGACCGCCGGCGCCACCCACTTCCCGCGGTCACGCTTCGTCGGGCTGACGGTGCTCTCCGCGCTGCTCTGGGCCGCCTATTCCGTCGCGATCGGTCTCTTCTTCGGCCAATGGTTTGAAGAGAACCGCCTGCTCGGAGTCATCGTCGCCGTGGTGTGTGCGATCGTCCTGGGCATCCTGGTGGACCTCGTCATCAGCAGGCTGCGCGGGACGCTTCCCGAGGAGGCCGAACAGCCGGTTCCTCCGGCGGAGCCCTGACAGGGCGGAGCACTGAACCCTGCAGTCCGAAACGGGAAGAATTATCCCGGCGGAACGTAGCGCATCCCTGCAGGCCATGGGACACTGAAGAGCGCTTTTCGTCACTTTCCTAGGAGCAACGCCCGCGTGGAATTTATCAATGAGGCTATTCTTCATGCCGCGGGACAATGGTGGATTTATCCGATTCTTACGATCTTCTGCTTCATCGACGGTTTCGTTCCGATTCTGCCGAGTGAAACCCTGATCGTCGCCTTGGGTGCCCTCTCTGTCACGTCCGGCCAGCCGAACATGTGGTGGGTCATGGCCGCGGCCGCCCTCGGGGCTATAGCCGGCGACAACATGGCCTATCTGCTGGGCCGCCATATCGGCGTCGAGCGCTTCCGCTGGATGCGCAGGCCCAAGGTCCAGCGCGCCTTGGCCTGGGCGCGCTATGAACTCGACAAGCGCGGCGCCATGCTTATTTTCACTGCGCGCTACATCCCGGTGGGACGCGTGGCCGTCAACTGGATCGCGGGCACCACGGCCTACCCCCGCCGACGCTTCGTCATCCTCGACATCTTTGCCTCCATCACCTGGGTGGCCTACTCCGCCGGCGTCGGCATCATTGCCGGCAACTGGGTCCACGAACACCCGCTGCTCGGGGTCGGGATCGCCATCGCCTTCGCCATCGTGCTGGGCATCGTGATTGACCACCTGCTGACCTGGCTGCACCGCTGGCGCGACACCCGGGGTGCTGCCGGGGCGGCCAGCCGCGCCGCGACCCTTGCTGCCGAAGCCAAGGCGGCGCACGCCACAGCGGCGCAGGCCACGGCGGCACACGCCAAAGCACCGCACGCCAAGGCACCGCACGCCGGGTCCGTGGCGCCCGCGCCACTGGGGGCACCGGCCGACGTCGAGGCCTGATCCCGCCGGGCCGCCGCGCGCACCGGCTGACCGGCTGGTGTTGCCCGGCCTCCGACCCTAAGGTTGGAACGTGACTGAGATAATTCTTGACGCTGCCCCTGACCTCGAATTCGACCTGAAGGGCCTCCCCAAGGTTTCCCTTCACGACCACTTGGACGGCGGACTCCGTCCGGCCACCATCATTGAACTTGCCGAGGCTGTGGGACACACGCTGCCCTCCACCGACCCCGTCGCCCTGGGGGAGTGGTTCCGCGAATCCGCCGACTCCGGCTCACTGGTCCGCTACCTCGAGACCTTCGACCACACCATCGCCGTGATGCAGACCAAGGAAGGCCTCTTCCGGGTCGCCAAGGAATTCGTCGAGGACCTCGCCGACGACGGCGTGGTCTACGGTGAAGTGCGCTGGGCGCCCGAACAGCACCTGGCGAAGGGCCTGAGCCTGGACGAGGTTGTGGAGGCCGTGCAGGCAGGCCTGGACGCCGGTGTTGATGCCGTCGCCGAGACCGGCCGCGATATCCAGGTCGGCCAGCTCATCACCGCCATGCGCCACGCCGACCGCGGCCAGGAGATCGCCGAACTCGCCGTCCGCCACCGCAACAACGGCGCCGTCGGCTTCGACATTGCCGGCGCCGAGGACGGCTTCCTGCCGTCCCGCTTCAAGGACGCCTTCACCTACCTGGCCCAGCACAATTTCCCGGTCACGGTCCACGCCGGTGAAGCTGCCGGACTTGAAAGCATCCAGTCCGCCCTGGTGGACGGACGCGCCCTGCGCCTGGGCCACGGCGTCCGCATCGCCGAGGATGTCAGCGTTGAGTTCGAAGCGGATGACGACGCCGCCGGGTCGAACGACGAAAGCGACGAGTTCGACGACAACATCGGCATGGTCACCCTCGGCGAGCTCGCCAGCTGGGTCCGCGACCGCGGCATCGCGCTGGAGATCTGCCCCTCCTCCAACCTGCAGACCGGTGCCATCGCCGGCTTCGGCGAGGGAATCGAAAGCCACCCGCTGGACATGCTCTACCAGCTCGGCTTCAACGTCACGATCAACACGGACAACCGGCTCATGAGCGGTGTGACCCTCACCGACGAGTTCGAACTGCTGGTCGAGACGTTCGACTACGACCTCGACGACCTGCTGGAACTGACGCTGAACGCAGCCGAGGCCGCTTTCCTGCCGCTCGAGGAGAAGGAAGCCCTCGTCGAATACATCAACGAGGCCTACGCCGACCTTGGCTGACGAACACTCCAACGCCGTGGGCGCGCTGGTCGGCTGCATAGCCGAGCTGCGCGCCCACTGCCCCTGGATGGGTGCCCTCACCCACGAATCCCTCGTGGAGTACCTCCTCGAGGAGGCCTATGAGGTGGCGGAAACCATCGAAACCGACGGGGGCGACGCCGAGCTGAAGGCCGAACTGGGCGACGTTCTGCTCCAGGTGGTGCTGCACGCCCGGCTCGCCCAGGAACGCGGCTCCTTCGACCTCGACGACGTCGCCCGCGGCCTCACCGCCAAAATGATCCGGCGCAACCCGCATGTGTTCCGCCCCGACGGTTCCCTGCAGGAGTCCTTCCCGGCGACAGTGGAGGAGATCGTCCGGACGTGGGACGCCGTCAAGCGCTCGGAGCAGGTCCTGCACTCCGGGCCCGCGCACCAAGGCGCTGGATCCTCCCGCCGGGGGCCCCTCGACGGCGTCCCGGGCGCCCTTCCAGCCTTGGCCCGGGCGCAGAAACTCCTGGACCGCGCCGAACGGGCAGGCTCCTTCTTCCCGTTGTCCGCCCGGACGGTGGACATACCGGCGTCGGAAGATGACCTGGGGGACCTGCTGTTCGCTATCGCGGCCGCTGCACGGTCCCAGGGGCTGGACGCCGAACGCGCGCTCCGCGGCGCGAACCGCCGCTTCCAGGCGGGCCGGCCAGCGGCTCCGCCGCATGAACCGTCCCCGTAATCCGCCAAATGACGTCCGGGGACTGGATAGGTTTCTGTAACTTATCCCACTCTCGACTAGGCTGGGTAGCGACGAGGACGTCGGTTTTTCAGCTTGATTCCCAGCTAGATTTCCCATCAGATTCCCAGCAGATCGCTTCACCCAAAGGAGCCTATCCATGGCGCTTATCGATGCCATCCACGCCCGCGAGATCCTCGATTCCCGTGGCAACCCCACCGTAGAAGTTGAAGTCCTGCTCTCGGACGGCCAGATCGGCCGCGCAGCAGTCCCCTCCGGCGCCTCCACCGGCGAGCACGAGGCCGTGGAACTCCGCGACGGCGACAAGGGCCGGTACCTCGGCAAGGGCGTCCAGAAGGCCGTCGACGCCGTGATTGACCAGATCGCCCCGGCCCTGGTCGGTTTCGACGCCACGGACCAGCGCAGCATCGACCAGTCGATGATCGACCTGGACGGCACCGCCAACAAGAGCAAGCTCGGCGCCAACGCCATCCTGGGCGTGTCCCTGGCCGTCGCCAACGCCGCCGCGGCCTCTGCCGACCTGCCGCTCTACAAGTACCTGGGCGGACCGAACGCGCACGTCCTGCCCGTGCCGCTGATGAACATCCTCAACGGCGGCTCGCACGCCGACTCCGACGTCGACATCCAGGAGTTCATGGTTGTCCCGCTGGGCGCCGAGACCTTCTCCGAAGGCCTGCGCTGGGGCGTCGAGGTCTACCACGCCCTCAAGGCCGTGCTGCAGGCCAAGGGCCTGTCCACCGGCCTTGGCGACGAAGGCGGCTTCGCGCCGAACCTGCCGTCCAACCGCGCCGCGCTGGACCTCATCCAGGAAGCCATCCGCAACGCCGGCTACACCCCGGGCCAGGACATCGCCCTCGCCCTGGACGTGGCCTCCTCCGAGTTCTACAAGGACGGTGCCTACCAGTTCGAAGGCAAGTCCCTCAGCTCCGCTGAAATGAGCGCCTACTACGCCGAGCTGGTTGCCGACTACCCGCTGGTGTCCATCGAGGATCCGCTGGATGAAAACGACTGGGACGGCTGGAAGACCCTCACCGACACCATCGGTGACAAGGTCCAGATCGTGGGCGACGACCTCTTCGTCACGAACCCGGAGCGCCTGCAGACCGGCATCGATTCCAAGACGGCCAACTCGCTGCTGGTGAAGGTCAACCAGATCGGTTCCCTGACCGAAACCCTGGACGCCGTTTCCCTCGCCCAGCGCGCCGGATACACCACCATCACCTCGCACCGCTCCGGCGAAACCGAGGACACCACCATCGCCGACATCTCCGTCGCCACCAACGCGGGCCAGATCAAGACCGGCGCCCCGGCACGCTCCGAGCGCGTCGCCAAGTACAACCAGCTGCTGCGCATCGAAGAGGAACTCGACGACGCCGCACGCTACGCCGGCCGGAGCGCGTTCCCGCGTTTCAACGGCTAGTAACCGCACGAACTGCGAGCCGGTGGCTATGGTTGAAAGACCATGGCCACCGGTTCCTTTTTGGCACCATCCGTGCCGGTGTCCGGCCCGGGCCACGGGAATCAGCCGTGAACAGCACTGAAGAGCCCTGAAAAGCACTGAACCAGCAAGCCGCAAGCCAGCCCGGTGAGGACCGGGCATTACAGGAGTGACATGGCTACCCGCCGACCCAAGGTTCCCCGGGCCACGCCTGCGGCCCCGAAGTCTCCGGACACCGGCGACGGCGGCGACGTCATCCAGGCGGATTTCGGCGGTTCCCGCGGAACCCAGCCAGATCACGCCGGCAAGGCCGCCCCGGCACCCCGGACGCCCGGCCGGGCCGCCGGCCAGCAGACCGGCCACGCTGCCACCGCCCGTCCGGCGGCTTCGTCTGCTGCAACGCCGTCGGGCGCAACTCCCTCGGGCCCAACTCCCTCGGGGACAGCCCAGCCGAAGTCAGCGAAGCCGAACCCAGCAAGGAACGGCGCTGCAACAACGGCGGCCGCGTCCTCCGGGGCCGGCTCGGTGCCGGCAGAAGAGCATCCCGTCCCCGCCAAGGCCTTCTCCGGCCGCATGCTGGCGCTGCTCGTCGTCATGATTGCCATCACCATCATGCTGGCGCCCACAGTCAAGATTTTCTTCGAAAAGCGTGCCGAAATCGCCGCACTCCAGGCGGACATCGCCGCGAAACAGTCCCAGCAGGATGATCTCCGGCGCCAGGTCTCACGGTGGCAGGATCCGAACTATGTGAAGCAACAGGCCCGCGACCGCATTAACATGGTTATGCCCGGTGAGACGGGCTACTGGGTTTTCGGCAGCGAACTTCCTGCCGGATCTTCCGGTGGCGCGGCCGGTGCAGGCTCAGCCCAAGACCCGGCCAAGCTGCCCTGGGTGGACTCCCTCTGGGATTCCATCCGGCGCTCGGCAACAGACTAAGAAGCGGTGCCCGCCGCAGGATTGTCCGCCGGACAAACCAAAGAGGGCAGGAAGGTGCCGCCCCCGTGGACGAGAACCGAGTGGACGAGAACCTGACGGCAGTGAACCGGAGCGCAGACACCCCTGGCGCACCGGATCCATCCCGCTCCGCGGCGGAATCCCGCAGGCCCTCGCCCCGCGACCTCGATGTTCTGAGCCGGCAACTGGGACGACCGGTACGCGACGTCGTCGAGATCCCTGCCCGCTGCGTCTGCGGGAACCCGCTGGTGGCGGCCACTTCGCCGCGGCTGAGCAACGGCACCCCCTTTCCCACGACCTTCTACCTCACGCACCCGGTCATCACCTCGGCCGTGTCGCGGCTGGAGGCGGCGGGCCTGATGAACGAGATGAACGAACGGCTCGGGGGAGACGCGGACCTTGCCGCAGACTACCGCGCCGCCCACGAGGCGTACCTGGCGTCCCGTGCAGAGATCGGTGCCAGGTCCGGTATCGGCGCCGTGCCCGAAATTGACGGGATCTCCGCCGGCGGGATGCCCACACGCGTCAAATGCCTGCATGTCCTGGTCGGCCATTCACTCGCCGCCGGACCGGGCGTGAACCCGCTCGGCGACGAGGCCATCGCTGCCATCAGCGAGTGGTGGACCAAGGACCGGTGTTATTGCGACGGCGCCTGGGACACCGGCGGCGAAGCTCCCTCGCAGGACCTCAGCAGGCACGGCCCGCAGGGTCTTCCGGAGATCGTGGGCAGGCCGGCCCCGGTCCGGAAGCCGCGCACCGACGACCAGGGCAGCACCACTGGCACCGGCAGCACCACTGACGCGGGAACCGGGGCCGGCCAGTGACGCGCGTGGCCGCCGTCGACTGCGGCACCAACTCGATCCGCCTGCTGATCGCCGACGTGGAAACGGACGGCGCGGCGCCGCGGCTGGCCGACGTCGTGCGCGAAATGCGCGTCGTCCGGCTCGGCCAGGGCGTGGACGCCACCGGCGAACTTGCCCAGGAAGCCCTGGACCGGACCTTCGCAGCCGCCGCGGACTACGCCGGGCAGATCCGAGAGCACGGGGCCACCGACGTGCGCTTCGTCGCCACCTCCGCCACCCGCGACGCCGCCAACCGGCAGGTCTTCGTCGACGGCATCCGCGAGCTCCTCGGCGTCGAACCCGAAGTCATCACCGGGGACGAGGAAGCCGCTTTGTCGTTCGCCGGCGCCAGCAGCGTCCTGCCCTCCCGGGGTGAGGATCCCGTCCTCGTGGTCGATCTCGGCGGCGGCAGCACGGAGTTCGTGCTGGGGAACGCCGACGGCGTGATCGCCGCCAGGAGCGTCGACATCGGCTGTGTCCGGATGACGGAACGCCACCTGCGCAGCGACCCGCCCACGGCGGAACAGATCGCCGCCGCCGAGGCAGACGTCGACGCCGCCATCGATGAGGCGGCCCGGACCGTACCGCTGGACCGCAGCGCCGCCGTCGTCGGGGTGGCCGGTTCCATCACCACCATCACGGCCCACGCGCTCCGGCTGCCGGAATACTCAGCGGCAGCGATCCACGGCACTGAACTTTCGCTGGACGACGTACGCAGGGCCTGCGCCGAGCTGCTAGCGATGTCCCACGCGGAAAGGGCCGCGCTGCCCTACATGCACCCCGGCCGGGTGGACGTGATCGGGGCGGGCGCCCTCGTCTGGCGGCGCGTCCTGGAACGGCTGGCCGACGCCACGGATCGCAGGGTGGTCACGGCGGTCACCAGTGAACACGATATTCTTGACGGAATCGCCCTCAGCATCAGCTAGGCAGCAGGGCACCATCCAGGCAGCGTCCGGCCGGTTTGGGGCCCGGCGGACGCCCGGCCAGCCGGAGCCCGTTTCCCACCCCCAGACCCCGCCGCGTTCTGCAGTGCCACTTTAACCGCGGCGCCACCTTAACCGCAGTGCCACTTTAACCGCAGCGCCACCAGCTGTCCGGCCGATAGGACCCGAATGACCAGAGCAACAGACCGGCGCCGCCGGACCGCCTCCGCGTTGATGGCCCTGGCCCTTGCGGGTGGAACCCTGGCGGCCTCTTTGACCGCCGCCCCCGCCGCGCACGCCGACGACTGGCGGGACAAACAGTACTGGCTTGCCGAGTCCGGCATCACCAAGGCCTGGGAAGTCTCCAGGGGCGCCAACGTCAAGGTCGCCGTGATCGACAGCGGCGTGGACGGCAAGCACCCCGACCTGGCCGGCGCGCTGGCCGCCGGCGTCGACGTTTCCGGCGCCGGAAGCGCGGACGGCCAGAAGAGCATCGGGGCAAAACCCGAGCACGGAACCCTTGTCGCCACCATGCTGGCCGGCCGCGGGCACCAGCCCGAGGGATCGACGGCGAACCCCAGCCCCAGTGCCGGCCCGACAGTCGGGCCGGACGGAATCGTCGGCGTCGCCCCCGAGGCGCAGCTGATGTCCGTCTCCACCTGGCTCGGATCACCGAACCCCGGCGGCAAGAGCGACCAGGACCAGATACCCCAGGCCGTCCGCTGGGCCGTCGACAACGGCGCCCGCGTCATCAACATCTCGCTCGGCAGCACGTCACCGGAATGGCCGCAGAGCTGGGACGCGGCCTTTTTGTACGCCGAGCAGAAGGACGTGGTGATCGTCGCCGCCGCGGGCAACCGCGGGGGCGGCAACATCCAGGTCGGCGCACCGGCCACCATCCCCGGGGTGCTGACCGTCGCCGGGCTGGACCGCAAGGGAACCGCCAGTGTCGATTCCTCATCCCAGGGCATCAGCATCGGCGTCGCGGCCCCGGCGGAGAACCTGATCGGAGGGCTCCCCGGCGGCGGCTACACGGAATGGGCCGGGACCTCGGGCGCCACTCCCATCGTCGCCGGCGTTGCCGCCCTGATCCGTTCCAAGTGGCCGGAAATGACGTCCAGCCAGGTCATCAACAGAATCGTCAGCACCGCGAAGGATGCCGGGGCGCCGGGGAAGGACCCGTTGTACGGGTTCGGGATCCTCGACGCCGAGGCGGCGCTCAAGGCCGACGTCCCCGAAACCCGGGTCAATCCGCTGGGTTCGATTTCGGACTGGATCCGGGTCCACCGGCGTGGCCACCTGGCCACGACACCGGCGGCCGCCGGCGCCGTCCCCTCCAGCGCAGCGCCCACCCTTCCGGAGGCCACCGTCCCGGTGGCGGAGCCCCCCTCAGAGCTGGACGGCGCCGTGCCGGCCATGGTGGTGCTCGGCTTCGGCGGCCTGTTCCTGTGCATCGTGGGCGCCGCCGTCTTCCAGCTCCGCCGCGCGGTGCGGACGGGTCCCCAGGGAGGCCCCGACGGTCCCGGAAACCCGGACACCGGAGTGCTTGATTCGGTGGATTCCACCGGGAAACCGTAGTTAGTGAAGTTTTTCACAAAGTACGGTATTCTTGGGGAATGGCATCCTCCCCTCAGCTCCAGGACCGTCCCAGGGTACTCGTCGTCGGCGGCGGGTACGTCGGCCTGTACGTAGCCCTCAAACTGCAGAAGAAGATCGCGAATGCCGGTGGCATCGTCACCCTCGTTGATCCCCTGCCCTACATGACCTACCAGCCCTTCCTCCCCGAAGTTGCCGGCGGCAACATCGAGGCACGCCACGCCGTCGTCTCGCACCGCAAGCACCTCAAGCAGACCGAGCTCATCCAGGGCCGCGTCACGTCGATCGACCACGCCAACCGCACCGCCGTGGTTGCCCCGGCCGACGGCGGCGCGCCCTTCGAGGTTCCCTACTTCGACGTCGTCGTGGCCGCAGGCGCGATCACCCGCACGTTCCCGATCAAGGGACTCGCGGACAAGGGCATCGGCCTGAAGACCATCGAGGAAGCCGTTGCCCTGCGCAACGGCGTGCTCGAGCGGATCGAGGCCGGCTCGCTCATGACCGACCCGGTGGAGCGCGCCCGCGCACTGACGTTCGTCGTCGTCGGCGGCGGCTTCGCCGGCATCGAGTGCATCACCGAGATGGAAGACCTGGCCCGCGCCGCGGTCAAGAACAACCCGCGCATCAAGCAGGAGGAAGTCCGCTTCGTCCTGGTTGAAGCCATGGGCCGGATCATGCCGGAAGTTACGGCCAGCCAGGCCGAATGGGTCGTGGAGCACCTCCGCAGCCGCGGCATCGAGGTCCTGCTCAACACCTCGCTGGACAACGCCGAGGGTTCCCTGAAGCTCATCAACCTCCCGGACAAGTCGCCGGCGCAGGAATTCGAGTCGGACACCCTGGTCTGGACTGCCGGCGTGCAGGCCAACCCGATGATCCGCTCCACCGACTTCCCGCTGGAGCCCCGCGGCCGCGTCCGCGTCCTCCCGGACCTGCGCATCGCCGGGGACGAAGGCATCATCGACAACGCCTGGGCAGCCGGCGACATTGCGGCCGTGCCGGACCTCACGGGCAGCGGGCTGCCGGACGGCACCTGCGTCCCGAACGCCCAGCACGCGCTGCGCCAGGCCAAGCGCCTCGCCAAGAACCTGTGGGCCTCCCGCTGGGACAAGCCGCTTAAGGACTACAAGCACAAGAACCTGGGCGCCGTCGCCGGCTTCGGCGAATGGAAGGGTGTGGCCAACCTCAACATCGTGGGCCGCATCGGCCTCAAGGGCCCCCTCGCCTGGCTTGCACACCGCGGCTACCACGGCCTGGCCATGCCGACGGTGGAACGCAAGCTCCGCGTGATCTTCGGCTGGGTCCTGGCGTTCTTCGTGGGCCGCGACACCACGCAGCTGGTCGACCTGGACAACCCGCGCGGCGCTTTCGTGGCCGCCGCGACGCCGGCCCCCAAGCCGGCTGAGGCTCCGGCTGCGCCTTCCGCTGAGAAGCCGGCCGCAGAAGCCGGCAAGCCTGCGAACAAGGAAGCGGTCTCGGCCGACTCCAAGTAGCCTGCAGCAACATTCGACGGCGGCCGTTCCCTTGCGGGGGAGCGGCCGCCGTCGCCGTTAAGCCGCCATCCCGCGCCCGGCCACCGGCCGGGCCGAGCCTAGACTGGCACCATGACAGCTGAAAAGGACCTCCACACCCTGCTGGCCACCATGCACCCGGAACTCCGCGAAGGTGAGTTCGTCTACGTCCTCTGGCCGCACGGCAGACCCCTTGCCGGTGCGGTCGCCGCCGCCGTCCGTGAGGCTGAGGGCCTGACTGTCGTCCTGCCGCGGGCCGACGCCGACAGCCTCGGACTGCCCTACGACTTCGTCGGAGCCTGGATCACCCTCCAGGTGCATTCCTCGCTCGAAGCCATCGGCCTGACCGCGGCGGTCAGCGCCGCCCTGACCGAGGCCAAGATCAGCTGCAACGTCCTGGCCGGGTTCCACCACGACCACATCCTGGTGCCGGTGGCGGACGCTGACCGGGCGCTTGAGGCCCTGCACGAACTGGTAGCAGCCAGCGGGGAACAGAAGCCCGCCCCCGAACTGGTGCTGCGCGGCGAACAGCCCGCGGACCGGCCCGCCATCCTCGCGCTCACCGCCGCGGCCTTTGCTGTCTCCCCGGTCACCGGTCTGCCGGTCGAGGGCGAGCCCGAGGAGGTGGAACTCCTGCGTGCTCTCTTCGACTGCGAGGAATACCTTCCGGACTTCAGCGTCGTCGCAGTGCTCGACGGCGAGGTCGTCGGGCACGTGATCAGCACCCGGGGCCGGGCCGGGGAGCTGGCGCTCCTGGGCCTGGGCCCCGTCGGCGTCGTGCCGCGCCTGCAGCGCCATGGCATCGGCAGCGCGCTCA
The DNA here is from genome assembly GCA_937873245.1 of uncultured Arthrobacter sp. Classification (GTDB taxonomy): domain Bacteria; phylum Actinomycetota; class Actinomycetes; order Actinomycetales; family Micrococcaceae; genus Arthrobacter. The sequence goes on along the minus strand of CALMVY010000034.1, from coordinate 24,193 downwards.
TGAAGGAAACGATTTCCCGCGCCAACGCCGCGGGGGAGCGGGGCATTGCGCTGCTGGGCGACCCGGAATACTACTCGCGCTTCGGCTTTGTGGCGTCGACCTCCCTCGGCGTGCAGGCCCCCGATCCGGCCTGGGGCGGGCACTTCCAGCTGCTGCCGCTGGCCCTTTGGCCGGGCGGCGTGAGCGGAACATTCCACTACGCCAAGCCATTTGGCATCGCCTAGCCGGCGGCCCGGCGGGATACCATGGACCGGGCGCCCCAGTAGCCCAATTGGCAGAGGCAGCGGACTTAAAATCCGCGTGTTGTGGGTTCGAGTCCCACCTGGGGCACACTTCGTGGCGCGCGTCGGGCAGACCGCCAGATTTCCTCTATGCAACGAGTGTTATAAGGATGTGACCGTAGTCACTTTGGTTCGGGCGGGAATTGCACTAGCTTGAAGTTAAATCAGGAACACCTGATCATTCGCATCAAAGGCCGTTCGCACCTTTAGATCGAGGAGATTGTAAATGACTTCACTCCCCCAGGTGGCGCCCCGCATCGCTAAGCTCACCGCGCTTAGCATCGGCGTCGCCCTTCTGGCTACGGCTTGTGGTGGCACGTCCACCCCGACGTCGACCGGAACCGGAACCGCTTCCGCCAACGCCGCCGGCATCGCCTGCCCGGCCCCCAGCGCCGGAGCTGGAGCCGGTACAACGGCCGCGACCAACACCGGGCCGGTTCCCGCCTCTGCCACCACCACTGACACCGCCCTCAAGATCGGCTCGCTCCTGCCGACCACCGGGTCGCTGGCTTTCCTCGGCCCGCCCGAAATCGCGGGTGTCAACCTTGGCATCAAGGAAATCAATGATGCGGGCGGCGTGCTGGGCAAGCCTGTAGAGGTCATCCACCGCGACTCCGGTGACACCAAGACCGACATTGCCACGCAGTCCACCACCGCCCTGCTGGGCCAGGGCGTCGGCGCCATCATCGGTGCCGCATCCTCCGGCGTTTCCAAGACCGTGATCAACCAGATCACCGGCGCGGGCGTCATCCAGTTCTCCCCGGCCAACACCTCGCCGGACTTCACCGACTGGGACGACAAGGGCCTCTACTGGCGCACCGCCCCCTCGGACGTGCTCCAGGGCAAGGTCCTCGGCAACTACATGGCTACCTGTGGCGCCCAGACCGTTGGCATGATCGTACTGAACGACGCTTACGGAACCGGCCTTGCAAAGAACGTGAAGTCGGCGTTTGAGGCAGCAGGCGGCAAGGTCGTCGCTGAGGAACTCTTCAACGAAGGTGATTCCCAGTTCAGCAGCCAGGTTGACAAGGTTATCGCCGCGAAGCCGGATGCCATTGCCCTGATCACCTTCGACCAGGCCAAGAGCATCGTTCCGCTGATGACGGGCAAGGGCGTCAAGCCCACCCAGCTCTTCCTCGTTGACGGCAACATGTCCGACTACAGCAAGGACTTCCAGGCAGGCACCCTGAAGGGCGCCCAGGGCACCATCCCGGGCACCTTCGCGAAGGATGACTTCAAGAAGAAGCTCCTGGCCATCGATCCCGCTCTGAAGGACTACAGCTACGCCGGCGAGTCCTACGACGCCGTGAACCTGATCGCCCTCGCTTCCGAGGCCGCCAAGAGCACCAAGGGCACGGACATCGCCACGCAGCTCAAGGCAGTCTCCGAGAGCGGCGAGAAGTGCAGCGACTTCCCGTCCTGCGTCACCCTGCTCCGCAACGGCAAGGACATCGACTACGACGGCCAGTCCGGCCCCGTAACGTTCTCCGAAGCCGGTGACCCGACGGAAGCCTACGTCGGCATCTACGAGTTCCAGGATGACAACACCTACAAGGCCTCCAAGGAAGAATTCGGCAAGCTCTAAGCCCGCCCTTCCCTAGCCGCAGAAGACCCCCGTCCGGTGGACGGGGGTCTTCTGCGTGCGGGGGAGGTGGTCCGGCCGGAGGGACTGCGTCACGTGCGGCAGGCTTTTGGACGGCGTTGGACTGCCCGACGGCGGGACGATGTTCGGGGTGGGCGGCTGCGGGGACGCCCTGAGGCTGCAGAAACGGATAGGCGCTACGGATTCGGACAGTTGCTGCGCGGATCCGAGGTGCGCCGGTCCGGAACCGGCGCGTAAACGGTACGTGAGGGCGCCAGGGATGGACCGGCGTCGTGGGGTCGTCTGTCCGGAGCCACGACGTCCAGCGCGGCCGCGCAGGCGCCCGCCAGCCTCCATTCGGGAGCAGACTGCGGCGGTCGCGCAGAAGGGCCGCCACCGGCTGGTGACGACCCTTCTGCGGTGCTGCCGGGGAACTTACTCGACGGTGTCGGCGAGGGTGCCCAGGTACAGCTGGATGACCTTCGGGTCCTTCATGAGCTCCCGGCCCGTGCCCGTGTACGCGTCCTTGCCCTGGTCCAGGACATAGCCGCGGTCACAGATCTGGAGGCAGCGTCGGGCATTCTGCTCCACCATGATGACCGAGACGCCGGCGCGGTTGATCTCGTGGACCCGGAGGAAGGTCTCATCCTGCTTGACAGGGGAGAGGCCTGCGGAGGGCTCGTCGAGCAACAGCACGGCCGGGTCCATCATGAGGGCCCGTCCCATCGCAACCATCTGGCGTTCGCCGCCGGAGAGCGAGCCCGCGCGCTGGGCGCGCCGCTTGCCGAGCTCCGGGAACAGGCCCGTGACGAAGTCGAAGCGCTCCGCAAAGTCCTTCGGGCGCTGGAACATGCCCATCTGGAGATTCTCCTCGATGGTCAGAGCCGCGAACACATTGTTGTTCTGCGGCACGAAGCCGATGCCCCGGCTGACCAGCTTGTTGGCCTTGAGTCCGGTGATGTCCTGGCCGCGGACCACAACGGAACCCGAGTGGACCTTGACCAGTCCGAACATCGCCTTCAGCAGCGTCGACTTACCGGCGCCGTTCGGGCCGATGATGCCGATCAGCTCACCCCTGCGGGCCTCGATGCTGCAGCCGTTGAGGATGTTGACGCCGGGGATGTAGCCGGCCACCAGATCGGTGACCTTGACGACCGAATCCTCGTCCTGCACGGGCTTTGCGGCGGCTGCCGCGCTGGTGGCGCTCATTCTGTGTCCTTCTCTGTGCGGTTCGGCTCCTCGGCGCTGCGCCGGCCGCGCGCCGGACCGCTGGTGTCCGGTGCCGCGGGCGATTCCGTTTCGCTGGCGACGACGTCGAGCGAGATGATGCCGGCGTTTTCAGTGCCGACAATCGATTCCTCGTCGGCGACCAGTTCGGCGGCCAGCTCCTTGATGCCTTCCGAGTCGCCGAGATCCACGTCGTGGTGGGCGCCGAGGTAGGCGTCAATCACGGCCGGGTTCTTCATGACCTCGCCGGGCGGGCCTTCGGCCACAATCTTGCCCTCGGCCATGACCACGACCCAGTCGGCGATGTGCCGGACCATGTGCATGTCGTGCTCGACGAACAGCACGGTCATGCCCTCGGCCTTGAGGTTCTTGATGTGGTCCAGCAAGGACTGGGTCAGGGCCGGGTTAACCCCTGCCATCGGCTCGTCAAGCATGACCAGCTTGGGCCGGACCATGAGGGAGCGGGCCATTTCCAGGAGCTTGCGCTGGCCGCCGGAGAGGGACGCCGCGTAGTCGTCCTTCTTGGCATCCAGCTTGAACTTCTCCAGCAGCACATTGGCTTCTTCGGTGATCTTCTTTTCCTGGCCGCCCCAGATGCCCTTGAAGAGGGCCTTGGACAGCCGCTCGCCGGACTGCGCGGAGGCGCCGAGGCGCATGTTCTCCATCACGGTGAGCTTGCCCATGACCTTGGTCAGCTGGAACGTGCGGACCATGCCCATGCGGGCAACCTTGTACGAGGAGACCCCGGCGAGGCTGTTGCCTTCGAACTGCCACTTGCCCGTATTCGGAGTGTCGAAGCCGGTCAGCAGGTTGAACAGGGTGGTCTTGCCGGCGCCGTTGGGGCCGATCAGCGCGGTGATCTTGTGCCTCGGGATTTCGAGGTACTCGACGTCCACGGCGTTGATGCCGCCGAAGCTGCGGGTGACATTCTCCGCCACCACGATCGGATCGCGCTTCTTGCAGCCCGGCAGGTGGTCGCCGGCGGCAATCGGACGCGTGTCCGTCATGTAGTCAATACCTTGTTCTTTTGATTCTTCGCTGTGCAGGCTCATGCGAACGCCAGCTCCTTCTTATTGCCGAGGACACCCTGTGGCCTGAAGATCATCAGCAGCATCAGGGCGACACCCACGAGGATGTAACGCAGCTGCCCCGCCTGGACGGTGTTCAGCCACGTGATGGTGCCGGACTCGATGAGGCCGTACAGGATGCCTTGTGTCAGGGACAGCACCACCCAGAAGATCATGGCGCCGAGGACCGGCCCCAGCACCGTGCCCAGGCCGCCGAGCAGCAGGCAGGTGTAGAGGAAGAACGTCAGCTCGGTGCCGTAGTTTGCCGGCTGGACCGCGCCGCGGGGGAGGGTGAAGATCATGCCTGCGAGGGCGCCGAGGACGCCACCGATGATGAGGGCCTGCATCTTATAGGCGTACACGTTCTTGCCCAGCGAGCGGACGGCGTTTTCATCCTCGCGGATGCCCTTGAGGACCCGCCCCCAGGGGCTGCGCATCAGCAGCCACACCAGGGTGCAGCACAGGGCAACCAGGGCCCAGGCGACCACGCGGATGAAGAAGTCCCGGTTGTTCATGCCCATGTAGGAGCCTTCGGGGAACGGGTTCATGGCATAGAACCCGCCTTCGAAGGCGGCCAGGCCGTTGGCGGAACCGGTGATGGCGGTCAGCTGGTTGGTCGTGACGATGTAGCGCACGATTTCCGCCGCCGCGATCGTCACGATGGCCAGGTAGTCGGCCCGCAGCCGGAGTGTTGGGATACCCAACAGCAAAGCAAAGATGGCCGAGCAGACCACCGCGATCAGCAGGCCGATGAAGAACGGCACACCAAAGGTCAGGGTGGAGATGGCGAAGCCGTAGGCCCCCACCGCCATGAAGCCGGCCTGGCCGAAGTTCAGCAGGCCCGAGTAGCCGAAGTGAACCGCAAGGCCGAGGGTGGCAAGCGCGTAGGCCGCCGTCGTCGGGCTGAACAGTTCGCCCGCAGCGCTGGAAAATATGAATCCGAAGTCCATGGCTGTCTCCTAACCCACGCGCTCGCGCCGGCCCAAGATACCTTGGGGCCGGATCAGAAGGACAATAATCATGATGAACAGTGCTCCCACGTATTTGAGGTCGGCGGCGAGGCCGAACACGGTGGTCAGCTCCACGAAGATACCGACGATGATGGAACCGATCAGGGCACCCCACACTGTGCCGAGGCCACCCAGGGTGACGCCGGCGAAGATGAGCAGCAGGATCTGCGAACCCATGTCGAAGGTGACGCCGGGCCGGTAGTACGCCCACAGGATGCCGCCGAGGGAGGCGAGCATGCCGCCGGTGACCCAGACAATCCGGATGACGGAGTCGACGTCGATGCCTGAGGCTGCCGCCAGCGCCGGGTTGTCGGCGACCGCGCGGGTGGCCTTGCCGAGCCGGGTCTTGAGCAGGACGATGCCGAGGAGGGCAATGACCACGGCGCTGATCACGAGGGACCAAAGGTTGTTGGGGGAGATGGAGATCGGACCGATCTGGATCTCCGCGCTCTGGGCGTACGGCAGCTGCTGGGTAGCGCCGCCGAAGAAGAACTGGATCACGTAGCGGACGGCCAGGGCGAGGCCGATGCTGACGATCATCATCGGGACCAGGCCGGTGCCGCGGCGCCGCAGCGGCTTCCACAGACCCGCGTCCTGCGCGTAGCCGAATAGGCCGCCGCCGACCAGGGCAAGCAGGATGGCCAGCCAGAACGGGAGGTTCATGGCGTTGAACCCGAAGACGAGAACGGCGCCGAGGGTGACCATCTCACCGTGGGCGAAGTTGGTCAGCCCGGTGGTGCCGAAGATCAGCGAGAGACCCACGGATGCGAGGGCCAGCAGAAGCCCGAAGCTCAGGCCCGCCACGAGGCGGTTGATCAGGTTCTGGCCGAAGTCCTGCTGCTGCACCACGATGCCTTCACCGAAGGCGAAGATGACCGAGAGGTTGGAGGTCTGGCTGAAGGTGACCTGGCGGGGGTTTTCCTGGCCGTCGGCAAGCTTGATGCCCTCCGGGAGTGTGGATTCATCCAACTCGACCTCGTAGGTTCCCTGGGTGGGCACCCCGATGGTCCAGGCGCCGTTGGCACCCGATTTGGTCGTTCCCGTGAAGTCGCCGCCCTTGGCGGTGATGGTCACGTCAGCGATCGGCGCGCGGTCGTCGCCGCGCAGGAAGCCGCTGATGCTGTTCTGGAACGTGGTTGCCGACGGGGATGGTGTCGGAGAGGGGCTCGTGGCCTGTGATGCCGGCGCGACGATCAGCAGTAGCGCGGCCACGGCGGCAAAAACAGCCCCCACAACTTTCAGCAGTCTGCCGCGCCGTCTCTGCGACAGGCCTCTCGGTGTGCTTCTCAAAATGAAAACCTCCACATGGGGGTGGTGTGGGCTGCGCCTTTGCAACCGCTGCGAACAGTCAGGGTGACGGGGTGGTGCGTGGTGCGATGCGTTGGATCGGTCGGGCTTGTGATATCCGTCACCCTATTTGGCCCATGTTACAGCCCGTTCGGGGCAAAGAATGCCGCCGCGAGCAGGCAGAACGTCGCGATAGCGTAACAACCGTGAAGCCCGGGCGGAAGCGCGGTTTACCTGCCCTAAAGTAAACTTTTGTTGTTCCGGAGTATGCCTAAACAATCGCTTCCGATCCTGCGTTGAAGACGTGCGGAAACGCCGCCAGGAGGTCACGGTTGGGTTGCGGCAGGGGCGTCCCGGGAACTAACACTGCACGCCGGCGGTTGAAATTGGTAGCGTGTTGTAACCGAGCACTTAGGTTCACCACCGGATCATCATTCACCCCCTATTTGGAGGACACCCGCAATGGCACTTGGCGGAAACCCAGTCTTCAACGGAAAGAACTTCCGTGGAGCAACCCAGGCACCGCCTGCCCCGCAGGCTTACGGACAGGTCCCGTACGGACAGAACGGCCAGGGCCAGTTCGGCCAGGCCCCGTATGGCCAGACCCAGTTTGGCCAGACCCAGACCGGTTGGAACCCGGCCCAGCAGGGCATGACCCAGGACCAGCTCCAGGACATGTACAACCGGCCTGCGGCCGGCCCCGCCGACACGGGCCGCATGACCTATGACGATGTCATCATGAAGACCGCGGCCTGCCTTGGCGCAGTCGTTGCCGGTGCTGCCGTCACCCTCGTGGTGGCTGAAGGCCTGGCCTACATGCTGATGATTGTCGGCGCGCTGGGCGGATTTGTCCTCGCGCTCGTCAACACCTTCAAGAAGCAGCCCTCCCCGGCGCTGATCCTGGCCTACGCCGCGCTCGAGGGCCTTTTCCTCGGCGGACTGACGCGGATCCTCGACGGGATGTTCCCCGGCGTCGGGCTGCAGGCCGTGATCGGCACGCTCTCCGTGTTCGCCGTGACCCTGGTGCTCTTCCGCAGCGGCAAGGTCCGGGCCACGCCGAAGGCCATGCGCTTCTTTATGATCGCCATGATCGGCTACGCCGTCTTCGCGCTCATCAACATGGTCATGATGTGGACCGGCGCCGTTGATTCCCCGTTTGGCCTGCGCACCGAAGTGGAGATCATGGGCATCCCGCTGGGTGTCTTCATCGGCCTCCTGGCGATCGGCCTCGCCGCGTTCTCGCTCATCATGGACTTCACCAGCATCGAAGCCGGTGTCCGCAGCGGCGCCCCGCAGCGCTTCTCCTGGACCGCGGCCTTCGGCCTCACGGTGACCCTGGTGTGGCTCTACGTTGAGATCATCCGCCTCCTGGCGATTCTCCGCGGCGACGAGTAACACCCGCGGCTGACTGCCGGTACCTGAGAACCAACCAAGAGGAGCCCCGCCGGACGGCGGGGCTCCTCTTTGCCGTTGTGGCGGCGCGGTCTGCCGATGTTGCGCGGCACAGGTCGCCGACAGTGGCGGCGCGGTGCCAGCTCAGCCCAGCCGCTCCAGCACCACGGCCATGCCCTGGCCGCCGCCGACGCACAGCGTCGCCAGACCGAGGGTGGCATCGCGTTCGCGGAGGCCGTTGAGCAGGGTGGTGGTCATCCGTGCGCCGGTCATGCCGAAGGGGTGCCCCAGCGCGATGGCGCCGCCGTGGACGTTGAGCTTGCCATGATCGATTCCGAGTTCCCGGGCGCTGGCGACGACCTGCACCGCGAAGGCCTCGTTGAGTTCCACAAGGTCGATGTCCTGGATCCCCAGCCCGGCAAGCTCCAGGGCCCGGCGGCTGGCCTCGACCGGACCCATGCCCATGAGCTCGGGGGAGAGGGCGCTGACGCCGGTGGAGACAATCCGCGCCAGCGGTTCCAGACCGAGTTCGCGGGCCCGGACGTCGCTCATCACGACGACGGCGGCCGCTCCGTCGTTCAGCGGGCAGGCGTTGCCGGCGGTGACGGTGCCCCCGGCGCGGAACACCGGCTGCAATGCGCTGACCGCCTCCAGGGTGACGCCGGCCCGCGGGGAATCGTCCCGGCTGATCACGGTGCCGTCCTTGCAGGTGTAGGGCGTGATCTCGCGGGCATAGAATCCGGACGCGGCCGCTGCTTCGGCGCGGTTCTGGCTCAGCACTGCCCAGGCGTCCTGGTCCGCCCGGCTGATGCCGAAACTGGTCGCGACGTTTTCCGCGGTCTGGCCCATGGCGATGTAGATATCCGGCATGCGCCCGCCCAGACGCGGATCCGTCCACGGGGTGTTGGACCCGGCCCTGGCGGCAGTACGCTGCCGGGCGGCGTCAAAGAGCGGGTTGTGCGTGCTGGCGTCCGTCTCTCCCGCGCCGGCCCAGTCGCGGTAGCGGGACACGGCCTCCACCCCGGCCGCGACAAACGCGTGCCCTTCGCCGGCCTTGATGGCGTGGAAAGCCATCCGGAGGGTCTGCAGGCTGGAGGCACAGAAGCGGTTGATGGTGGCGCCCGGAACATTGTCCAGCCCGGCCAGGATGGTGACCACCCGGGCCATGTTGGACCCGGCTTCGCCGCTGGGCTCGGCGCAGCCCAGGTAGAGGTCGTCCAGGCCGCGTCCGGCGGCGTCTGCCGCGTCGAAGGACGGAATCCGGGCCAGCGCCGCGGCCACCATGGCGGCAGCGAGATCGTCGGGCCGTTCATCCTTCAGTGAGCCTTTGAAGGCCCGTCCGATCGGGCTTCTGGCAGTGGAAACAATGACCGCTTCTGACATGCGCCCAGCCTACGCTCCGCCTATGTAAGGCGCATCGCCCCGGCCGCGGGGCGGACGCTGAAGATGTCCGGCGCCGTGTACCCGGCCGCCGCGAACGCACGTCCGACGGCGGCGCGCACCTGCTGCTCGGCTGCTGCCGGGGTGAGCGCGATGGCGGAGCCGCCGAAACCGCCTCCGGTCATCCGGGCGCCGATCGCCCCGGCGGAACGGGCGGTCTCGACCGCGAGGTCCAGTTCGGGGCAGGAGATCTCGAAGTCGTCCCGCATGGAGGCATGGGAAGCATCCAGCAGCGGACCGATCGCCGCCGGCCCGGAGCTTTCAAGGACCCCCACCGCCTGCAGGACCCGTTCATTCTCCGTCACCACATGCCGCACGCGGCGGAACGTCACCGGGTCCAGCAGGCCGCCCGCCTCGTCCAGGTCCCCAAGCCCGACGTCGCGCAGAGCCTTCACGCCCAGGACTTCGGCACCCAGTTCGCAGGAGGCGCGCCGGTCGGCGTAGCCGCCGCCGGCGTGGGAGTGCGACACCCTTGTGTCAATCACCAGCGTCACCAGCCCGGCGCGTTCGGCGTCGAACGGCACCAGGCGGATGCCCTGGTCGCGGCAGTCGAGGAACAGGGCATGCCCGGCCTCCCCGCGCAGGGACGCTGACTGGTCCATGATGCCGGTGGGGGCGCCGACGAAGTCGTTTTCCGCGCGCTGCGTGGCCAGGACCATGTCCCCGGTGTCCAGTCCCGCCCCGGCGAGCTCGTTGACCGCTGTGATGACGGCGCATTCAATTGCGTGGGACGAGGACAGCCCGGCGCCGCGGGGAACATCGGAGTCAAGCAGCAGGTCCAGCCCGCCGACGTCCACCCCGCGCTGCTGCAGCGCCCAGAGGACGCCCAGCGGATATTTGGTCCATCCCCGTGCCGAGCCCGGGTCCAGGGAGCCGGCGTCCACAGCGGTCAGTCCCTGGTTGCCGAAGGTGGACAGCAGCCGGATCGTGGAGTCCGGACGCAGGCGGACCGCCACCCTTGCTGTCCGGTCGATCGCAAAGGGCAGCACGAAACCTTCGTTGTAGTCGGTATGGTCGCCGATCAGGTTGACGCGGCCCGGCGCCTGCCACACCCCGTCCGGCGCTGCGCCGAAGACGGATTCGAACCTGCCGGCCAGACGCTCGGCATCCAGGGGCAGCGTCATGCCGTGCCGTCTGCGGTGGCGGTTCTGGAAAAGCGCGTCATGGGTCCACGGTATACGCCGCGGCGTGAGGCTGGGTACGGTGGTGACCATGGACGTGCAGACCCCCGCTTTCCCGGACTCCCCTCACAGCGACGGCCTCACCGATGCAAGCGGCCCGGACGCTTCGGCCCGGCGCTACGCCACGGGCCGGCAGTACGAGCTGCGGCGCGGCGACGCGCTCGCCGTCGTCACCGAACTGGCCGCCGGGCTGCGGCTGTACAGCCGCGGCGGCACGGCCCTGACGGAAAGCTACGGGGACGGGGAGATTTCGCCGGGCGCCGCCGGGATCACCCTGGCGCCGTGGGCGAACCGGGTGGAGGACGGCGTCTGGTACCTGAACGGCAAGAAGCAGCAGCTGGACATCACCGAGGTGTCCCGCAACAACGCCAGCCACGGACTGCTGCGCAACGCCTCCTATGAACTTGTCGACGAATCGGAATTCTCGGTCACCCTCGAAGCGGCCGTGTTCCCGCAGCATGGCTATCCCTTCCTGCTGCGCCACCGCGTGAGCTACGAACTGGCCGCGGACCTGGGCCTTGTGGTCCGGCAGCTGCTGATCAACGACTCCCAGGAACCGGCTCCGTTCGTCCTCGGCGCCCACCCGTACCTCCGCCTGGGCGATGTGCCGAGCGAGGAGCTCACCGTCACCGTCCGCGCCGGCACCAGGCTCGTGACGGACCAGCGCCTGATCCCGCGCGGCACGGAAGCCGTGGGCGGCGACTTCGACCTCCGTGCCGGGCGGCTGGTCGGCGAACTGGACCTCGACTCCGCCTACACGGATCTGGAGTTCGACGCCGGCATCGCCCGCCACACGCTGAGCGCGGCCGACGGGCGCAGTGTGAGCCTCTGGCAGGACGCGAACTGCGGCTACGTCCATGTTTTTGTCACCACGGAGTTCCCGGGCAGGGCCAAGGCGGTGGCGATCGAGCCCATGACCGGTCCCGCCAACGCCTTCAACAGCGGCGACGGCCTCCGCTGGCTGCCTCCGGGGGAGCGGTTTGCCATGACATGGGGGATCAGCGCTTCCCTGTGAGCCGTGAGCGGGGCAGGGTTTCCTATCCGGGTTTCCCATCCGGGGAGTGCTGGTGAATCATGGGGCTATGATGCCAGCTGACGATCCCGCACCGCGAGAGAACCCCGACGCGGCCCGCAGCGCCTCTGCCGGCGCCTCCGCCGGAGTCCCCGCACAGGTGCGGACTGTCACGGACCGGGAAATCGACCAGGACATCCCTTACGGCGTAAGGATCGCCGCGTCCTGGTCCTGGCGCCTCGGACTCATCATTCTCGTGGCGGGTGCTCTCGTGTGGCTGCTCAGCAGGGTCAGTTTCCTGCTGATCCCCGTGATGGTCGCCGCGCTGCTCGCCGGGCTGTTGGCACCGGTGAAGAACTGGCTCAGGAGGAACGGGGTTCCCAACGGGCTCGCGGTCGCGATGACCGTGGTGGGCTTCATCGGCCTGATTGGCGGCGCCCTGGCCCTCGTGGGCAGGCAGCTCGTAGCCGGCTTCGCCGAACTGTGGAGCGAGGCGTTGACCGGGGTCCAAAAAATCCAGGCCTGGCTCGCGGACGGTCCGTTGCACCTCTCCGCGGCCCAGATCGACCAGTACCTGAAGGAAGGGACCGCGGCGCTGCAGAACAACAGCAGCAGCATTCTCAGCGGAGCGCTCTCCTTCGGCAGCACCGCCGGGCACTTCGCCGCCGGAATGATCCTGGCCCTCTTCATCCTCATTTTCTTCCTGCTCGAGGGCGAACGCATCTGGTCCTTCCTCGTGCGGCTGTTGCCCCGGAAGGCCCGCGCCGCCACCGACGGAGCCGGCCGGGTGGGCTGGTCCTCGATGGTGAGCTACGCCCGGATCCAGATGTTCGTCGCCTTCGTGGACGCCGTCGGGATCGGGGTCGGGGCGGCGATCATCGGGGTGCCACTGGCGCTGCCGCTGGGCGTGCTCGTGTTCCTTGGTTCCTTCATCCCGATCGTCGGCGCCCTCGTAACGGGCGCCGTCGCCGTCCTGCTGGCCCTCGTCGCCAACGGATGGGTGAACGCGCTGATCATGCTGGGGATCGTCCTGCTCGTCCAGCAACTGGAGAGCCACATCCTCCAGCCGCTGGTCATGGGCAAGGCTGTCTCCCTGCACCCGGTGGCCGTCATCCTGGCCGTCGCCGCCGGGTCATACCTCGCCGGAATTCCCGGGGCACTGTTCTCCGTTCCCATCCTCGCCGTAGCAAACTCGTCGATTCGCTACATTGCCGGCAGAACGTGGGAACATGAAAGTGCGCTGGCAACCGCGGGCCGCCAGGACGTTCTTGGGCCTGCGTCCGGCGCCGACAATCCCGTGAGGGACGCCCGCCTGCCGGGGGTGACCTCCGGCCGCAGCGATGGTGCCGCACCCGACAATGGTTCCCCAGGCAGCGATGCCGGACGGGGCGCCGGATCCACACCCTGATCCGAAGACTGATCCGAAGAAGGAGACTAGTTCGTGAACACCCTTGAGAGCCTGCCCGTCACGCTGGACGATGTCCTGGAGGCGCAGAAGCTGCTCGACGGGATTATTACGCGGACGCCGGTTGAATCCTCCCGTGCCCTGGGCAGCCTGGTCGGCGGCGAGGTCTTCCTCAAGTGCGAGAACCTGCAACGGGCCGGTTCCTTCAAGGTCCGCGGCGCCTACGTCCGCATGGCCAAGCTCTCCCCGGAGGAGAAGAAGCGCGGAGTCGTGGCCGCCTCCGCCGGCAACCATGCCCAGGGCGTCGCGGTCGCGGCCAAGAGCCTGGGCATCAAAGCCCGGATCTACATGCCGCTGGGCGTCGCCCTGCCCAAACTCGCCGCTACCCGCAGCCACGGCGCCGAGGTGGTCCTGCACGGCCACAACGTCGATGAGGCGCTCGCCGAAGCGAAGCGCTACGCGGACGAGACCGGCGCTGTCTTCGTCCACCCCTTCGACGACGTCGACGTCGTCGCCGGCCAGGGCACCGTCGGACTGGAAATCCTGGAACAGGTCCCGTACGTCGACACGATCCTGATGGGCGTCGGCGGCGGCGGGCTCCTCGCCGGCGTCGCCGTGGCCGTCAAGGCCAGGGCCAAGGAACTGGGCCGGGAGATCCGGATCATCGGCGTCCAGGCCGAAAACGCCGCCGCCTACCCGCCCTCACTCGCCGCGGACGCCCTTGTCCCGCTCAAGCGTGTCTCCACCATGGCGGACGGCATCGCCGTGGGCCGGCCCGGCCAGTTGCCTTTCAGCATCATCCGCGAACTCGTCGACGACGTCGTCACCGTCAGCGAGGACGCCCTGGCCCGGGCGCTCATCTTCCTGCTGGAACGCGCCAAGATGGTCGTGGAGCCTGCCGGGGCGGTGGGTGTCGCTGCGCTGATGGAAGGCAAGATCGAGAACCCGGGCACCGTCGCCGTGGTGCTCTCCGGCGGCAACATCGACCCGATGCTGATGCTCAAAGTCATCCAGCGAGGCCTCTCCGCCGCGGGCCGGTACATGACCGTGCGAATGATGCTGGACGACCGTCCCGGCTCGCTGGCGACCATCGCGCGGATCATTGCCGAGAACGACGCCAACGTCACCGGCCTGGACCACACCCGGGTGGGCGGCTCGATCAGCATGGGGGACGTGTCCATTACCGTGAACCTGGAGACGAAGGGCCACGAACACTGCGAGAAGGTGCTCGCGGCGCTCCGGGCCGAAGGCTTCCAGCCGATTGTGGTGCATTAAGGGGGACCCAATGCTCGACTCCACCCGGAACGGCAGGCCACGCGCCGTCGACACCGCCGCGGTGCGCGCCCGCAAGGGACTGCTGGTGGTGGGATCGTTCGTCCTGGTGCTGTACGTCATCGAGATCATCAACGCCCTCATGCTCCGTTCGCTTAACGGCACGTTTGGGCTGCGCCCGCGCAGCCTCGACGGGCTCCTGGACATCCTGACGTTCCCGCTGCTGCACGCCAACCTGGCGCATCTTTTCTCCAACACCCTTCCGCTGGTCATCTTCGGCTTCCTGGTGCTGCTGTCCGGGCGGAGGGTGTTCTTCATCACCCTGGCCCTCAGCTGGCTGGTCTCCGGGGCCGTGGTGTGGCTGATCGGCGGATTCAACGTCACGGTGGGGGCGTCCGGACTGGTGTTCGGCCTCTTCGCGTTCCTGCTGGTGCGCGGCTTCTTCAACCGCAACTGGTGGCAGATCCTGCTCTCCGTAGTGCTGTTCCTGACCTACGGCGGAATCCTGTTCGGAATCCTGCCCACGGTGGCGGGCTACGTTTCCTGGCAGGCGCACCTCGGCGGGGCCATCGGCGGGGTGATCGCAGCCCTGCTCCTGAGCATCCCGCGGTCGGGAACGCCGCGCACCGGCCAGTAGTAGGGCACCAGCCACAAAGAACGACGCCGGCCCTCCCGCAAGGGGAGCGCCGGCGTCGTTCTTTGCGTTCAGTTACGGTGAGCCGGTGTCAGCCGGCGTAAGGCTTGGCGGAGATGATCTCCACCGTGATGTCCTTGCCGTTGGGGGCGGTGTAGCTGAGCTTGTCGCCCTCCTTGTGCCCGACGATGGCAGCACCCAGGGGTGACTTCTCGCTGAAGACATCCAGGTCCGAGTCGCCGGCGATTTCCCGGGAGCCGAGCAGGAAGGTTTCCTCGTCGCCGGCGATCCTGGCGACGACAATCATCCCGGGTTCGACGATTCCGTCGTCGGCCGGGGACTCGCCCACGTGGGCGTCCCGGAGCAGCGCGGTCAGCTGGCGGATGCGGGCTTCGATTTTGCCCTGTTCCTCTTTGGCCGCGTGGTAGCCGCCATTTTCCTTGAGGTCGCCTTCCTGGCGCGCGGCCTCGATCTTCTGGACGATTTCCGCCCGGCCGGGGCCGGAGAGGTGGTCCAGCTCTGCCTTCAGGCGGTCAAAAGCTTCCTGGGTGAGCCAAGCTGCAGTTGCGCTGTTGGTGGTAGACACGGACTTCTCCTTTATGGTCAAACAAGCAAAGACCCCGCCACGGTGGCCACTTTTGGGACTCAGCAACCAGCTCAGCGGGGGAAAGGTATTGATCCATTGTAGTCAATCCTGTGGATAAACCAAAGAACCCTGCGGTGTGGATCACACCGTGTTACTCCCGCCCGGCTTCCCTCTTGCCGACGCAGGCGGGCCCGCGGCCGCGCCGCTATTTGCCGGCGTCGGGGATCCAGCAGCTGTCGACGACGCCGGAGACGGCCTGGGACTCGGTGCGAACCGTCGCCCGGTGGGCAGTGGTGCGCCCGCCGTCGGAGCCGGCGTCGGCGGCGTTGGGGACGATGTCCACGACTTTCCACCCGACCACTGCGAACTTGGAATCCAGCGCCTTGACCGAGCATTTGGCGGCCGTGCCCGGCTCCTTGGTGACCTGAAAATCAATCTCCGCCACGGTGGCGTCCGGCGTGCTGAACCCGATGTCTTTGAACGTGACGCTGTCCGTCGCGTTCGACGTCGCGATCCACGCCATGAACCCGATCCCCGCCGCGAGGGCAACGATCAGCATGATGCGTTTGGCATTGCGGCTCAGCGCTCGCTTTTGACCGCCGTAGCGATTGGCTAGGCTGGGAGTTGCCGGGGCGGGCGCGGCAGGCTGATCCTTGAACGTCACCAGTCCAGTTTAGTGTGGATCGGGAGGAGTGCCCGACGCGCCGCCGGCCGGGCCCGATGCACGTGCCAGAAGATCCGTACCCGTAGATGAATCCGTAGATGAAAGAGGAGCCGTCCCACGATGACAGCGTCCACCAGCCCGTCAGCGCCGCTTCGGCTGTTGGCTGTCCATGCTCATCCCGACGACGAATCCAGCAAGGGCGCCGCCACGATGGCCAGCTACGCCGCGGACGGCGTCGACGTCTTGGTGGCCACCTGCACGGACGGCTCCCGTGGCGACATCCAGAACCCGGCAGTGAACGGGGAACCGCATCCCAAGCGTGACATGGCCGGCGCGCGCAGGCTTGAAATGGAGCATGCCGCCGAAGTCCTCGGCATCCGCCAGCAGTGGCTGGGCTTTGTCGACTCGGGGCTGCCGGAAGGCGATCCGCTGCCTCCGTTGCCGGCGGGCTCCTTCGCCACACTGCCACTGGAACGGGCGGCCGCCCCGCTGGTCCGGCTGGTCCGCCGCTTCAAGCCCCAGGTCATCCTGAGCTACGACGAGAACGGCGGCTATCCGCACCCGGACCACATCATGGCGCACCGCGTCGCCGTGGAGGCGTTCGAAGCCGCCGGGGACCCGGCCCGCTACCCGGGAACCGGCGAGGCCTGGGCCCCGAGCAAGCTGTACTACGACCGCGCTTTCAGCCCCGAACGGTTCCGTGCCCTGCACTTTGCACTGGAGGAAGCGGGCCTGCAATCGCCGTATGCCGAACGGCTCGCCGCCTGGCTGGAGGCCGACGCGGAAGGCCACACGCCTCCCGCCCCGACCCACCCGACCACCACCCAGATCGAGTGCGGGGAATTCTTCGAGGCCCGCGATGACGCGCTGCGCGCACACCGCACCCAAGTGGACCCGGCGGGCTTTTTCTTCGCCGTCTCGCCTGCGATGCAGCGCCGCGTGTGGCCCTGGGAGGACTACTCGCTGATCCAGTCCAGGGTCCCCGCCGAACTGCCCGAAAAGGACTTCTTCGCCGGGCTAAGATAGACCCAACAGGCAATTTCTATGACGCGTAGAAGACGTTGTGGAAGCAGTTCAACGCAGTTCCGCGGCCAGCCGCCGTCGGGCCGCCATCGAGCCCCATAGAAAGTCCCCACTGTGCACTCCTTGCTCCTCGCCCTGGCCACCACCCCGGCGCCCGCCCCCACGCCATCGCTGCGCCCCGGACTGTCCCCTGACCAGGTGACACCCGGCCTGCTGGGTTTCCTCCTGACCGCCTTCATCGTGGTGCTGACCGCCCTGCTGATTGTGGACATGGTGCGGCGCATCCGACGCGTCCGCTACAGCGCCCAGGTGGAGGAGGAGCGCGCGGCCGCGGCCGAGGGTTCTGTCGACGGCGGGGCCCCGACTGCCGATGCCGGGGACCCGGCTGGCCGGCCGGGCAACCGTCCCGAAGTCAACGGTGATGCAGGGCCCGGAAGCCGCTGACGGCGGCACATCTGCGCACTTCCCCGAGGCCCCCAAGTGGCTTGGGCGGACAACCTTCTGTAGCGGTCTTCCGGTGCGTTCTCCCGGCCACCTGCGGGAGCGGCTGGCTACACTGGCGGAATGACTCTTCACCCCTTCGAGCTTGTGGTTTTCGACTGCGACGGCGTCCTGGTCGATTCCGAGGTCATCTCGGTGCGGGTGGACCAACGGGTGCTCGCCGACCTCGGCTGGGAACTGGCAGTGGACGAGATTGTGGAGCGCTTCGTCGGGAAGTCCGAGGCCCACTTTATCGCCACGCTCGAGGAACAGCTGGGCCTCAAACTGGGGGAGGGCTGGGACCGGAAGTACGAGCCCTGGTACCGGACGGCGTTCGAGCGCGAACTCGTGGCGGTCGACGGCGTCGTGGAGGCGCTCGATGAGCTCCGGCTGCCGCACTGCGTGGCCTCCAGCGGGAGCCATGCCAAGATGCGGCGGACACTGGGGCAGACCGGGCTGTGGCACCGCTTCGAAGGCCGGATCTTCAGCGCCACGGAGGTCGCCAACGGCAAGCCCGCCCCGGATCTGTTCCTGCACGCCGCCGGGACGTTCGGCACCGCACCTGGGCGGTGCGCCGTCGTCGAAGACAGCGCCTACGGCGTCCAGGCGGCCAGGTCGGCCGGGATGCACGTCTTCGCGTACGCCGGCGGGGTGACGCCGGCCGAACGGCTGGCCGGTCCCGGCACCACGGTGTTCTCCGATATGCGGCAGCTGCCCGCGCTCATCGCGGCCGGGCGGCCCTGACCCGGCTAAGCCGGCCCTGGACGTCGGACTGGCCGGTTTCAGCTCAGGACGGCGATGGCAATCGCGATGTAGTGCGCGGCGAAGGCAACGACCGTCAGGGCGTGGAACAGCTCATGGAATCCAAAGTGGGAGTAGCTGATGTTCGGCTTCTTCAGGGCGTAGAAGACGGCGCCGGTGATGTAGAGGGCGCCGCCGACGCAAATCAGCACCGCTGAGGCCACGTTCGCGGCGAAGAATTCCGGCAGGTAGAACAACGCGCCGCAGCCCAGGGCGATGTAGATCGGCACGTAAAGCCAGCGCGGGGCGTCGGTCCACAGCAGCCGGAACAGCACGCCGAGGATGGCCCCGGACCAGATCACCCACAACAGCAGCTCGGCCTTTGGCCGGTCCAGGAGCGCCCAGGCCAGCGGCGTGTAGCTTCCCGCGATCACCAGCATGATGTTCGTGTGGTCCAGCCGCTTCAGCACGATCTTGACGCGCGGGGACCAGTTGCCCCGGTGGTAGACGGCGCTGATGCCGAACAGCAGCACCCCGGTCAGGGCGTAAACGGCGCACGCGATCTTCAGGTCCGGCGTCGGGGCCAGGATCACCAGCACGAGCCCGGCAGCCAGTGCCAGCGGAGCCGTCACCGTGTGGATCCAGCCCCGCCACTTCGGCTTGATCATCAGGAGTTCGGCCAGCCGGACCGCGGCGTCGTCGAGCGCGCCGGTTCCACGGTCCGCAGGCTGCTCCGGCCGGGGCTCGGGGATATTGCTTTCCATGCCGCAATAATAACCTACGGTCCAGTAAGTTACCCGTCAGTAATAAAGGCTGCCGTTCAAAACCGTACGTCCCTTGTGCCTTGGCGTCTCCTCCGGCGGGTAGCCTAGGATGTGCACTGCAGTCGTCCCAAGGAAGCCAGGTGAATCTCCGGATGGAAATGCCCGGGTTCCTCTATGGCTTCTACGAGCGCAAGCTCCAGCGGTCCCTGGACCCGGAGCGCATCCCCCGGCACATCGGTGTCATGGTGGACGGCAACCGCCGCTGGGCCCGGCAGTTCAACGCCCCGACCAGCCAGGGCCACCAGGCCGGGGCGGACAAGATCCACGAGTTCCTCGGCTGGTGCCAGGAACTCGGCGTCAAAGTGGTCACCCTCTACATGCTCTCCACGGACAACATGAACCGCTCCGGCGAAGAGCTCGACCTGCTCATGGGCATCATCGCCAACACCCTGGACCGGCTGGACGAGGACGCCGACATCTCGGTCCATGCCATGGGAGCCCCCGAACTGCTGCCGGACTACCTGGCCGCACGGCTCAACCGGCTCACGGCCCGCACTCCGGCACGGGAGAAACTCCACGTCAACGTCGCCGTCGGCTATGGCGGACGGCGCGAAATCGTCGACGCCGTCCGCGAACTGCTGCACGACGCCGTCGCGCGCGATGCGGACATCGGGAAACTGGCCGATGAGCTGAGCGTCGATGACATCTCACGCTTCCTCTACACCCGCGGCCAGCCCGATCCGGACCTCGTGATCCGCACCTCCGGGGAGCAGCGGCTTTCCGGCTTCCTGATGTGGCAAAGCGCGTACAGCGAGTTCTATTTCTGCGAGGCCCTGTGGCCGGCGTTCCGGAAAGTGGACTTCCTCCGGGCCCTGCGCGACTACGCCGGCAGGCAGCGCCGCTACGGCGCCTGAACCGTTATCCGGTGTTCACGCGATGGCAACAAGAATCGCCGGAAAATTGGCACGGAAACGCAACACCCCGGACGTACGTTAATCCCATCAGCAGGCAAACCGCCGGCTGATCGGGGAGGCCAGTACATGGAGCGGAAGTTCGCACCGGGTGTATGGGAGGCCGCGTCCGGCCTCCAGGCCGAGCCGCCTCACCAATAACAATTCCGGGCATGCGCCCCGGGGCTGGAGTCGATGTGGCTATTTCTGAACAACTGCCCGACGTCGTGACCGACCAGGGACAGAAAGCTACCTCTCGCGCCAAGCGAGCCACCTCAAAGACCGGTGCAGCGGAAAGTGACGCTGCAGCCGGTCTTGCTGTTTCCGGGGAAGGGACAGCAAGCACGGAAACGGGCCGGAGCTTCGTGATCGACACCTCGGTGCTGCTCTCGGACCCGCGGGCCCTGTTGCGGTTTGCGGAGCACGAAGTCATCCTGCCGATCGTCGTCATCACCGAACTCGAAGGCAAGCGGCACGACCCCGAGCTCGGCTACTTCGCCCGCAAGGCGCTCAGGCTCCTCGATGACCTGCGAGTGGAACACAACGGACTCGACCGGCCCATCCCGCTCGGCCACGACGGCGGCACACTCAGGGTGGAGCTGAACCACATCTCCGCCGACGTGCTCCCGGCCGGCTTCCGTGGCGGGGACAACGACAGCCGGATCCTCGCCGTGGCCAAGAACCTCGCCAACGAGGGCCGCGACGTCACGGTGGTCTCCAAGGACCTCCCGATGCGCGTCAAGGCCTCGGCCATGGGGCTCCAGGCCGACGAGTACCGCAACGAACTCGTCAAGGACTCGGGCTGGACCGGTGTCGCTGAAATCGACGCCAGCGAGGAGGAGGTCTCCACGCTCTACGGCCACGAGCCGGTCTTCATCCCGGAGGCGGCCGAGCTGCCGACCAACACGGGTCTCGTGATCCTCTCCCAGCGGGGATCCGCCCTGGGCCGGGTGGGCGCGGACAAGCAGGTCCGCCTCGTCAAGGGTGACCGGGACGTGTTCGGGCTGCACGGGCGTTCGGCCGAGCAGCGGCTGGCGATCGACCTGCTGATGGATCCGTCCGTGGGCATCGTCTCCCTCGGCGGGCGGGCGGGCACGGGGAAGTCCGCCCTGGCCCTCTGCGCCGGCCTGGAGGCCGTCCTGGAACGCCGGGAACACCGCAAGGTGATCGTCTTCCGGCCGCTCTACGCCGTGGGGGGCCAGGAACTCGGCTACCTGCCCGGGTCCGAGGCGGAGAAAATGAACCCGTGGGCGCAGGCCGTCTTCGACACCCTCGGCGCCCTGGTCAGCCAGGAAGTCGTGGAGGAGGTGATGGACCGCGGCATGCTCGAGGTGATGCCGCTGACCCACATCCGCGGCCGTTCCCTGCATGACGCCTTCGTCATCGTGGACGAGGCCCAGTCGCTCGAGAAGAACGTCCTGCTCACGGTCATGAGCCGGATCGGGCAGAACTCCAAGATCGTCCTGACCCACGACGTCGCCCAGCGTGACAACCTCCGGGTCGGCCGGCACGACGGCGTTGCCGCCGTCGTCGAGACGCTCAAGGGCCACCCGCTCTTCGGCCACGTAACCCTGACCCGTTCCGAGCGCTCGCCGATCGCGGCGCTGGTGACCGATTTGCTGGAGGGGGCGGAGATCTAGGTCGGCTTTCTTTAGCTCTCACGTGCTTGGGGTCGTGGTCGGGTTCGCCGGGCCACGGCCTTTCGCCGTCGCTTAGACACGACGCATGGGACCCGCTGCGGTCGCTGGGCGACCTTCGGGGTCCGATGCGCCGCGATGCGCTCCTTTGCGAAAGACCGCGTCCCGCCGCGGGCCCGCGTGGGGGCCGTTGGTGCTACTCGTGGATGCCCAGGAATTTCGCTGTTGCTTCGTGGCCCTCCACCTGCAGGTTCCAGCCGGGGCGGTTGAACGTGGCCGGGGTGAGGCGGACGTTCTGGGCTTCCTGACGCTTGCCGCCCCAGGCGGCGCGGGTGACTCCGTTCAGTTCGTAGCCGAGGGAACGTGACACGCCGAGGGACTGCTGGTTCCAGACTGCCGCCTCGGATTCCGCCACCTCCGCACCGAGCCAATCGAAGGCATAGAGCGCGACGGCGGCGCGCATCTCCTTGCCGAATCCGCGGCCGTGCACGCTTTGCCGCAGCCAGGAGCCCGTGCTGACCGTCTTTAGGGTGGCGAAGTCCTTGGCCTCGACGTCCTGGCAACCGATGAACTCGCCGTCGTGCCAGATGCCCAGCAGCAGCGTCCATTCCTGCGGCGACATGTTCCCGCGGCACCGCCAGTACCACTGCGCCATGTTGGCGCCGAGCTCCTCGGCCGGGGCCTCCGCCCATGGTCTGCTGAAGGGGCTGCGGCCGGGTTCGTGGATGCCGCTCAGGGCCGCGTGCACCGCTGCCGGGATCTCCTCGTCGCGGATGGGCCGCAGCACCAGCCGGGGTGTGGTCAGGGTGAGGCCGAAGGGCGGCCAGCAGCGGGAGAGCTCAGTCATCCGGGAAAGCCTAGCCCAGCGTGGAACGCTCAGCGAGTCACATACGCGATCAGCCCGCCGGAAGTTCCCAGCTGATGTGCCGGCGGACATCCGTGAGGTTCATGGACTCGGCGAGGAACAGGTCGTCCAGCATGTATTCATCCACGGCCAGGATCCGGAGCCAGTGCCCGTATTCCTCGGGTGCGTCCCCCTCCTGGCCGCCGTCCAGCCAGCGGCTCGCGACGCAAACGCCCGTGCCGGCGTCGACCCTCACCAGCGTGCGGCCGGGCCGGCACAGCGGCGCAGCCGGGTCGCTGGGGCGGTACCCGGGGTTCGGCGCCACGGTGACTTCCAGCGCGGGGCGGCCCTCGTGGAGGACTTCGGTGACGGTGCCCAGTTCCACGGGGTTGGAATTGGGGAATTCGAGCGGCACGGGGGCATTGCCTGCCAGTTCCACGGGGTCCAGCGCGGCGGCAAAGCGGCCGTTGCCGAAGCCGGGTTCGCCGTAGGCTGCCTCGGGGCGGCGCCGGACCAGGCCGCGGTCGTCGTAGACCGGGGTGACGAGGTGGGGCGGCAGCAGCCAGGTCTTCCTGGTGGAGCGGGTGTAGAAAACGTCGCGGGAGTCATTGATTCCGGTGGTGCTCTGCAGGACCAGCCCGTCCGCCGTCTCCAGCCGCAGGGCTCCGGGACGGCGCAGCCACGCACGGACCAGGTCCGGAGCCGCCGCTGCCTCAAGGGTGCCCGGGGCGGTGGCAAGGGGCCGGTCAAGGTACTCGAAACGCAGGGAATGCCACTTCCACGGCGAGGAACGGCACAGGTCACGGAAGGCGGCCGCCTGCTCCGGGACCGTCAGCCGGTCGACCACCGTCCAGGCCGGCACGCCGACCCACAAGCGCCTTTGGGTGGGCTGGCTGATCGCCTTTAGCGCATCCCTCTGTTTTAGCATCGCCACCCCGATTGCGCGCGGCGCGCTGACCGCGGGCGTGGGCGCGAACGAAATGCTCGTCTCGCGGATGGCGCTGGCAGCCCTCTTTATGGGGCTGACCATTGCTGTGATGGATTTCAAATTGCTGCGCACGGGCTGGCGTTGCTTTTGGATTTCGTTTGGGGCCGGGATGCTCAACGGCACGGGCATGTTGCTCTATACATGGGGTTTGCAGCGGCTGACCTCCTCAATGACCGCCATGCTGATCGCGCTCAGCCCTTTGTATGTGTTGACGCTCCTGGCCTTGCGCGGCGAACGCTTCACCTATCGCCATATCGTGCGGCTGGCGCTTTCGCTGATCGGCGTCTACTTGCTCATCGGCCCCGGCGGCGAGGTCGATCCCATCGGCGTTGTCTGGATTTTGCTCTCGATGGTACTCTTTTCGCTGCAAATCACGACGCTGCAATGGTTCTTGATGGAATACGATGCGCGCCCGGTCACCTTCTATATGCTGCTGGCGATGGTCGTTTGTGTGCTGGCGATGTGGGGGCTGGAAGGAGCGGTCTGGCAGCCGTTGGGGATGCACGGCTGGCTGGCTTCCATCGCCCTGGCCTTTGTCAGCACCTATGTCTCGCGCTTGCTCGTCTTTGCGGCGATTGGGCGCATCGGCGGCGGGCAGATGGCAATGCTGTCGCCGGTGGAAACGCTGATGTCGGTGATGTGGTCGTTTTTGTTTTTGGGCGAACGGCTCTCGCCCGTGCAGTGGATCGGCGGTATCTTTATTCTCACCAGCGCCGCCCTTGCCAT
>CALMVY010000033.1 GCA_937873245.1 uncultured Arthrobacter sp. | reverse complement strand
GACGAGGAGCTCATCGGCAGGGTGCCGCTCATGCGTGCCGCACTCGGCGAGTTTCCCGGCGCCGTCGCGGATTTCCAGGAGGTCCTGGATTCGCTGGAGTCCACGCCGCCCATGGAGATCCAGGCCCAGTATGTGCGCGAGTTCGACCTCGGAAAACGCCACGCCCTGCACCTGTCCTACTGGACGGACGGGGACACCCGGCGCCGCGGCGAAGTGCTGGGCAACTTCAAGAAGACCTACCGGCAAAGCGACATCCTGGTGGACACCCGCGGTGAACTGCCGGACTACCTGCCGATGGTCCTGGAGTACGCCGCGGTGGTGGACCTCGCGGCCGGCCGTGAGCTGCTGGCGCGCTTCCGGGCGAGCCTGGAGATGCTGCGCTTCGGGTTGCTCCGGGACCGGCTTCCGCACGCCCGGATCCTGCAGGCCGTCTGCGCCACCCTGCCCGGGAAATCACCCGCGGACGAGCAGGCTGTCATGCGGATGGCCGGCTACGGGCCGCCCACCGAGGCGGTGGGCCTGGACCCCTACGATCCGCGACTGCTGCCCGTGAAGGGGGCCTGAGAAATGCTTGCATCCGAAGCCGACCCCGGATCCGCTGTCGAACTCACCGCACTGGACATTGTGCTGTGGGGCGTCCTGCCCTACGTCATGGTCGTGGTGCTGGTGGGCGGGCTTGTCTGGCGCTACAAGTACGATCAGTTCGGCTGGACCACCAGATCCTCCCAGCTGTACGAATCCCGGTTGCTGCGGATCGCCTCACCCCTGTTCCACTTCGGCCTGCTCGCCGTGATCGCCGGCCACTTCTTCGGCCTGGTCATCCCGATGGCCTGGACCCAGGCGGCGGGGATGAGCCAGGACTTCTACCACTTCAACGCCCTCCTCGTCGGCGGGATCGCGGGGGTGGGAACCCTGGGCGGCATCATCCTGCTGATCTACCGCCGCCGCACCACGGGGCCGGTCTTCATGGCCACCACCAACAACGACAAGACCATGTACGTGGTGCTCACCGCAGCCATTGTGTTCGGCCTGTGGACCACCCTGGCCAGCGTTTTCGAGGGCGAGCACGGGCACAACTACCGCGAAACCGTGGCCCCGTGGTTCCGGTCCCTGTTCATCTTCCAGCCGGACCTCGCGGCGATGGCGGCGGCGCCGTTCTCCTTCCACCTGCACACCCTGGTCGGCATGGCGCTCTTTGTGATCTGGCCTTTCACCCGCCTGGTCCATGCCTTCACCGCCCCGTTCCACTATCTCTTCCGCCCCTACATCGTTTACCGCTCGCGGGACCGTGACCGGGACGGCAGCAAAGCCGGCGCCGCAGCAACGCGAAGTTCGACGGTCGCCGCCCGCCGCGGCTGGTCCGCCGTCGGCACCCGCGACCGCGACACCCGGAACCGCTGAGCCGGACCGAAGCTGCCTTGTTGAACTGACGTCGAACTGAGAGGAAATCCAGTGGCCGGATCCGTGCCCGTTACTACAACCGCCCACGCCGGGCGGACGCGCAACCTGGTGCTCGCCACCTCGGCGTCGGTGGCCGGGTTCTGGGCCTGGAACTCGGTGGCCACCCTCGGCGCCTTCTATACCGTGAATCTTCAGCTGACCCCGGCCGCCACCGGCGTGCTCGTGGCGATGCCGGTGTTCGTCGGCTCGCTGGGCCGGATCGTCGTCGGCGCCCTGACGGACAAGTACGGCGGCCGGACGATGTTCACCTTCGTGCTGCTGGCCTCCATCCTGCCGATCCTGCTCGTGGCCGTCGGCGGGCTCCTCAGTTCCTTTGCCCTGGTGCTGGGTGCCGGGCTGCTGCTGGGCGTCGCCGGAACG
>CALMVY010000032.1 GCA_937873245.1 uncultured Arthrobacter sp. | reverse complement strand
AGATGGCCGTTGAACTCGCCGACGCCGTGCTCTTCGTGGTGGACTCCGCAGTAGGGGCTACGGCCACCGATGAAGGCGTCATGAAGATGCTCCGCCGCAGCAAGAAGCCGGTCATCATGGTGGCCAACAAGGTGGACGACTTCGCGCAGGAAGCGGACTCGGCAACGCTCTGGGGCCTCGGCTTCGGCGAGCCGTACCCGGTGTCGGCGCTGCACGGACGCGGCGTCGCCGACCTCCTGGACCACGTCATGGATACGCTGCCGGAGTACTCCACAATCGAGGGCCTGGAACGTTCCGGCGGTCCGCGCCGGATCGCCCTGATCGGGCGTCCGAACGTCGGCAAGTCCTCGCTGCTGAACAAACTGGCCGGCTCCGAGCGCGTCGTTGTGGACAACACCGCGGGCACCACGCGTGACCCGGTCGATGAGTTCATCGAACTCGGCGGCCGCACGTGGCGTTTCGTGGATACCGCCGGCATCCGCCGCCGCCAGCACATGGCGCAGGGCGCCGACTTCTACGCCTCCCTGCGTACGCAGAGCGCCCTCGAAAAGGCCGAGGTCGCCGTCGTGCTCCTCGCGGTGGACGAAGTGCTCAGCGAGCAGGATGTCCGCATCCTGCAGCTGGCCATCGAATCCGGCCGTGCCCTCGTTCTCGCGTTCAACAAGTGGGACCTGCTCGACGACGAACGCCGCACCTACCTGGAACGGGAAATCGAGCAGGACCTGGCCCACGTGGCCTGGGCCCCGCGCGTCAACATCTCGGCGCTGACCGGCTGGCACAAGGACAGGCTGGTCCCTGCCCTGGACACCGCCCTGGAGAGCTGGGACAAGCGGATCGCCACCGGCCGCCTCAACGCCTTCCTTGGCGAACTTGTGGCGGCGCACCCGCACCCGGTCCGCGGCGGCAAGCAGCCCCGCATCCTCTTCGGCACCCAGGCCTCCAGCCGTCCGCCGAAGTTCGTGCTCTTCACCACCGGGTTCCTGGATCCGGGCTACCGCCGCTTCATCACCCGCCGGCTCCGTGAAACCTTCGGTTTCGAGGGCACGCCGATCGAGGTCAACATGCGTGTCCGTGAAAAGCGCGGCAAGAAGCGTTAATTCCGAACGCGCCCGCCGAGGGAAAAAGTTCCCGTGGCATGCTGAAAGTGTCACGGGCACCCTCCGGGATCGTGTAAGCTTTTCAAGGTGGTTCGGCCGGACTGCTCAGATGAAATCTTCTGTATAAACAGTGGATGGAATCGGGAGCGGAGAACGGCGGAACCAGCGGGCTGTAGCGCAGCTTGGTAGCGCACTTGACTGGGGGTCAAGGGGTCGCAGGTTCAAATCCTGTCAGCCCGACCAACAGAAAGTACCCCGCCATTCCCATCAGGGAATGGCGGGGTTTTCTGTTTCCGGATTGTTCTGTTTCACGACGCGACTATTTCGGGTTACAGGACCAGCGTGTGTAAATCCCCGGCGTGTCACCGTGATCCTGCCCAGCCTTTACGGGCCAGAGGCTTCCTCTGCGGTGGCTTTGTTGCCAGACTAAACATTCCCAGGCCCCATCCCCACGTGCGCGTTATCCTGGCACCCCGCATTCTCACCGCCGGCCTGGGTTGCGCGTGCAGGGTTTCGCGGGCATGTGCCGACCCGCGGGCAGATCAGGGCGGATCGGCGTCGCGCATGCGCCCTGATCTGCCCGCGGAGTCCGCCAGAGCCCTGAACTGCCGGACCCGGGCGCCCCTGGCCTCGACCGGTGGCTGCGGTCCGGGGGCACTTTGACACGGACACGCCGCGAGACACCGGACCCAGGGGCCGGAATCGTGGCCAAAGCCGCCCCGGACGGCGAATAGGG
>CALMVY010000031.1 GCA_937873245.1 uncultured Arthrobacter sp. | reverse complement strand
TTGAAGTCGCCGGACTGGATGGCAACAGCTACGAGCTCACGGCACGGCACGCCGTCGTGGTGGCCACCGGGTCAGCGCCCACGGTGCCGCCCATCGAGGGGCTGTCCGACGTGGACTACTGGACCACGAGAGAGGCGACGTCCGCGCACGAGATTCCGGACCGGCTGGCGGTCCTGGGCGGCGGCGTGGCCGGCACCGAACTTGCCCAGGCGTTCGCCCGGCTGGGCGCCTCGGTGACCCTGGTGGCCCGCGGCGGCCTCCTCCGCGCCTTCCCGGAGGAAGCCGCCGCGCTGGTCGCGGCGGGGCTGCGCGCGGACGGCGTCGACCTCCACCTCCACACCGGGACCAGAAGCGTCCGCGAGAACGACGACGGCAGCCTCGCCGTCGACCTTGAGGGCGGCACCACCGTGACGGTGGACAAGCTGCTGGTCACCACCGGCCGGCATCCCGCCCTCGAAGGGATCGGGCTGGAGAGCGTAGGCCTTGCCGCAGCGGACGGGAAGGAGCTGCGGCTCAGCACCGACTCCACGGGCCTGGTGTCGGGCGGCACCGGGAACGACGCCGGACCGTGGCTGTACGCCGCCGGCGACGCCGCCGGGAAGGTGATGCTGACCCATCAGGGCAAGTACGGCGCCCGCGCCACGGGCGATGCGATCGCCGCCCGCGCCAACGGTGAGCTCAGCGGCGAGGCCGCCCCGTGGAGCCGTTTCGCCCGGACCGCGGACGACCACGCTGTCCCCAACGTGGTGTTCACCGATCCGGAACTGGCCAATGTGGGCCGGAGCGTACGGCAGGCGGAACAGGACGGCTTCAGGGTGTCCTCCGTGGAGCTGCCCATCCAGGTGGCCGGCTCCTCGCTGCACGCCGAACGGTACGAGGGCTGGGCCCAGCTGGTGGTTGACGAGGACCGCAAGGTGCTGCTGGGCGCCACCTTCGCCGGCCCGGATGTGGCCGAGCTGCTGCATGCCGCCACCATCGCCGTCGTCGGCGAAGTGCCGCTGGACCGGCTGTGGCACGCCGTGCCCGCCTACCCCACCATCAGCGAGGTCTGGCTGCGGCTGCTGGAGGAGTACGGGCTGTGAGCCGGCGAGGTGTCATTTCGCGCCGATGCCCCGGACGAACATCGGCGCGAAGTCCCACCTCGGTCGGCTTCATCACATCCACCCCGGCCTATTTGAACTGACCAGTCAGTTTAGTTAGCCTTGTCGTAGACATTCATCTGCGAAAGGTTCCCCTTGCTCCGCGTGCAACAGCTCTCCGTGAACGGCAGACGGGACGAGCTGCTGCCGGCCACCTCCCTTCAGGTCCGGCGCGGCGAACTCCTGCTGGTCTCCGGCAACCGCCAGGACCAGCGCACCGCCTTGGCACTGGCCCTGAGCGGACGGCTCAAACCCTCCGGCGGCCACTTTGAATGGGACGGCGCCGCGTGGGAAGGGGGCGCCAGGATCAAGGCCCTGCGGCAGGCGAGCGCCGTGGTGGACTCCCCCGGGGTGAACGAGCCCGAGCAGCACCTCAGCGTCCGCGACCTCGTCACTGAGGACCTCGCCTTGGTCCCGCGCCGCTACCGGGGGACAGCGCCCGACAAGGCCTGGCTCAAGGTCAACCGCTTCGAGGACATCGCAGGGCTCTGGACCGAGCAGCTCCCGGCCGCGCGGCGGGTCGAGCTGCTCACGGCCCTCGCACTGGCCAACCCGCAGACGGACCTGCTTGTGGTGGACTCCCCGGACCGCCACGGCGATCCGGGCGACTGGCTCCCGCGGCTGGAAGAGCTGGCGTACGACGCCGGCCGTCCGCTCGCCGTCGTCGCCACCGTCATGCGCCTCCCGGCGGGCTGGACCGGCCCGGCGGCCGCGATCGGCAACGCAGGATCCCCCTCCCCCGGCGATCCTTCCGCCACACCCGAAGTTGAGGACGCAAAGTGACTGTGCTGCGGCTGGCCCGCTCCGAACTCAAACGCATGACCGGCGGCCTGCTGCCCAGGCTGACCATCCTGGCGCTGGCCATGGTGCCGCTGCTCTACGGCGCGGTGTACCTGTACGCCAACTGGGATCCCTACGGAAAGCTCGACCAGATCGATGCTGCCCTCGTAGTGGAGGACGCCGGCGCCACGTCCGCCGACGGCGCCCGGCTCGAGGCCGGCCGCAAGGTCGCCGACAGCCTCGTGGACGGGCACGTCTTCAACTGGCAGACGGTTGCCGGACCGGAGGAAGCGGACCAAGGCGTGAGCACGGGCAAATACGCCTTCGCCCTGAAGATCCCGCAGGACTTCTCGGCAAACCTGGTCTCCCCCGGCAGCTTCGACGCCGCCAACCAGGCCATGCTCAACGTCACCACGAACGACGCGAACAACTATCTCCTGAGCACCATCGTGGACAAGCTCACCGCCGCCGTGCACAGCACTGTGGCCACCGAGGTCGGCGAGGAGACCGCCAACCAGCTCCTCACCGGCTTCGGGACCATCCACTCCCAGATGCTCAAGGCCTCCGACGGCGCCGGGGAACTCGCCGGCGGCGTCGCAGACCTCAACGATGGAGCGGTGACCCTTCACCAGGGCACGGGCAGCCTCAGGAACGGCGCCGCCGAGCTCCACGCCGGCCAGCTCAAGCTCCGGGACGGCGCCAACGCCCTCAGTACGGGAGCAGCGCAACTCAGCGGCGGGCTGGCCCAGCTCAAGGACAAGACGGCCACACTGCCCGCGGATTCACGGGCCCTTGCGGACGGCGCCGCGCAGGTGGCCGCCGGCAACGCCGCCCTCAGCTCCAAGGTGCAGGGTCTCGCCGGGCAGCTGGCCGCCTCCGAACGGGCGGCCGGCCAGGCAGCCGCCCAGGCGGAGCGCAGCAGGGTGGCCGCCGCCACCAGCCGGCTTGTCGCCGCCGGGGCCATCACCCCCGCCCAGGCGGACGCAATCCTGGCGGACTTCGATGCCAACCCGGCCCCGCCGGCGCCACCGGGTCCCGCGGCTTCCCTGCAGGGCGCGGCGGCGCAGATCCAGCAACTGGCGGACGGGTCCGCGGCCGTCAGCGCAGGGGCGGCCAGGCTGGCCGGCGCCACGCCGGCCCTCGGCGGCGCCATCAGCCAGGCCTCCACCGGCGCTGACCAGCTGGCCGGGGGCGCCGCCGCCCTCGCCGCCGGGCAGCAGGGCGCACTGGACGGTGCAGCGAAACTCTCCGAGGGCGCGCAACAGCTCGACGACGGCGCCGCCCGGCTGGAAAACGGGGCGGCCACGGCTTCCGACGGCGCCGGGACCCTCGCAGCCGAACTTGCCAAGGGCGCCGGCCAGGTCCCCAACCCTGACGACACCCAAAAGGACAGCCTCGCCAGGGTGATGGCTGATCCGGTCGCGGTCAGCAATGTCTCCCAGGCCAAGGCCGGGTCCTACGGCGCGGGCCTGGCACCGTTTTTCCTCACCCTCGCCCTCTGGATCGGCGTCTTTATGCTGGTCCAGGCGATGCGGCCCGTCACCCAGCGGGCGCTGGCGTCGAACGCGCCGGCGTGGAAAATCGCCGTCGGGGGCTGGCTTCCCTTCCTGGCCGTCGCCGCCGTCCAGGCGAGCCTGCTGACGCTTGTGGTGGACGTGGGGCTGGGGCTCAACCCCGCCCACCCCTGGCTGATGTGGTTCCTGATGCTGGCCGCCGCGATGGCGTTCAGCGCGATCATCCAGGGCGTCGTCGCGCTGCTCGGCTCCCCCGGCAAACTGGTGGTCCTCATCCTGCTGGTGCTGCAGCTGGTGTCCTCCGGGGGCACCTTCCCCTGGCAGACCACACCGCAGCCGCTCCACGTGGTGCACCAGCTCCTGCCGATGGGGTATGTGGTCAACGGCATGCGGCACCTGATCTACGGCGCAGACCTTGCCGTCATCCTGCCCACGATGCTGGGCCTGCTTGGCTACACTTTGCTGGGAACTGCCCTGTCCACCCTGGCAGTCCGGAAGCACAAGTACTGGACCCTGAAGACCCTGAAACCGGAGATCACCGTATGAGCAGCCCCACGGACAGCACTCCGGGAACCGCGAAGAAGCTCCGGCCGTCCCGCACCAACGCCACCAAGCAGAAGCTGTTCGAGGCCTCGATGGAACTGATTGGCGAGCGCGGCGTCGCGGGGGTGACGGTCGATGAGATCGCGGCGGCCGCCGGGGTCTCCAAGGGCACGGTGTACTACAACTTCGGCAGCAAGTCGGACCTGATTGCCCAGCTGCTGCGGCACGGGGTGGACATCCTGCTGGCACGGCTGCTGAGCGTCCGGGACGAGTCCGCGGACCCGCTCGCTGCGATGGACGAAATGATCGGCCAGGCCATGGACTTCATGGACGAATACCCGTCCTTCGCCCGGCTGTGGGTCAGCGAGAACTGGCGGACCCCCAGCGAGTGGCAGGACACCTTTGCCGAGCTGCGCGGACGGCTCCTCGCCGTGGTCGGCGCGGCGGTCGACGCGGTGGCTGCCGTCTACCCGGTGGATCCGGCCGTGTCCCGGGGGAGCCTGGAGACAGCCATCTTCGGGGCCTGCTTCGTGGTGGGGCTGGACCGGCAGACCTACAACCCGGAGCGGACCCGCGAGCAAAGTGTCACCGCGATCATGGCGTCCATGCGCGGCTACATCGTGAAGTAGCCCCTTTCGGGGATGATGATTCACATGGGCCACATGGGTAACAACGGCAAGATTGCCATCGGTGCGTTTCTCGCCGCGCTGGCGCTGCTGGCGCTGGCCGGCATCACGCTGCACGAGACCGTGTTCCTGTGGTTCCTGGCGGCCTCCGCGGCAGCCTATGTGGCATGCGTCTCCGAGGTGGTTATCCGACGGCGGCACCGGACCCTGGCCGCCAGTGGAATCGGGAGCATCCTGTTCATCGCCTTCGGCATCGCGTTCCTCCGGCAGTGGGGGCTGGCCTTCAACGCCGATCCGGACGCAATGTCCACCCCGGTGGATTCCGCCTATCCGGACCTGTACTTCTACCTCGCTGCCGCCTCCGGCGCGGCCACCCTGCTGCTGCTGGTGGCCGGGACGGTCCTTCCGGGCAGGGGCTGGCGGGCCCGCGCCGCCGGCCCCGCGCCGCGGCGACGTCCTGCGTCAGGCGCGAGACGCCCGGCACCGCGGGCTTCTGCCACCGGCCGCGCGCCGTCCCGGGCCTCCGCCCCGCGGCCGACGCCGAGACCGGCGACGCCGAGATCGGCAGCACCCCGGCCCGCAGCACCGCGCCCCGCCGCAGCCCGGGCAACGGGAACGAAGCCGCAGCCGGCCAAGACTCAATCGCCCCGCGTTCCCGCCCCGCGGGCGGCGTCCTCGGGAGCCAAGCGGCCGGCGTCCTCCGCCGGGGGCACCGCTGCGGCCAAGTCCCCGGCCACGTCGGCCGCGCGGTCTTCGGCGCGGACGTCACCGCGCCGCTGACCGCGTGACGGACCTTCCCGCCGTCGGACGCCACCTGCCCGGACATTCCAGCGGCGAACATTCCAAGGGCGCAGCACCGCCGTCGCCACCCCGGCAAGCAGCAAGGCCCCGCCGGTCACCTCGGCGGGGGTTGGCACTTCGCCCAGGACGAGCCACGCCGTTGTAATCCCGACCACCGGAACCAGCAGGGTGAACGGCACGACGGCGGAGGACGGGTACAGTCCCAGCAGCCTGTTCCAGATCCCGTATCCCACGAGGGAACCGAAGAGGGCGGTATAGAGGGCGCTCAGCAAAGTGACGGGCTGGACTTCCACCAGAGCCTGCCCCACCGCGGCCGGCCCGTCCACCAGCAGGGACAGGCCCAGCAGGGGCAGCGGAACCACGGCTCCTGACCACACCACGAGCCCCAGCCCGGACGCCGCTTTCGCCTTGCGGGCGACGATGTTGCCCGCGGCCCAGGACAGCGCCGCGGCGAGCACGATCATGAGCGGCAGCACCGGGGCGACCAGGCTGCGGCCGACGGCCACGACAGCGAGTCCGGCCACGCCCAGCACGACGCCGGCGAACTGCCGGCGGCTGGGCCGCTCGCCGAGGAACCCGGCCGCCAGGAGCACGGTCAGCAGCACCTGCGCCTGCAGGACCAGCGAGGCCAGGCCCGCCGGCATGCCCAGCGCCATGGCGAGGTACAGCAGGCCGAACTGCCCTGCGCTCATCAACAGGCCGACGCCGGCGATCGCCTTCCAGCTCACGTCCGGCTTTCGGATGAAGAAGATACAGGGAACGACCACGAGGACGAACCGCATCGCGACGAACAGCAGCGGCGGCATCTCCGCTCCGTCCGGGTGCAGGCCGAGGTCGATCGCGACGAAATTGACTCCCCAGAGCACAGCGACGAGCAGGGCGAGGGCGGAATGGCGGGTGTTCACCTTGCCACTATGCCGGTCCCGGCCCTGCTCCGCTGCCGTATCGGACCCACGTGCCGAAGATTAATCGGAATGTGAACGGTCAAAGGTTGCGGGGATTGTCCTCGCGGGGCCTGTCGGTGCGGACCGGCTCATTGGGGGCCGGCTCGTTGGGGACCTGGCTGCCGTCCGGATTGGGGGCCTGACCGGCTGGGGGCGGGTTCCGGTCCCCACGGTCGCGGCGCAGCTCTCCATTGCCTGCGGTTTCGCGGGGCGTTTGGGAATCGCGTTCGGTGGTGACGACGTCGGGGTCCAGTTCGTCCGCTTTCCGCAGCTGTTCCTGGGCGCCGGAGCGCACGTGCTCGGCTTCCTGCTGCCGTTCGCGGGCTTCCTCGCGCAGTCGTTCGGCCTCGACTTCTGCCTGCTTCGCGTCGGCCTCGGCGCGGGCGGCCTTCGCCTCGCGCTCCCTTGCGCCGATCTCTTCGGTCTTGGCCTGTTCACGCATTTCGACGGCCTTGTTGCGGTTCGCTTCCACCTTGCGCTTGCGGCTGGCCATGGTGACCACGGCGACGATGGCGATCACCACAATGACGCCGATGATGAGTCCAATGAGCATTCCTGAATCCACGATGATTCCGCCTTTTCTCCCGATCGCCATTAGTTCACGAGTAAACAGCATCAGTAAACCGCAGAATCGCCTGCATGACTATGCATTCGGGAATCGTTCTAGGAGCGGCGCGGGGGTGTTATTTGGCGCGCGGAACCTTGAAATGGGTGAGCCTGGCGTCCTGGCCGTCCAGTTCGGCCCAGGTCTTCTCCGTCTCCATGATGGTCAGAGCGCTCGTGGGGTACCGCGTGGCGGCGTCCATGTAGGCGTCGTGGTTGGAATCCCTGGAGGCAAGGTGCATGGCGAGGTCCTGCACGCCGGGCATGTGCGAGATCACCATAAGCGTGGTCACGGTATCCGGGACGTGGTTGATCACCGTCAGCATCCGCTTCGCCGAGGCGGCGTAGAGTCCGTCCTCGAGTTTCGGCGTCGGAGCCTTGTCGCCGAGTTCACTGCAGACCCACGTGCACGTCTGCCGCGTGCGCAAGGAGCTGGGTCGCGAGGTCTGGATCGGTGAACGTGAGGTCATTGTTCGAGAGCAGGACATGCGATGCCCCCTGCTCCTGCGCCCAGCTGATCGCAGCGTTGTAGCCCACCGCCACGCCGCCGTTCTCCGGCAGCGTGACCGACGCAACACCGAACTCCGCCGCCAGTCGCTCGCCCTCTCCGGTTTGGGAGCCGTTGTCGATAACGAGGGTGCGTCCTGTCCAGCCGCCGGGTCGCCGTGGCCGGCAGCCCTCGGGCCGGGGCGCGCAAGCGTTCGGCTGGCAGGCGCGGGCGACGGGCAATCTCAGCCTCGCCGCGGGTCACCAGGCCGTGTCCGGCGGCATCCAATCGACCGGCTGGAACCCGATTGGAAACGACCACCAGCCGACCCATCAGCGACCCTCCTGCCGGCACGACGCGCTTCAAGCCACAACGCATCACGGCGAAAGAAGTTGCATGGTGGATGCGCTGGACGGCCGACCGTCCCGGCCGATCGGAACTTTTTGCCGCCAGGAGCCGTTGCAGAAGCGAAATGGGCCCTGCCATGCCGTCGCCGTTCCTCGCTCTCGCCACCGATTTCGACGAGACCATCGCCCTCGACAGCACCGTCGAGGTCGCAGTGTTCGACATGCTCGCGGCGCTGAAGCGGTCGGGTCGGCATCTCATCCTCGCGACCGGCCGCGAGCTCCCCGATCTCCGGCGCATCTTTCCCGACTATCGGCTTTTCGATCGGATCGTCGCCGAAAACGGCGCGGTGATCCTCGATCCGTCGACCGGCCGGGAGCGTCTCCTCGGCGCGCCGACGCTCGGTCGTGTCACGGACTACCGCGATGAAGAGGCACTGGCTGCCGAGCGGGAGTGCGCTCACGCTGAGATCCATCGGGAAGCAGGTGCCATCCTGGCGGCGCCCCATCACTTCCTCGGCAGGATTCAGCACCACATCCGAGCTGGTCAGGCTGCGCCGGACGAGCTCGCTAACGACCCGGGCGGAGTCATCGGTCAGCAACAGATCGAGCTTGGTGCCGATCAGAGCGGCAGCCGGGTAGCCGAAGACCCAGGCAGCCGCGCGGTTCGCCGATTCGACGTGACCGTCCTCGGTGAACGTGATGATGCCGTCCGCTACGTTGTCCATGATCGCGCGAATCC
>CALMVY010000030.1 GCA_937873245.1 uncultured Arthrobacter sp. | reverse complement strand
GTCATCACCCAGTATCAGTTTCGACTTCGTGACGGGCTGGCCTTCCCGGATCGTGCCAGTGGCGATGCTTTCCAGCCGGTAGCCCTTTGGTGCAGACCCGCCAGCACGAAAGCCCTGACGGACATTCTCGGCCATGCCGGCGAGCCCTTTGGCCTTGCTCGTCAGGCTATGCCACTCGTCCATTGCTTGCAGGATGGACTTCAGCAGCATTTCGGTGATCGGGTCAGATTCGGGCAGCGACTTGTAAATAACCTTGACGCCGGCACGCTTACATTCGTGTTCTTCGAAAATGATTGACAGGTGACGTCTGCGGGCGATGCGGGCCGTATCGAGCACCAGTATCGTGTCCCATCCGCGCCTTGGATTGCGCAGTTCGCGCAGCATGGCGCCGACCGACTCGGTGAGGCTGTCGGTCGTCTTTGACCCCGTGCCGGAGATCGTGACCGAGAGGTCCCCCTCCGCGACCCGGCTGGCCACGACGATCGTGTTCCCCAGAGGGCGGAGGATGCTGCGCACCGACCAGCTCACCAGGAACACCGAGACCAGCAGCCCGGCCACCATGTAGACCACAAGGGCAAGGGCCACCGCGCCGGTGAACTCGCGTCCGCCGCTGGTACGGCCGTAGAACAGCCACAGGGCGGCGACGAAGAGCAGCCCCAGCGCCAGGATCAGCGCGGCCGCGGTCAGGTACATCTGCTGCACGAAGCGTTGGCGCGAGCTGGCCATGGTATGGGCTAAGTTGGGAGGAGAGAGGAAGTTAGGGAGGGAGGCGGGAAACGGGAAGCGGCCACCGCCCGCCGGTTCCCTTTTCCCGTTTCCCGCGGTTTAACGTAGATTCCCCGCCCTATGACCGACAACAGCGACGGCTATCGCCCCGACGAGGTCGAGGCAAAGTGGCGGGCCCGGTGGGCCGAGCGGGGCACCAACCAGCCGGACCTGGACCGGCCCCGCCGCCCGTTCTACAACCTCATGATGTTCCCCTACCCCTCCGCCGAAGGGCTGCACGTGGGGAACATGTTCGCGTTCACCGGCAGCGATGTCTACGGCCGGTTCAAGCGGCTGCAGGGCCACGATGTCTTCGAGCCGATCGGGTTCGACGCCTTCGGCATCCACAGCGAGAATTACGCGATCAAGGTGGGGCTCCACCCGGCACAGCTGATCCCGAGGAACATTGCCAACTTCACCCGGCAACTCGAGCGGATCGGGGGGATGTTCGACTGGCGCCATGCGCTGAGCACCACCGATCCGGAGTATTACAAGTGGACCCAGTGGCTCTTCCTGCAGCTCTTCAAGGCGGGCAAGGCCTACAAGAAGAAGGCCGCGGTCAACTGGTGCCCCAACTGCAAGACCGTGCTGGCCAACGAACAGGTGGAGCATGGCCTGTGCGAGCGCTGCGGCACCCCGGTGGAGCAGCGGTTCCTGGAGCAGTGGTTCTTCCGGATCACCGAGTATGCCGACCGGCTGCTCCGGAACCTGGACACGATCGACTGGTCCGAGACCACGCGGACCGCGCAGCGGAACTGGCTGGGGCGGAGCGAGGGGGCGGAGATCACCTTCGAGGTCCCGGGCGGGCGACCACAAGGGTCGCCCTTGCTGGCGGATGAGACGATCCCGGTGTTTACCACCCGTCCGGACACGCTGTTTGGTGCGACCTTCATGGTGCTGGCCCCGGAGCACCCGCTGGTGGCGAAGCTGACCACGCCGGACCGGAAGGCCGTGGTGGAGGCGTATGTGAAGGCGGCCGCGGCCAAGGACCTGGTGGCGCGGAAGGTCGGGGAGAAGGAGAAGACCGGCGTCTTCATCGGGGCCTACGCCACCAATCCCGCCACCGGGAAGCCGGTACCCGTCTGGATCGCGGACTACGTCCTGATGGAGTACGGCACCGGCGCCATCATGGCGGTGCCGGCCCATGACGAACGCGACTTCGCCTTCGCCACGCAATTCGGGCTGGAGATCGTCCGGGTGCTGGCGGGCGACGGCCAGGCGGCCGGCGCACCGCTCGCGGCGGCGGAGACGGAGGTCACCGGCTTCCGGCTGGTCAACTCCGGCCGGTTCGACGGCCTGGAGGCGGAGGCCGGCAAGCGGGCCATCACCGAATGGCTGGCGGGCGCAGGGAAGGGCCAGGCGGTGGTCCAGTACCGGCTGCATGACTGGTGCATCTCCCGGCAGCGCTACTGGGGCCCGCCGATTCCCATCATCTACTGCGACGCCTGCGGGCCGGTGGCGGTGCCGGAGCGGGACCTGCCGGTCATCCTGCCGCCGATCGAGGACTTCCGGCCCGACGACAGCGGCGTCTCGCCGCTGGCGCGGCACGAAGAGTGGTACTACGTCCCCTGTCCCGACTGCGGCCAGCGCGCCCGCCGCGAGACGGATGTGTCCGACACCTTCCTCGACTCGGCCTGGTACTACCTGCGCTATCCCAGCACCGAGTTCCACGACCGGCCCTTCGATCCGGCCCGGACCAGGACCTGGTGCCCGGTCACCACGTACATCGGCGGCAACGAGCACGCCGTGCTGCACCTGCTGTATTCCCGGTTCCTGGCGATGGTGCTCAAGGACCTGGGCCACCTCCCGTTCGAGGAGCCCTTCACCCGGTTCCGGGCCCACGGGCTGATCGTCAAGGACGGCAGCAAGATGTCCAAGTCGCGGGGCAACGTGGTGATCCCCGACGAGTACATCGCCCAGTGGGGCGCCGACACCTTCCGCATGTACCTGATGTTCCTCGGCCCGCTGCAGGAGGGGGGGGACTTCCGGGACGCCGGGATCAACGGCCCGCGCCGCTTCCTCGAGCGGGTGTGGGTCATGGTGGGGGCGGTGGAGGACTCAGGGGGCGAGCTCCGGAAGGAGCTGGTCACCCGGTGGCACGCCACCCGGAAGAAGTGCGCCGAGGACATCGAGGCGTTGCGCTACAACACCGCCATCGCGGCGCTCATGGAGCTGGTGAACCACATGAAGGAGGCGGGCTGCCACGACAAGGCGATGGTCCGCGACCTGGTGGTGATGCTGGCGCCGTTCGCGCCGCACTTCGCCGAGGAGTGCTGGGAGCGGCTGGGTGGCGCCGGCAGCGTCTTCGACGCCGGCTGGCCGGCGTGGGACGAGGCGCTCGCCGTCTCCGACGAGATCGAGCTGCCGGTGCAGGTCAGCGGCAAGACCCGCTCCAAGGTCTCCGTGCCGCGGAACGCACCGGAGGAGGTGGCGCAGGCCACCGCGCTGGCCGATGCCGCCGTCCGGCGCTTCACCGATGGCAAGGAAATCAGGAAGGTGGTCTACGTGCCCAACCGGCTGATCAACATCGTGGTCCCCGGATGAGCCGCTCCCCGGCGCTCCTCCGGCTCGCGATTCTCCCCGCCGCC
>CALMVY010000029.1 GCA_937873245.1 uncultured Arthrobacter sp. | reverse complement strand
CGCGGTTTCGACCCGGCCCTGCCGGGGACCGGCGACGACGTTGACTTCTGCTGGCGGAACCGGCTGGCCGGACACCGTGTGGTGGTGGTACCCAGTGCCCGGATGCACCATGTCTCGCACCGTCCGAACGCACTGGGCAACGCCACGGCGGCGCGCAAGGCCCAGGTGTACCTGCGGCTCAAGCACGCGGTCGCGTGGAAGGTGCCACTGCACGCTGCCGGTGCCTTACTCGGGAGCCTCTTCAAGCTGGTCCTGAGCATTGCCGTCAAAGACCCGGGGCACGGCTTCTCGCAGCTTTTGGCCACCTTCGGCGCACTCGGTCGTCCCGCGGCCGTGTTCCGGGGCCGGCGCAACGCTGCCCGGACCCGCCGCATCCGGCGATCCGTCATCAAGGGGCTGCAGACTCCGCGGCGGGAGGTCTGGGCCCACCGCCGCTCCCTGATGGAAGCCCTCGGAGCTGACGACTCCAGTGAAAGTCTTACCGGGAACGACCCGCTGGCCGAACAGCCGACCGGCGACTCGGCCGACGACTTCGCCGCCCTCACAACCTCCGAGCGGGGCTGGGTGGGCAACGGCGCGCTGCTCGCCGTCCTGGTCACCACTGCCGCCTCGCTGGTCGGCCTCCTGAGTCTGTTCCGGGCCGAGGCAGTCTCCGGCGGCGCGATGATTCCCGTTTCGCCGCGGCTGGGCGAGATCTGGAACCACGCCTCCGGCTGGTGGATCACCCTCGGCGCAGGACTTCCCGGCCACGGCGACCCGTTCGGCTACGTCCTGTGGGTTCTCGGGGTACTCGGTGCCGGCAACGCCAACACGGCGCTCGGCTGGCTGCTGATTCTGGCCATGCCGCTCTCAGCCCTCGGCGCCTGGTTTGCCGCCGGTGCCCTGACGCAGCGCCGCGGCCTGCGCCTGGCAGCCGCCCTCGTCTGGGCCGGAGCGCCGGCCCTCCAGGTGGCACTCAACCAGGGCCGTGCCGGAGCCCTCCTCGTCCACGTGATGATGCCGCTGCTGGTGCTTGCCCTGCTGCGGGCCACCGGCACCGCAGCCGGACGCGGCCGCTACGCCGTCCCGGCCCCCGGGGAGCGGCGCTTCACCGAATCGCCCCCGGCCAAGCCCGGAATTAACGGCACACCGTCCTGGACCGCCGCCGCCGCAGCCGGCCTGGCGCTGGCCGTCGTCACCGCGGCAGCCCCCTCGCTGCTGCTACCCGCCGTCGTGCTCGTGGCACTCTGCGGCGCCCTCCTGGGCCGCCGCGGGCGCACCGTGTGGTGGGCGCTGCTGCCCAGCCTCGCGTTGTTCGTGCCGTTCCTGGTCTCCACTCTTGACCGTCCGCGCGCCATGCTCGCGGACCCCGGCCTGCCGCTTGCCTTTGACGCCGCACCGCTCTGGCAGCAGGCCCTGGGCCAGCCGCTGCGCTTCGCCTCCGGCGACGGCCTGACCGGCCTCCCGGTGTTCGGCCCGGACTCCGCCGTGCCGTGGGCGCTCCTGCTGGCGCTGCTGATCGGCCTGCCCGCCCTGCTCCTGGCCGGCGCCGCGCTGTTCTTCCCGGGCCGGACGCCGCGGATTGCCTGCGCCCTCTGGGCCGCAGCCCTCTTGCTGCTGACCGGCGGGTGGCTCAGCAGCCAGGTCGCCACCGGAGCCAGCTCCAACGTCCTGGTCACTGCCTTCACGGGGCCGGCTGTCTCGGCCGCTGCCTTCGCCATTCTGGGCGCGGCGCTGGTCGGCGCCGCGGCCCTGCTGGACTCCGCCGACCGCGCCGCCGCCGCAACGTCGGGCCGCAAGATCCTGCTCCGCGCCACCGCGGCCACGGCCATGGTCCTTCTGCTGGCCGGACCGCTCACCGGGCTTACCGTGTGGGCGGCGCAGAACGTCCTGACGCCCGCCGCCGGAGACCCCGCCGCGCCGTCCGCCGCATCGCCCGGAGCTGCCGGCACTGATGCCGTTGGCAGCGACCCGCTTGGCAGTCAGCGGCTCGTGCAGCCGGCCGGGTCCCGGACCCTCCCGGCGACGGCCGTCGACCGCGGCGAGGGCCCGGAACAATCCCGCACGCTCATCATCTCCACCGGCGAAAACGGAACGTTTGACGCCACGCTCATGCGCGGTGCCGGAACCACCCTTGACGCCCTGTCCACGATCGCCTCCGCCCGCCCGATCATGGGGGAGCCGGGGCAGGAGGCGGTCCGTGACGACGACGCCGTCGCGGCGTCGCTCCGCAACGTGGTGGCCACCATCGTGGCCGGCCAGGGCGTCGATCCACGAGAAGAACTCGAGCAGCTCGGCGTCGGCTTCGTGGTCCTGCGGGCCGCCGACACCGCGTCCCAGCTGACCGCCAGCCGCATGGACGCCGTCCCCGGGCTCGTCGCCGTCGGCAAGACCGACGTCGGCTGGCTCTGGCGCATCAGCCCCCTGAACCAGCCGGTGAT
Organism: uncultured Arthrobacter sp.; assembly: GCA_937873245.1. Lineage (GTDB taxonomy): Bacteria > Actinomycetota > Actinomycetes > Actinomycetales > Micrococcaceae > Arthrobacter. The sequence goes on along the minus strand of CALMVY010000029.1, from coordinate 11,914 downwards.
CCAGCCCGCCGACGTCGCGCACCGTGTGCGGATCGTCGACGGCGCGGGGGCCACCGTCGGGCTGGTCCCGTCCGAGGCGGTGGCCGCCGATGCCGCGGTTCCCGCCGGACCGGAGGGCCGGCTCGTGGTGCTGGCCGAACGCGCCGATCCGGGCTGGAGCGCCTGGCTCGACGGCCGCCGCCTCACGGCCACTACATCCGGCTGGGCGCAGGCCTTCACCCTGCCCGCGCAAGGCGGGCAGCTCAGCCTCCGGTACGAAGCCCCCTGGGCCATCTGGGCAGGTCTGGCCCAGGCCGTCATCATCGGCCTGACAGCCCTGCTTGCCGTCCCCATGCCTGCCCGCCGGCCGAACACCGGCCTCTCCAGGGACGAAGGCTCCCTGCGGAAGGAACATCACCATGCCCAGGGATGACACCCCCGCGCCCGACGCCCCGGAAACCCCCGACGCCCCAGAAAACCCCGGCGACGCCGGGACGCTGGGCACCGCCGGCAACACCGCCGGCAACCCCGCCGGCAACCCCGCCCGGCAGGCGGGGCGGTCCGGCCGGTCCGAGCGCCGGGCAGCCGCGCCCCTGCTGTCGCGCTGGAAGACGCTGCCGCATGCCGGGCGGCTGGGCGGGGTGCTCTCCGCCGTCGTCCTCGTCGCCGCCGGAGGAGGGCTCGTCTCTGCCACGGCGCTCTCGCCCCAGGGCCCCGGCAGCAGCCGGCCGATCGAGGCTCCCTTGGCGGCGGTCCCCGCGGGCAGCAGTATCGGCGTCTGCCCGGGCCCGGCGCGGCTGCTTGAGGGTTCCCCGGTGGGCACCGATCCGCAGTTCAGCCCGGAGTCCGCGACCGCCCAGAGCGACGTGAACGCCGTGGTGCTGGCCTCCAGTGCCGGCGTGCTGCCCGGCAGCCGCCTCGCCTCGCTCACGGGCAGCACCCTGGTTGAACTCGCCAAGGCCACTCCGGCGTCCGCAAGCCCTTCGTCAGCCCCCGCCCGGCCCGCGAACGGCACTCCCGTCCCGCTGGCCGGAGTTGTGGCGCAACGGGGCGTCGATGACGTGAGCGTCCTGAGCGCCGACTCGCAGGCCGACCGGCAGGCTTCCGCAGGAGCGGTCATGCGCTATGCCGCCGAGGACGGGGATCTCCGCGGTTCGGCGGCCGCGACGTGCCAGCAACCCGCCAACGACCTCTGGTTCGTCGGCGCGAACACCGCGCTCGGCCGAACGGCCGTGCTGAACCTCACCAACACCTCCGGCAGCCCGGCCACGGTCAGCCTCGAGCTGTTCGGGGCCAAGGCGCAGATCCAGGCCCCGGGCAGCCGCGGACTCCTCGTGGCCCCGGGCACCACCCGCTCCGTCATCCTGGCCGGGCTCGCCCCGGGAGAGGAGCGGCTCAGTGTCCGGGTCCGCAGTGCCGGCGGGCCGGTGGCCGCAGTCATCCAGCAGAGCGTGCTGCGGGGGCTTACGCCCGGCGGCGTCGAATTCATCGCCCCGGCCACGGCGCCGGCACTCCGCCAGGTGATTCCCGGCGTCGACATGCAGGATCCGTCCGGGCTCGCGGACCTTACCGGGAAGCCCGGCTTTGCGGACGCCGGACCGGCCCTGCAGATCACCGTGCCAGGGTCCGCCGACGCCGTCGTTGCGATCAAGCTGTTCGGGCGGGACGGCCAAAAGGCCTTGCCCGGCGGCGGCGTGGTCACGGCGAAGGCCGGCGCCGTCACCGAGGTCCCGCTCTCTGGGGTGCCGGCAGGGTCCTACACCGTTGCCGTCAGTTCCGACGTGTCCTTCACCGCGGCGGCCCGCGTCACCAGGGGCCTGAACGCCGAGGACGCCTCCGACTTCGCCTGGTCCGCTGCCTCGGCGAGGCTGGGAAGCCAGCACGTGGTGGCCGTGCCCGGGGGTGGCGACCGCTACCTCGTCTTCGGCGCTCCCGAGGGCCGGGCGACTATTTCCTACACGCCGATTACGGCGGACGGAAAGATCCACGCGGCCGCGGCCGCTGACATCGCCGGCGGCACCACAGCCTCCATCAAGGTCCCGGCCGACGTCGGGGGCTCACCGCTCGTTGGTTTCCTCGTTTCCGCCGCGGGGGATCCCGCCTTCGGCGCGGTCCTGCTGCAACAGGAGGGCAGGCCGGACATCTCCACTGTTGCGATTGCGCCCGGGGCCACGGGCCAGGAGCAGGTCCCGGTCACCCTCGGCTACTGACCGGGCCCGGCTGTCCAGTCTCCAGGCTGGGACGCCCTAGTAGCGCCGGCGGTAGACCGGGTCCAGGGACTCGGGCGGAACACCGAGCATCTCGGCCGTGTACTCCACCACAACGTCATGCACCAGGTCCTGGAGCTCCTCCCGGGTGCCGCAGGCCTGCTCGACAACCCGGCGGTAGAGGGTGATCACGGGGCCCTCCTCCGGCGTGGCGGGGGAGTAGGTGCCCATGGGTGCGGGGGCGCGGTCCGCCACGAGCTGCTCGAGCCCGGGCGGAATCTCGTCGACGGCGAAGCGGACGCCGTCCAGCGGCTTGCCCCAAATGTCGTGGAGCCGCTCGGCCGAGTCCAGCACGAAGTCGTCGAAGCGGTCCGAACGGGTGCGGTAGCCGGGCAGCGTGGGCAGCATAATTTCGCCGCGGAGCCCGCGGCCGTGCCGGTTCCTGCGCCGCTGCCGGAAGCCCTTCGGCGCTGCGGCGCGTCCGGTCCCGGCGGGTGCGGAACCGGCGTCGTGACGTCCGGCGTCGGTTTCAGCCAAGCGGACCGTAAACCCCGGATCTTGGTGCGATGACTGCATATCTTGACTCTAAACCCGGCGAATGGTTTACGCGATACGGGCCGCCCGACCCGCCGTCAGCGCGTCGGGCGGCGTCCGGCGGCCCGGGGGAGTAGTCTGTGATGTCGTGGGTGCAATTCGTCTTTGTTCAAGGTCAGCCTGCCGCAATTCAGCGGTGGCCACTTTGACGTACGTCTATGCCGATTCCACCGCGGTTCTGGGGCCCCTGGCAACCTACGCCGAACCGCACTGTTACGACTTGTGTGAACAGCACGCAGGGTCGCTGACTGTCCCGCGCGGCTGGGAAGTCCTGCGGCTGGCCATGCCCGCCACCCCCGCAGGTCCAGGCCCCGATGACCTCCTGGCCCTCGCCAACGCTGTCCGGGAGGCGGCCTCCCGGCCGGCCGCGCCGGAAGCCGGCCCGGGCCAGCGCAGTGTCCACGCAGCCCTTGAAGCCCCGGCCCCGGCCGAGGGTACCCGCCGGGGGCACCTGCGCGTCCTGCGCGAACCGTCCTAAGCGGCAACTGGCGGTAGGCTGGAAACTGCAAAATCCGTAAGCCACCGGCGCCTGCTGCGGCGTCCACCAGGGAGCGTTCACCATGCCGAAGATCAGTCCCGAACTGTTGTCTGTCCTGCGATGCCCCGTGACCGGCTCTCCGCTGCTGCAGGAGGGCGAGGAACTCGTCACCACTGTGGACGGCCCCTCCGGAGAGAAGCTGCGCTACGCGATCGAGGACGGCATCCCGCTGCTCCTGCCCCCGGAACTCCTCCCGGCCGCCGCCGCGGCGCCCGCTTTCCAGCACGACGCCGGACGGCCCGCCGCAGGCTAGGCCTCAGGCCCATCGCTGCGCCTTTCGGCGCCGAAGTACTTTCCAGCCACCGATAAGCACGTTCACAGGCAGCCAGGTTCCGGACCGGCGCGCCGGCCACAACGAAGGATTCACATGACTCTCGATTACAAGATTGCGGACATCTCCCTGGCCGAGGCAGGCCGGCACCAGATCCGCCTCGCCGAGCACGAGATGCCCGGCCTGATGTCCCTGCGCGAGGAGTTCGGCGCCAGCCAGCCGCTCAAGGGCGCCCGGATCGCCGGTTCGCTGCACATGACCGTGCAGACCGCAGTGCTGATTGAGACCCTCACCGCCCTCGGCGCCGAGGTCCGCTGGGCCTCCTGCAACATCTTCTCCACCCAGGACGAAGCCGCCGCCGCCGTCGTGGTGGGCAACGGAACGGTCGAGGACCCGCAGGGTGTTCCCGTTTTCGCCTGGAAGGGCGAAACGCTGGAGGAATACTGGTGGACAGCCGAGCAGATCCTGACCTGGCCCGGCGCTGACAGCACCCCGGACCTGGGCCCGAACATGATCCTCGACGACGGCGGGGACGCCACCATGCTGGTCCACAAGGGCGTCGAATTCGAGGCCCTCGGGGCTGTCCCGGCCGCCGCCGACGACGAGTCCGAGGAAGGACGCGTCTTCCTGGAGGTGCTGCGCGCGTCGCTGCAGGCCGACCCGCAAAAATGGACCCGGATCGGCTCCCGCCTGCTGGGCGTCACCGAGGAAACCACCACCGGCGTGCACCGCCTCTACCAGCTCGCGGAACAGGGCAAGCTGCTCTTCCCGGCCATCAACGTCAACGACTCCGTCACCAAGAGCAAGTTCGACAACAAGTACGGCATCCGCCACTCCCTGCCTGACGGCATCAACCGCGCCACCGACGTGCTGATGGGCGGCAAGGTCGCCGTCGTCTGCGGTTACGGCGACGTCGGCAAGGGCGCCGCGGAGGCCTTCCGCGGCCAGGGCTCACGCGTCATCGTCACCGAAATCGACCCCATCTGCGCACTCCAGGCAGCCATGGACGGGTACCAGGTCGCGAAGCTGGAGTCCGTCCTCAGCGAGGGCCACATCTTCATCACCACGACGGGCAACAAGGACGTCATTATGGCCGAGCACATGGCCGGGATGCGTGACAAGGCGATCGTGGGCAACATCGGCCACTTCGACAACGAGATCGACATGGCCGGACTGGCCCGGATCCCCGGCATCAAGAAGGTCGAGATCAAGCCGCAGGTCCACGAGTGGGTCTTCGAGGCGGACGCGGCCACGGGTGAGGGTAGCCGTTCCATCATTGTGCTGTCCGAGGGACGCCTGCTGAACCTTGGCAACGCCACCGGACACCCGTCCTTCGTGATGAGCAACTCCTTCGCCAACCAGACGATCGCGCAGATCGAACTCTTCACCAAGCGCGACCAGCCGGAGGGGGAGCGCGAGTACGACAAGCAGGTCTACGTGCTGCCGAAGATCCTCGACGAGAAGGTCGCCCGGCTGCACCTGGACGCGCTCGGCGTCGAACTGACCGAGCTGTCGAAGGAACAGGCCGAGTACCTGGACCTCGAGGTGTCCGGCCCGTACAAGCCGGACCACTACCGCTACTAGGAGCCGCGCGGCCCGGCGGCTACGCAGCCGCAGATCCCGCCGTACCCGTACGCGTTTCCGTATAAATGGAGCCCCGGACCGAGGTCCGGGGCTCCATTTGTGACCTGATCGTGGTGCAGGCGAGGCCTGCCCGCCGTGCAGCTTCGCTTATGCTGGCATAGGGAGAAACGCGAGCTCTGATGAGGGCTTGCACGCCAAATGCAGTGGGGGAACACAGGAAGTGGCCATGACTGAAGACAGCGGACGCCAACGCCGGCGGCCGGGGCAGCGTCCCCGGAACACCGGGAAAATGCTGGCCGTCCTTGCCCTTTGCGCGGCTGTCGGGGCGGGCGGCATCGGCGTCGCCACCTCTCCTGGCTGGGCCCATGCCGACATGCCCTCGGAAGCCTCGACGCCGATGCGGAACGTGTCCGGCCTCGCCGCCCCCGTCGTGAAGCTCGTGGAGCTCGGAGTAACCCCCACCGACGGCGCCAAGGGCGTCAACCCGGCCGCCGCGCCCTCGGTCAAGGCAGTCAACGGCACTGTGAAGGACGTCGTGCTGGTGCCCGCCGCCGGAGGCGACCGCGTCCCGGGAACCACGAGCCCGGACGGCTCGACCTGGACCGCAGAGGATCCCCTGGAATTCGATACGAAGTACAAGTACAGCTTCACGATCGTGGACCAGGCCGGACGTGAAACGAAGAAGGCCCAGACCTTTGACACCGTGGCCAAGGCCAACGAGGCGGACGCCGCGGTGTATCCACTCAACGGCACCACTGTCGGCTCCGGCCAGCCCATTGAGATTGTCTTCAGCGAGCCGGTGCTGAACAAGGAGGCCATGGAAAAGGCCGTCACCGTCACGGCATCCTCCGGCCAGCCCGTGGCGTGGCGCTGGTATTCGGACCGCCGCGTCCGGATCAGGCCCGAAGCGTTCTGGGCTGCCAACAGCGAGATCACCGTGGACCTCAAGCTCTTCGGTGTCGATTTCGGCAATAAGATGATCGGCAACTCCGACACCAAGGTCGTCTTCAAGGTCGGACCGCAGCGGCTCGCCGTCGTTGATGACATCACCAAGTCCATGAACGTGTACTTCGACGGCCAACTGGTCAAGACCGCGCCGGTCACGCTGGGCGACGTTGAGTGGCTCTCACCAACCGGCTTCGCCGTCATCATGGAGCAGGAACGCACCTCCGATTTCAACGCCGGCAGCATCGGTTTGAAGCCCGGCGACAAGGGCTACTACCCGCCCCTCACGGTGGAATACGCCAACCGCCTCACCAGCTCCGGCGTCTACGTCCACCAGGCGCTGGAATCGGCGTGGGGTGCGGTGGGCAAGTTCAACGTCTCACACGGCTGCGTCGGGCTGCTCCCGGCGGATGCGTCCTGGTTCTTCAACAACATGAAGACCGGTGACGTTGTACAGACCCTCAACACCGGAGCACCTGCCGTGGAGCCGCTCGAAGGCTTCGGCGACTGGAACATCCCCTGGGCCCAGTACGCCAAGCGCTGACCTCTTGGGCTCCTGCCACGCCGCTCCGGCCGGCACGAGCCGGCTCCGCTGAAACCGCCAGCTGAATCCCCGCGCTTCACGGGGTGGCACCTCGCCCGCGGCGAGGCTGTGGCGGTAGGCTCGGAAGCAGATATGTAGCGTTGCCGGGCCCCGGCCGGTGGCGCGGACGCCTACGGAAGCGAAGCTGCAGTGACTGACTCAAGTCCCACCCCTCCGAATCGACAGGATCCGCAACTGGATCCGGCCGACGACGCTGACGAACCCGCGTTCGACTGGATGAAGCCGAGCTCCGCGGACAAGCGCCCTGCCGCTGCCTCTTCGGGCGCCGCCGGAACGGATGCCGGCGCCACTCAGGAACCCGTGGCCGCGCCGTCCCCGACGAACCAAGCAACGACGCCGGCCTGGAGCCAGGCCGGCAGCCGTGCGGACCGCAAGGCCGCGGAAGCCGCCGTCGACCCCGTTCCCAAAGGCAATGGCACGCACTTCAGCGAGCCCCTGCCCACCTCCGCGCTCCAAGTCCGCCCGCCGGAGGAGGAAGTTCAACGCCGGAACGCCGAACGGGAACACGCGGCGAACGCCAAGCCGGTAGCCCCGCGGGTAATGCAGGTCCTGCTTGCCGTGTGCTTCCCGGTCATCCTGCTGGTGCTGGCCGTCCGGGCCGTCGCCAGCCCCCTGTTCCTCTGGGTGGAGTACAACCGTCCCGGGTTTCCAGGCGACGGCTACGGCTTCAGCAGCGACGACCGCATGACCTACGGCTCCTATGCCGTGGACTACCTCAGCAACTGGGCAGGACCGCGCTACCTCGGCGAACTCGTCAACCGCAGCGGTGACAAATTGTTCGGGGCTGGTGAAGTCAGCCACATGGCCGACGTCAAGCTCGTCATCCTGTCCGCCTTCGGCGCCGGAGCCTTGCTGATCCTGCTGAGCCTGATCGCCGTGATCTACTTGCGGCGCCGCAGCCCCGGGGGAGTCCGGCGCGGCCTGTTCGCGGGGTCCATCGTCACCCTCGTCATCATCATCAGCCTTGGCGTGCTGGCTACGCTTGGCTGGGAACAGTTCTTCGCCCAGTTCCACAGTGTCTTCTTCGCGAGCGGCACCTGGACGTTCTCGTTGCAGGACACCCTCATCCGGCTCTTCCCGGCGCAGTTCTGGGTTGACAGCGGGATCGTTGTCGCCGGGCTGGTGCTGATCGCCTCACTCGTCACGCTCATCCTCACCTGGCCGACGCGTAAGCGCCGCGGGCTGCCGAAAAAGGGTGCCGCGGAAGCGGACCCCGCCGGGGACGAAGCTGTCGGGGCTGAGGCCGCAGAGGCCGACCCCGACGCTGTCCCCGCCAAGCGGTCCCGCTTCCGGCGGGACAAGGCTGGCAAGTCCGGAGGGTCCAGCGCCGCGGATGCGTCCGGCACTGAAGAAGCGGCGGATGAAGCTACCGCCACGGATTCGTCAGCCGGGAACACCGCCCCGGCAGTGAATCGCACCGGATCCGCCACCTCCGGCACGGGGGATCCGGGGTCGACGGACTCCGGGTCGCGCGACACCCCGATGCGGGGACACTCCAGCACCGTCTAGGCGCCGGACGCCGCGTCCGGCGGGCACAAGAAGCGGACGGCACCAAGGGTGCCGTCCGTTTCTTCGCGTCCCTGTGATACGTGGGGCGTCAGCCGTAGATCCGGTCGATCTGGGCCGCGAAGTCCCGCACAACGGCGGCGCGCTTGAGTTTGAGCGACGGCGTCAGGTGCCCTGATTCCTCAGTGAAGTCGGCGTCCAGCACCACGAAGTGGCGGATGGACTCGGCCTGGGAAACGAGGGAATTGGCCTCGTCCACGGCGCCCTGCAGGGCAACGCGGACCAGGTCGCTGCCTTTGGCTTCGGCGGGGCTCATCACGGGCAGCTTGTGCACGGCGCACCACCGCCTGCGCTAAGGGGTGTTGGCTGCGCTGCTCAATGCCTGCGGCGAGAGCCAATACATCATTTTCCAAAATACTGCCTTTGTCTAGGGCAATTACATCGGTGACCTCAGGCGTACCGCGGGTTAAGGTGCCTGTTTTGTCCATAGCCACAACTTTCACTCGCCCTAACTCCTCAATAAAGACGCCTCCTTTAATTAGCACGCCGTTGCGTGCCCCCGTGCCGAGTGTTGCCACCAAGGTAATCGGGATGGAAATCACTAACGCACAGGGGGCGGCTGCCACAATGAAGACCGTGGCACGTGCAATCCAATCAACCCACTCGCCGCCAAAGAAGAGGGGAGGTAGGAGAGCAATCAGGATGCCAATGGCCAGCACTGCCGGGCTGTAGCGGGCACCAAAGCGTTCGATAAAGCGTTGGCTTGCCCCTTTGCGTTCCTGAGCCTCCTCAACCATGGCAATAATCCGGCTGATGGTGTTTTCAGCAAAAGTCTTGGTGGCGCGTATATCAAGCGCACCCTCACCATTGATGCTGCCGGCAAAGACGCTATCGCCTGGTTCTTTTTCCACGGGCACACTTTCTCCGGTCACTGGGGCCTGATTGACACTGGACCGCCCGTCGATGACTTCGCCATCGGTGGCAATGGCCTGGCCTGGCCGGACGAGAAAAATATCCCCAACCTGCACTTCTTCGACCGGAATCTCAAGCTCTTGATTACTACGACGAACTAGCGCGGTCTTGGGCGCAAGATCCATCAGCGCCTTGATGGCCGAGCGGGTTCTTTCTTCGGTGTAACCTTCGGCGGCTTCGCTCAAGGAGTAGAGGAAAGCCAGCATCGCACCCTCAGCCACTTCGCCCATGAGTGCTGCCACCACCGCGGCGACCAACATCAATAGCTCAATGCCGATCTGCCGCTCAAAAATTAACTCCTCAATGGCTTCACGTCCAAAGTAGTACCCACCACTGAGGATGGCAGCCACATAGAGGAGGGTAGAGATGAGTTCGGGTGCACCAGCTAAGCTGAGTAGCCAACCAACCAACAGCAGGATGCCAGCGGCTACCGAAGTGATGACCTTGGGGTTTTGCCAGGGCATAGGCGGGCCACTGGCTTCACGTCCCTCCTGCGGAGGAAAGCCACTCTCAACAAGCTTGTGTCGCAATGCCTCAAGCGTCACCGTATCGGCATCGTACACCAGTTTGACCTTGGCTGACTTGGGATAGACCGTAAGATCCACCATCCCTGGCCAGCCGCGCAGTGCCCGTTCCAAAGAGGCGGCATCATGCTCACAGTCCATATTGGCGACACGCAGTTCAAGGTTTGTTTGGTTCATAGTGTTTTATAACAGGGCCCCCATCCACCCTTATGAGACTTAACAAAGTTAGCTGTGAAGAAATATCCCAAACCGGAGAGTGCTTGCAAGCAAGACTTAGGAATTCTCATAGCGGGTACATTCATATACGCCACGCGCCACATCTGATAGCAACGACTCTGCCAAGCCGAGCAGGTCGAAGACGCGGTCATCACTGAGCCGGTAGGTCACCTGCCGTTCCTCGTCGCAGGCGTGGCGCTCGCGCGACTCCAGCGCGACCGACTCGCCGCATTCGGGACAAGGCATGTGCCGGGGCTGGGGGAGGGAGGGAAACATCGGCGCGTAGGAGTCCCTCCGGTCATCGGCAAATGCGCATGGGAGCTGGAGAGGTCGCGCGAGGCGACCTCCCCGGCTCTTACGATCAGGCTGTGGCGAGCGCCGGCACGACGCCGAGCTGCTGCAGCATCCCGAGCGTGTCCCAGTTCGTCCAGCTCTCGGCGATACGCCCGTCCTCGATCCGGTCGATCGTGATGCCGGTGACGGTCGTCTGCTTGCCGGTCGCGGGCATTCCCATCAGCTCGCCTTGGTGCGTCCCCTTGGCGCTCCAGCGCGTGACGACGCGATCGTCGTCTGCGATCTGATCCTCGATCGTGACCCGCAGGTCGGGGAACGCTGTTCGGTACCCCTCGATGCTCGCCCGGGCGGCGTCGAGGCCGACCGTCGACTCGGGGGCAGCGGAGTCGTGGTTGACGATGCCGGTCGCCAGCAGCTCGTCGAGCACGTCGATGTTGCCGGCGTTGAACGCCTCCTCGGTGAGACGGCGCGCCAACGCCTTGTTTGTCTCAGCAGACATACAAGCTCCTTCCTTCCTTCCGTCGATGTCCGCCGTGTCGCCCTCGAGACTACGCCTCGGCGGGTGCCGTATCAAGGCGTCGAGTAACCCCTGATCCCGTCGACGAGAATCCCGGCGAAGGAGTCGGCGAGCGCGTCCGTGTCCCGTCCCGGTGTGAGCCAGGTGTAGGCCCAGTTCGCGGCCGAGAGCAGGAGCAGCGCAGCCGCGACGTCGTCCAGATCGGTGCGGAGCTCGCCCCGCTCGCGTCCCTCGCGAAAGAGCGACCGCAGACGTTCCTCGTACCTGCGCCGCTCGGCGACGATCTGTTCGCGGCGCTCGCCCTCGAGGTAGCGCCACTCCCGAATGAAGACTGTCGCCAGGTCGAGCTGCTCGGCGACCACCCGCAGGTGCGCGCGCAGCGCGAGCCGGATCCGTTCCGCCGCACCCGCACCTTCCGGCAGCTCGTCGAGCCCGGCGTGGAAGGCTGCGGCCCCTGCACGCATCGTCTCGTAGAGGAGCTCCTGCTTGGAGTCGGTCAGGGAGTAGAGCGAGCCCTTCTGCACGCCCATCGCCACGGCAAGGTCGCCCATCGACGTGCCGTGGTAGCCCTTCTCGGCGAAGAGCCGTGCGGCCTGACGGGTTAGCTCCTGACGGCGCGTGGCGATACACTGCATGCTAACGACCGTTAGGTAGGGAGGCATCCGGATGGCAACGAACGAAGCACGCGCGCAGGAGTTCCTCGAGTACGTCCAGGGCGGGGGGCTCGTCGAGACGGACGACTGGATGCCCGACGAGTACCGGGCCCGGCTGATCAAGTTCATCGAGATGCACGGCAACTCGGAGCTGATGGGCGTCTTGCCCGAGCGCGACTGGATCCTGCGCGCGCCGACGCTACAGCGGAAGCTGGCGCTGACCGCGAAGATCCAGGACGAGGTCGGCCACTGCCAGCTGATCTATCGTGTCGTCGAGGATCTCGGCAAGCCGCGCGAGCACTGTCTGGACGACCTGATCTCCGGCAAGTCCAAGTTCCACAACGTCTTCCACTACCCCACGAAGAGCTGGGGCGACGTGGGCGTGATCGCCTGGCTCGTCGACGCGGCCGCGATCATCAGCCAGAAGGCGCTGCTCAAGTGCTCGTACGCGCCGTACGCGCGGGTGATGAAGAAGGTCTGCTGGGAGGAGTCGTTCCACATCCTCCACGG
>CALMVY010000028.1 GCA_937873245.1 uncultured Arthrobacter sp. | reverse complement strand
CTCCGGCCGCCGCTGCGACCCCGGCCCCCGCCCCCGCTCGTCCCGCGCCGTCACCGGCAGCATTCGCGGCCCGTCCGAAGGCAAAGCCCTCACCGGCCGCCCCCGCCGCAGCGCCGGCAACGGTGTCCTCCGCCGCGTCGCTGGCCGAAGCGGCGCGCTGGGGCCGCGTTGAAGGTGACGGCCACGTATTCCTCACCGTCGACGGCGAGGAGCACCCCGTCGGCCAGTACCCGGGTGTCAGCGATGACGAAGCCCTGGGCTACTTCGCCCGCAAGTACGACGACATCGTCGCCCAGATTGTCCTGCTGGAACAGCGCGTCAGCTCCAAGGCGCCCACCACGGACATGCAGAAGACCGTCACCCACCTGCGCGAGCAGCTGGCGGAACGCAACATGGTGGGCGATCTCCGCGCCGCCGAGGCCCGCCTGGACACCCTCGCCCAGCAGATCACCGCGCTCGAAAAGGCCGAAAAAGCCGAACACGAGGCTGTCCGTGCCGCCGAGCTGGCGGCCCGCGAAGCCATCGTCGCCGAGGCTGAAGAGATCGCCGGCCACGATCCGGCCCAGATCCAGTGGAAGACCTCCAGCGCCCGGATGAACGAATTGTTCGAGAGCTGGAAAACCGCGCAGAAGAGCGGAGTCCGTCTTGGCCGCAGCAACGAGGACGCTCTCTGGAAGCGCTTCCGCGCCGCCCGCACCGTCTTTGACCGGCATCGCCGCGCGTACTTCTCCCAGCTGGACAGCAACAACTCGGCAGCCAAAGCGGCCAAGGAAAAGCTGATCGCCGAGGCCGAAGCGCTTTCGACGTCGACCGACTGGGGCTTTGCCGCGGGCGAATACCGCCGCCTGATGGACCAGTGGAAGGCGTCACCGCGCGCCAGCCGCAAGGACGACGACGCCCTCTGGGCCCGGTTCCGTGCCGCGCAGGACGTCTTCTTCACCCACCGCCAGGCAGCCAACGACGAGATCGACCAGGAATACGGCGCGAACCTGGTGGTCAAGGAGGCTCTGCTGGCTGAAGCCAACGAACTCCTTCCCATCACGGACCTCGCGGCCGCCAAGAAGGCCCTCCAGTCCATCCGCGACCGCTGGGAAGAAGCCGGCAAGGTTCCCCGCGCCGACATGGGACGCGTCGAGGCCGGGCTGCGCAAGGTCGAAGACGCCGTACGCCACGCCGAGGACGAGAACTGGAAGCGGTCCAATCCGGAGACGAAGGCACGCACCAACAGCGCGCTGACGCAGCTGGAATCCGCTATTGCCGGACTCCGGGACGACCTGGCCAAGGCCGAGAAGGCCGGCGACGAGCGCAAGATCAAGGCTGCCCGGGAAGCCCTCGAGGCCCGTGAGGCCTGGCTGGAACAGCTCGAGAAGTCAGCAAGCGAGCTCTCCTAGGCAGGCACTCGTACAGGCTTCGCTGCAGGCCCCGTTCCGGTTATCCACATGACCGGGACGGGGCCTGTTCGCTTCTCCCGGGACCGGTCAGGATGGCTGGATGGTCATTGTTCACGGCCCCCCGCCCACCGTCACCGGGCTGCCCGCCCAGCCACCGCCTGAGCTTTACTCCCCCGGGGCGCTTTTCACCTGGCCCGAGCTGCAGGCCATGGCTTCCGACGGCGTGCTGACGCAGCTCTACCAGCGCGGCTACCTGCCCCCGGGCAGCCGGGCCACTCCGCAGCTTCGGGCCCGTGCCGCGGCGATTCTCATTCGTCCGGCGATCCGGCAGCGGGTTGTCGCGGGAAGGATGACGGCGGCGTGGATCTTCGGCTGCGCCGCGGAACCGGACCGGCTCGCCCTGCTCGTGGACGCCAACCGGCGGATTTCAAGCCTCCGGTCCACCCGGGGCTGCACCTTCCACGAGGTGCGCCTGGGCCCATTCGACGTTGTGAGCCTGGGCGGGCTGATGGTCTCCAGCCCGCTGCGGACCTCACTGGACATCGCCCTGCACGTGGACGCGGAGCGTGCCATACCGGCCCTCCGCGCGCTCCTGGCCCAGCCCGAGCTGGGCGTGCGGTTGCGGCTGCTCCAGCTCGCCGTGGAGGCCACACCCAGAATGCCGCACAAGAAGGCGGCCCTGGCGAAGCTCGAACTTCTCCGGGCCGGTCCGGCACCCTAGCCGTCCACCGACCTGACAGCCCCTGGAACTCTTAGCTGCGCCGCCGGTTCCCGGTGGTGCGGTACACGTCGAAGACCCCGTCAATGCGGCGGACAGCGCTCAGCACATGGCTGAGGTACTTGGGGTCCCCCATCTCGAAGGCGAACTTGGAGATCGCCACCCGGTCCGTGGAGGTGTGCACGCTGGCCGCCAGGATGTTGACGTGGTTCTCGGACAGGATCCGCGTCACATCGGACAGCAAGGATTTGCGGTCGAGTGCTTCGACCTGGATTTCGACCAGGAAGACGCTCGACTGCGTGGGTGCCCATTCGACCTCGACGATACGGTCCGGCTGCTCCAACAGTCCGCTGACGTTGGTGCAGTCCGTCCGGTGCACCGAGACGCCGGAGCCCCGCGTCACGAAGCCCAGGATCGGATCAGGCGGCACCGGCGTGCAGCAGCGGGCAAGTTTCACCCAGACGTCGTCCACGCCGCGCACCACGACGCCGGAATCGGAATACCGGGCCTTCGTGACCTGGGTGGGGATGGACACCTCGGTGAGGTCATCCTCGGGAGTGTCGTTGCCTCCGAGGCTCTCCACCAGCCGTTCCATGACGGACTGGGCGGACGTGTGCCCGTCGCCCACACCTGCATAGAGTCCGGAGATGTCGACGTACTTGAAGTCCTCGGCCACCGCGGCGAGGGCGTCATGCGTCATGAGGCGCTGCAGCGGGAGGTTCTGCTTGCGCATCGCCTTCGTCAGCAGCTCCTTGCCGCGGTCGATCGACTCTTCGCGGCGTTCCTTGCTGAACCACTGCCTGATCTTGTTGCGGGCGCGGGCGCTCTTGACGAAGTGCTGCCAGTCCTGGCTGGGTCCGGCGCCTTCGGCCTTGGAGGTGAAGATCTCAACCCAGTCGCCGTGGTTCAGTTCGCTGTTGAGCGGGACCAGCTTGCCGTTGACGCGGGCACCGATGGTCCGGTGGCCCACCTCGGTATGGACGGCATACGCGAAGTCCACAGGCGTGGACCCCGCGGGGAGGGCCATGACCTCGCCCTTGGGCGTGAAGACAAACACTTCGCGGGCATTGATCTCAAAGCGCAGGGAGTCGAGGAACTCGCCGGGATCGGAGGTTTCCTGCTGCCAGTCCACGAGGGACCGGAGCCAGCCCATGTCGCCGTCACGCGGGCTTCCCGGCCCGGCGGCCGTGCGGTTGGGCTGGTCCTTGTACTTCCAGTGCGCGGCGACGCCGTACTCGGCACGGCGGTGCATCTCGTGCGTGCGGATCTGGATCTCCACGGGTTTGCCGCCCGGGCCGATCACTGTGGTGTGCAGCGACTGGTACATGTTGAACTTGGGCATCGCGATGTAGTCCTTGAACCGCCCCGGGAGGGGGTTCCAACGCGAGTGCATGGCACCCAGGGCCGCGTAGCAGTCCCGGACTGAGTCCACCAGGACACGTACGCCCATCAGGTCGTTGATGTCGTCGAAGTCCTTGTCCCGGACGATCATCTTCTGGTAGATCGAGTAGTAGTGCTTCGGCCGGCCCGTGATGGTGGCCTTGATCTTGGCCTCGCGCAGGTCCTCGGTGATCTGGTTGCGGATGACGGAGAGGTTCTTTTCGCGTTCGGGGGTCCGGTCCCCCACCATGCGCACAATTTCCTCATAGACCTTCGGGTACAGGGCCGCGAAGGAAAGGTCTTCCAATTCCCACTTGATCGTGTTCATGCCGAGCCGGTGCGCCAGCGGGGCGAAGATTTCCAGGGTCTCCCGCGCCTTGCGCGCCGAGGATTCGGCCGAGACGAAGCGCCAGGTCCTGGCATTGTGGAGCCTGTCGGCAAGCTTGATCATCAGGACCCGGATGTCCTTGGCCATGGCCACGACCATTTTGCGGACGGTTTCAGACTGCGCGGCCTCGCCGAAGCTGACCTTGTCCAGCTTGGTGACGCCGTCCACCAGCATGGCGACTTCCGGGCCGAACTCGGCCTTCAGGTCATCCAGGGTGTACGAGGTGTCCTCGACGGTGTCGTGCAGGAGCGCCGCTGCCAGCGTGGTTCCGCTGAGTCCGAGTTCGGCCAGGATGGTGGCCACCGCCACCGGGTGGGTGATGTAGGGGTCGCCGCTCTTGCGCTTCTGGCCCCGGTGGCAGCGTTCCGCCACGACGAAGGCGCGCTGGATGAGGTCGAAGTCCTCTTTGGGGTTGTTGGCGCGCACGGTGCGCAACAGCGGCTCAAGGATGGGGGAATAGGCAGGGGCGCCGCGCCCGGTCAGGCGGGCAAGCCGCGAACGGGTGCGCTCACGCCGGCCGGGAAACGTCTGTCGTGCGCCCGAGCTGTCCACGGGCACAGGCGGATCGGCGCGTTCGGGAGCCACCACACCAGTCTGCGAAGCCTGGCCTGGAGCCTTTGCCACCGGGGCTGATGGCACCGGCGTCGAACGTTCTTCCAATGGAGCACCTCTCCGAACCCGTTAATTCTTCCAGTCTATTCCCGCTGCAGGATACTTCGATAACCGGCGGCGATACGGCGACGGGCCGGAGGACGTCACGAATGACGTTCTCCGGCCCGTCGGGACCGAGGGGCAGCAGCCCGCGGTGGCCGGTCCGGCAGGACCGCTGCGGCTAAGCCGTGGCGGGCTCCGCCGGGGATTCGGCCCTGGCGGCAGCCTGGGCGCGGCGGTGTGCCACACGCTCGGCCTGCTTGACCAGTTCCGGTTCGCCCTGGCGCAGCCAGGCGTAGAGCGGCGCAGCGATGAAGATCGTGGCGGCCGTGCCGATGAGGATGCCGACAAACAAGGCCAGCGACAGGTCCCGCAGCGTTCCGGCACCCAACAGGCCAGCACCGATGAACAGGATGGCACCGACCGGAAGGATCGCCACCATCATGGTGTTGATGGAGCGGACCAGCGTCTGGTTGACGGCCAGGTTGACTTCCTCGGCGAAGGTCCGCCGGGTGGAGGCCTGCAGGTCCGCTGTGTTCTCGCGGATCTTGTCGAAGACCACCACGGTGTCATACAGCGAGTAGCTCAAGACGGTCAGGAAGCCGATGATCGCCGAGGGCGTGACTTCAAAATCGCTCAGGGCGTAGACGCCGGCGGTGATGAACATGGTAACCAGCATGCCGACGATCGCCGAAAGCGACATCTTCCACGTCCGGAAGTACAGCGCCATCAGCACGGCAGCGATTGCGACGAAGATCCCCAGGCCCAGCAGGGCCTGCTTGGTGACGTCGGCACCCCACGTGGGGCCGATGAAGGTGGATGTCACCTCATTGTCCGTCACGCCGTAGGCCTCGGTGAGGCCGGCCTTGATCTGAAGCGTCTCGTCTTCCGTGAGCTTGTCCGTCTGGATCCGCATCGTATTGCCTGCAACATTGGCAACCCGCGGGACGCTGCCGGCGACAACATCCTCGACGGCTTTCTCGCCGACGGCGGCGTCCGTGGTTTTCACGTTGGAGACGGTGAATTCCGAGCCGCCACGGAACTCGATGCCGAGGTTGAAGCCGCCCTTGGCGACAGGCAGGAGGATCGAGAGCGCCACCAGGACGGCCGCGATCAGGAACCAGATTTTCTTGGATCCGACGAAGTCGTACGAGCGTTTGCCCGTGTAAAGCTCGTTACCGAAATTGGCGAAGCTGGTGGCCATTTAGTTGCCCTCCTTGGACGAGGTCTTGGAGGAACCAGCAAGCTGGTCCTGCCGTTCCGCGAGGCGTCGTTCTGCAATGGTCATCCTGCGTTCGGCCTCAGCCGCTGCGCCGGTGTTCTTGGCGCGGAGCGCGGCAACCTGGGCCGGCTTGTCCGCAGGGGTGCGGAACCGGCCCGCGCCCCGGTACAAGGGGACAGCGCCGAGACTCTTCGGGTCCAGCCCGGAGAGCGGGTGGCCTTCACCGAAGAACTTGGTGCGGGCCAGCAGCTGCAGGGTCGGGTGGGTGAACATGAAGACGACGATCAGGTCGGCGATGGCGGTCAGGCCGAGGGTGAACGCGAAGCCGCGGACGTTGCCCACCGCCACGAAGTACAGGACGACGGCGGCCAGCAGGTTGACGGCCTTGGACGCCAGGACCGTGCGCTTGGCCCGCTTCCAGCCGTTCTCGACTGCCGAGACGAGGCCGCGGCCTTCACGGAGCTCATCGCGGATCCGTTCGAAGTAGACGATGAAGGAGTCTGCCGTCTGGCCGATGGCCACGATGATGCCCGCGACGCCGGCGAGGGACAGCCGGTAGTTCTCGGTCCAGCCCAGGATGTCGATGGCCAGGAACGTCAGCGCACCTGCCATCACGAGGGAGGCGACGGTCACCAGGCCCAGTGCCCGGTACTGGAACAGGGAGTACACCACCACCAGCAGCAGGCCGATCAAGCCGGCGAGCAAACCCATGCGGAGCTGCTCGCCACCGAGGGTGGCCGAAATCTGCTGTTCGCTCTGGATCTCGAAGCTGATCGGGAGGGCGCCGAAGCGGAGCTGGTCGGAGAGGGCCTTCGCTGACTCCTCGGTGAACCCGCCGGTGATCTGCGGGCGGCCGTCGGTGATGACTGCCTGTGAGCGCGGGGCGGAGATGACCTGGTCGTCCAGGACAATGGCGAACTGGGACTTCGGATCCGAGCCGCTCTCGCCGCCGGCTTCGACGTAGAACTTGTTCAGCCGTTCGGTGACCGTCTTGAACTTGGCGGTGCCTTCGTCGTTGAACTGGATGTTCACAGCCCACTCGTTGGTCACCGCACCCTGGGCACCACGCTGCAGCTGGAACGAGGAACCCGAGATGTTCGATCCCTTGACCTCAACGGGGCCCAGGATGTACTTGATCGCGGGCCGGCCCTCGGACGCGGGTTCGCAGGTGACCAGCGGCTTGGCCGGGTCGGAGCGTTCCTGTTTGTCCTGCGACGGGTTGTCACAGTCGAGCGCCTCGAACTTCTTGTAGATTTCGGGGGTGATCCAGTTCACGTCGCTGCCGTTGGCGGGCTCCGCGGTGGGCTTGGGCAGCTGGTCCTCCGGGGTCAGCCCCTCCGCGGGGACTGCCGCGCCGGGACCGGCCTGCAGCACAGGCCGGAAGTTCATGTCGGCGGATGCCTGGATCAGCGCGCGGGTTTCCTTCGACGGGGTGCCGGGGAGGCTGACCACGACGTTGCGTCCGGACTGCGTGCTGATTTCAGCTTCCGCGACGCCGGAGCCATCCACGCGCTGGCGGATGATCGCCACGGCCTGGTTGAGCTGTTCTTCGGTGATGTCCGAACCGCCCTCAACCTTGGGCGCCAGGATCATCTGGGTGCCGCCTTCAAGGTCCAGGGCAAGCTTGGGAGCCCAGCTCGCCTGGCCGGCCATGGTGCCGCCTGCCAGGACGGCGGTCAGGACGGCAAGGATAACGCCGAGCCAGACCAGCACCCTGAGGGCTGAGTTTTTGGGGCCAGTTCGTGCCATTGTCGATCTTTCTATTATTTACGGAGGAACCGCCGGTGCGGACCAAAGGGGCCGCTCCGGCGGTTGCCCGCAACCGTTACTTCGCGGGATACGTCAAACAGGCAGACTAGCTGTCCTTCTTGCCTTCGTCGTTGAGGCGGCGCAGGGTTTCTTCCGGCGTCTCGTCGCGCGGGGCATCGTTGACCGTTGCGGCGCTGTCGGCCTTGTCGGCGGTCAGCGAGGAGGCGTCGTTGGGGACGACCGTGGGCTCCTCCGCCGCGACAACCGGCTCCACGATCTTGGTGACGGCCTGGCGGTGCACGGTGGCCGTGTTGCCCGGGGAGAGCTCCAGCAGGACCTTGTTTTCTTCGTCGTTGATTTCGACAATCCGGCCGAACAGGCCAAAGCTCGTCATGACCTCGACACCCGGGGCAAACTTCGACTGGAGCTGTGCCTGCTGCTGCTGGGTCTTCTTGTTGCGGCGGAACATCATGAAGACGAAGACGCCGAGCATGGCGAACAGCAGGATGGTCATGATGTCGATGCCGCCGCCGGCCTGCGGCTGGGTCTGGGCAGAGATAAGTCCGAACACAGGAATAGTTCCGTTCTGTACTTGCGTAGCTGGTTTTACAGCAACGTCCGCTTCGCTTCGGGCTGGCAGGCAATCATGCCGCGCCGACGGCGGCCGGATGCCGGCCGCGCACAGAAACAAAGACCCGAACGTGCCGAGCGTCATACCAGTCTAAAGGGAAAACGTCACGGTGCGGTGCTATTGACCATTACGGATCCATTCCGGATCCGCTTCCCGGCCCAGCACGCCGTCCGCATCGGGGACCTCTTCCCCTGCCTGGAAGAGCTCCAGGGGGTCCTGCGCGAACACTCCCGGCGGCACCGCGAAGCCGAGGTGCGTCCAGGCCGGGGCGAGTGCGATCCTCCCCCGCGGGGTACGTCCCAGCAGACCCTCCCGGACGAGGTACGGCTCGGCGACTGTTTCCACGGTTTCGGTCTCTTCGCCGACGGCGATCGCCAGGGTGGACAGACCCACGGGTCCGCCGCCGAATTTGGTGATGAGGGCTTCCAGGACGGCGCGGTCCAGCCGGTCCAGGCCGCGCTTGTCCACCTCATACATGTCCAGCGCCGCGGAAGCTGCCCGGGCATCGATCTGCTCGACCCCGTGCACCAGGGCCCAGTCGCGGACGCGGCGCAGGAGCCGGTTGGCGATGCGGGGTGTGCCCCGGGACCGCCCGGCGATTTCGCTGAAACCGGCAGAGTTGACCTTGAGGTCCAGGAGGCCAGCGGAGCGCCGCAGGACGAGTTCCAGTTCGGCTACCGAATAAAATTCGAGGTGGCCGGTGAAGCCGAAGCGGTCCCGGAGCGGCCCGGGCAGCAGGCCGGCGCGGGTCGTGGCGCCGACCAAGGTGAACGGCGGGAGTTCCAGCGGGATGGCGGTGGCACCGGCGCCCTTGCCGACGACGATGTCGACCCGGAAGTCCTCCATCGCCATGTAGAGCATTTCCTCGGCCGGCCGGGACATGCGGTGGATCTCGTCGAGGAAGAGGACTTCGCCTTCGGAGAGCGAGGACAGGATGGCGGCCAGATCCCCGGCGTGCTGGATGGCGGGCCCGCTGCTGATCCGCAGGGGTGCGTTCATCTCGGCCGCGATGATCATGGACAGCGTTGTTTTGCCCAGCCCGGGGGGCCCGGAGAGCAGGACGTGGTCGGCGCTGCGGCCGCGCATGCGGGAGGCCTCCAGGACGAGGGAGAGCTGCTTGCGGACCCGGTGCTGGCCCACGAAGTCGTGCAGGTTCTTGGGCCGGAGGGCGGCTTCGATGACCCGCTCCTCCGGTTCCTCTCCCCCGCCAACCAGGGACGGCTCAGCCACGGGCGCCTATCCTGTTCCCGGCGCGGGCACCGTCCTGGCCCAGCCAGCGGAGCGTGGCCCGCAGGATCTCGGCGACGTTGCCGTTCTCGGCCAGTTCCGGTGAATCGGCCAGGGACTTTTCGATGCTGGACGTGGCGTCCTTTTCGGACCAGCCAAGGCTGGTCATGGCCGCCACGACCTGCGGCTTCCAGAGCGCTTCGGCGGACGCTGCAGGAGCGGCGGTCCCTGCGGCGGTGCCGTGCGGCACCAGCTTGCCGGCAAGTTCCAGCACGATCCGGCCGGCGACCTTGGGGCCGATGCCGGGGACCTTGGTGAATGCCTTGCCGTCGCCGGAGTGGGCGGCGACGCGGATCGCTTCGGGCTCGTGCACGGCCAGGACGGCCAGCGCAAGCCGGGGTCCGACGCCGCTGACACTGAGCAGGACGTCGAAGACCTCGCGTTCGTCGTCGCTGCCGAAACCGAACAGGGTGAGAGAGTCCTCGCGCACGATCAGGGAAGTGAAGAGCTTCCCCTCCTCGCCGGCGCGGAGCCGCCCGAGGGTCTGCGGCGTGGCGTTCACGCTCATGCCGGCGCCGTTGAGGTCGATCACGGCGGAGGACAGGCCGACGTGCGCTACGGTTCCGCGGAGAAAACTGATCAAAGCCGGGCTCCTGAAAATTCAGCTGAAGATAGAACCGGGAGAACCCGGCCATCCGAACATATCTACGAATACCCTACCAAGCCCTGCGGCGGCACCGCGGGACATTCAGCGTGAACGGCGCGCTTTGGCTTCCGCGTCCGCCCAGGCCCGCTGGGCAGGGGTCAGCGTCTGGCTGCCGGGTCCCGTCGTAACTGCGCCCATATTGGAAGTCCCGCTGCCGGCCCGCCACGCATGGGTGATCGCCAGCGCCAGGGCGTCGGCGGCGTCGGCCGGCCGCGGCGGGGCGTCGAGCCGGAGGATCTTGGTGACCAGTTTGGTGACGGCGTCCTTGTTGGATGTTCCGCTGCCGGTGACGGCGGCCTTCACCTCTGAGGGGGTGTGCAGCGCCACGGGGATGCCGCGGCGTGCGGCGGCGGCGATCACCACACCGGATGCCTGGGCAACGCCCATCACGGTGCTGACGTTGAGCTGCGAGAAGACACGTTCGACGGCGAGGACGTGCGGTTCGTACTGGTCCAGCCACTCATCGATGGAGGTGGCGATGACCAGCAGTCGCTGGTCCAGGCTCTCCTCCGGTGACGTTCCGACGACGCCGAACGCCACCATGGTGGCGCGGCGGTTCTT
This sequence comes from uncultured Arthrobacter sp., assembly GCA_937873245.1. Classification (GTDB taxonomy): domain Bacteria; phylum Actinomycetota; class Actinomycetes; order Actinomycetales; family Micrococcaceae; genus Arthrobacter. The sequence goes on along the minus strand of CALMVY010000028.1, from coordinate 1,365 downwards.
CTCGACGTCCACGACGCCGATCCCGCAGCGGGTGAGGCCCGGATCGACGCCGAGGACGCGAAGGGTCACTCCGCTTCCAGTGCGGCCTGCACTTCGTCGCTGAGGTCGGCGTTGCTGTAGACGTTCTGGACGTCGTCGAGCTCTTCGAGGGCGTCGACGAGCTTCATGAACTTCTTGGCGGCGTCGAGATCCAGCGGCACTTCCATGGACGGCACAAACTCGGCCTCGTCGGTGTCGTAGTCCATGCCGGCTTCCTTGAGCGCATCGCGGATGGCCTGAAGGTCGGTCGGCTCGGAGTGGATCTCGAAGCTGTCGCCGTTGTCCTTGACTTCCTCGGCGCCGGCGTCGAGGACGGCCATGAGGACGTCGTCCTCGCTCAGGCCGTTCTTCGGCAGCGAGACAACACCCTTGCGGGAGAAGAGGTAGCTGACGGAACCGGGATCGGCGATGGTGCCGCCGTTGCGGGAGATGGCCAGGCGCACCTCGGAGGCAGCCCGGTTCTTGTTGTCCGTGAGGCATTCGATCAGCAGCGCCGAGCCCTGCGGCCCGCGGCACTCGTACATGATCTCGGTGTAGTCCACGACTTCGCCGGTGAGGCCGGCGCCGCGCTTGATGGCGCGGTCGATATTGTCAGCGGGGACCGAGGTCTTCTTGGCCTTCGTGACGGCGAGTTCCAGGCTCGGGTTGCCGGCAAGGTCCGGGCCGCCCATGCGTGCGGCGACTTCGATGTTCTTGATCAGCTTGGCGAACGACTTGGCGCGGCGGCTATCGAGGATCGCCTTTTTGTGCTTGGTCGTCGCCCATTTGGAGTGGCCTGACATGCTTTACGCTTCTCCTCTGATCATTCGAATAAACAATTCATGCACGCGCTTCTCCCCCGTCACTTCCGGGTGGAAGGAGGTGGCCAGCAGCTTGCCGGAACGCACAGCAACAATTCTAGCCGTCCCGGCCAGCGCCTCGGGGTGGGACGCCTTGGAGGGTTCCACTTCGGCGAGGACCTCCACGCCGTCGCCGACGCGTTCCACCCATGGTCCGCGGATGAAGACCGCATGGACAGGAGCCACGCCGTTTTCGGTGGCGCTGAAGTCGAGGCCCTTGAAGTCCAGATCCGTCTCGAAGGATTCGCGCTGCCGGCCGAAGGCATTCCGGCGCACCGTGATGTCGAGTCCGCCGAACGTCTCCTGCGGGTTGCCGGCGAGGTCCTTGGCGGGGTCCGTGATCTCCTCCGCGAGGAGGATCATCCCGGCGCAGGAGCCGTAGACCGGCAGCCCGTCCCGGATGCGTTGGCGCAGCGGGTCCCGGAGTCCGAAGGCCCGGGATAGCTTGTCGATGGTGGTTGATTCGCGGCCGGGAATGATGAGGCCG
>CALMVY010000027.1 GCA_937873245.1 uncultured Arthrobacter sp. | reverse complement strand
CGAAAGCCCTTCCTCGAACGCACTCGTCTTCACGGACTATCTCCGCTGCGGGCCCACGTGGTACCTGAAAACCCTGCGCGTAATGATGGACTACCGCACCGAAGAGCGGATCTCCGGGGTGTCGGCGCCGGTCCTCGTGGTGCGGGGAGCCAACGACCCCGTCGCGTCCGCGGACTGGTGCCGCCGTTTGGCCGGACGGGCTGCCCAGGCCCGCCTGCTCGAAATCCAGGGCTCCGGCCACGTGGTGCAGCACAACCGCGCCGCTGAAGTGGCCGAAGCGATCCTGGCCTTTGCCGGGCCCCACGCAGCGGCCAGGGTGACTCCCCAGGAGAATCCTGCATGAGCGGGATGCTGATGGCTGCCCGCTGGTGGGTCCAGGACTATCTCTATGCCGCGGGGCGGCAGATCCGCAGCGCCGTCTCGCGGACCAGGCCGGAGGATTTCCTCAGCGGCACCGGCCGGCCCGTCGTCGTGATTCCCGGAGTTTACGAGGATTGGCGCTTTATGCTGCCGCTGGTCCAGCGGCTGCATGAGGCCGGCCACCCGGTGCACGTGCTGGCGCTGCTGCAGCGGAACCGTATCGCCGTCCCCAAGGCCGCGGATCTGATCGCCGGCTACATCCGGGACCGTGACCTGACCAACGTGATGATCGTCGCCCACAGCAAGGGCGGGCTGATCGGCAAGTTCGTGATGATGCAGCTGGATCCGGAACGCCGGGTCGCCGGCATGGTGGCGGTCTGCTCGCCGTTCTCCGGCTCGCGCTATGCCTCGTTCATGTTGCTGCCGAGCCTGCGCGCCTTCTCACCACGGAGCGCCGTGACCATGCAGCTCTCCCGCGAGGAACGCGTCAACGAGCGCATCACGTCGGTGTACGGACACTTTGACCCGCACATCCCGGAGGGCAGCGTCCTGCCGGGGGCGCGCAATATTCAGCTGGACACCGCGGGCCACTTCCGGATCCTGGCCCACGAGGACACGATCCGCACCATCCTGGAGGTGGCGGCCGCGCCTTAGCGCCGAAAGTCGCCCCCGCCTGCCCGGCGGCGGCTAGTCTGTCAGTGAACTTATCAATTTCCGGACCCCGGACTGACCGTCAAGGCTTCAGCATGTCTCTTCGCAGGCCATCTCCCGCGCCCGGGGCCTCACCCCACGTTGCTGACGGCATCCCCCCGGAGCTCCTTGTCCGGGCCCTCGCGGCCACCTCCGAAATCTCCCTGATCACGGACGCGGCACAGAACATCCTGCACGCCAGCCGCTCCTTCAGCGCCATCACCGGCTACTCGGAAGCTGAAGTGCTGGGCAGTAACTGCAGGATCCTCCAAGGGCCGGGTACCGCGCCGGAGGCCGCCGGGACCATCCGCGACGCGTTGGCCCGCGGTGAGCAGTTCCGGGGGGACATCCTCAATTACCGCAAAGACGGATCGCCGTTCTGGAACGCCCTGACCATCACCCCGCTCCTCGACGAGCACGGGCAGGTGACACACTTTGTCAGCGTGCAGCGGGACATCAACGCCCGCATGGCACTGCATGAGCAGCTCCGTTTCCAGGCCACCCACGACCAGCTCACCGGCCTGCCCAACCGCGCGGCTTTGGACGGACACCTCGCCAAGGCGCTGGATCCCGACGGCGGCTCCCGGCCCGCCGTCGCCGTCGGGCTGATTGACCTGGACCGGTTCAAGGAAGTGAACAATGCCCTCGGTCACGAGGCCGGCGACGTCATCCTGAAAAGCTGGGCAGCCAGGATGCAGGCCCGGCTGCAGCCGGCCGAGTTCCTCGCCCGAATGGGAGGCGACGAATTTGTGCTCGTGGTTGAAGGCGCCGACGGGGATGGCGCCGCGGCGACGCTGGGCGGCGTGCTCCAACGGCTCGGCCGCAGCATCGACGAACCCTTCGAAGTGGCCGGGGAGCGGATTTCCTTGACCATGAGCGCAGGGCTGGCGTGTTCGCCACAGGACGGCAGCGACATGCGAACCCTGCTGCGCGGCGCCGACGTGGCCCTCAATGTGGCGAAAGCCCGCGGCGACAGGGCGCGGGGCTGGTGGGAACTCGCCGGGAACACGGCGGAAGCCAGCGGGCCGTTGGGCTCCCAGCCCGGCACGGAAGCGCCCGGCGGGATGCGCGCGGAGCCGGACCCCGCCGGCAAAGCTGCCGCCGCCTACAAGGAGCGGCTGTTCGCTGGCGGGCTGGAAATGTTCATGCAGCCGGCGGTGGACCTTGACGCCGGCGGTGTCCACCTCTTCGAGTCACTGGCCCGGCTGCGGCTGGAGGACGGGAGCTTCCTTCCGCCGGCAGCGTTCCTCCAGCACCTCAACGCGGCGGAAACCGACAGGCTGTTCCGGTTGGGACTGGACCAGGTGCTGGCCTGCCTCGCGGGTTGGGACGGGCTGGGACTGTCCGCCAGGGTCTCCGTGAACATTGCGCCGTCCACGCTCTTGGATCCCGCTTGTCCGCGGTTCGTTGAAGAGGCGCTTCGGCGGTACGCGATCGCGCCGGAGCGGCTGGTCCTGGAACTGCTCGAAACCGAGAACATGGACTGGGACCTGCTCCACGGTCCGCTGAACAGGCTGGTCAAGTTGGGGGTGGGCCTCGCCATGGACGATCTGGGCGCCGGCTACAGCAGCCTCAAGCGGCTTTCAATGCTGCCGTTCACGGCCGTGAAGATCGACAGGGACATGCTCACTGGCCTGCGCACCAGCCCGCTGGAGACCCTGAGCCTGATCGCAACCCTAGTCCAGATCGGCAGGGACTTTGATATGACCGTCGTAGCCGAGGGCCTGGAGGATCTGGGTATGACCGAGGCCGTAGCCGTGCTGGGCGCCCGGTATGGCCAGGGCTACCACCTCGCCCGCCCGATGCCAGCCGCAGACGTACCCGGCTGGACAGCGGACTTCGAGTCACGGGAATTCCGCCGCCAGGTCCGGACGGCACTCGGTGCGCTGGCCTTCCACTGGAAGTTCCTTCGCCTCGGCTCCCCGCACCCGCACGCCGTCGAGGTCTGCCCCTTCACCGGCTACCTGGAGTCCCGCGGCGGGAGCCCTGGCGACGTGCACCGCTGGCACGCCCAGCAGCATCGGGCCGACAGCAGCTCCGGCGCCAGCAGGATGATCGTGGACTGGCTGGTCCGGGAAATCCGGCAGGAGGCCTAGACGTCGAAGTGCGTCCTGGCCGGCCCCTTGCCGAGCGATTCCACGACCCCGGCCGCCACAGCGTGCAATTTGACGTTGCGTGCGCTGGACGCGGCCTTGAGCAGTTCGAAGGCCTCGGCCTGGCTGCAGCGGTTCTGCGCCATGATGATGCCCACCGCAACGTCGATGCCGGTCCGGGTCTCCAGCGTGGCTTTGAGGTTCGCCGCTGTGTCGCTGTAGTGCGCAAAACGCACCGCCAGCCGCAGCGCCATGGACGTTTGGCCCACGAAGTCCCGGGCCAGTTCCATCGCCTTGCCGTCGAAACGGCCGGGCCGGTGCGAGTAGAGATTCAGGGCAGCGCGGGTGTCGCCGTCAAGCACGAACGGCAGGGCCAGGATGGAGCGGACGCCGTGGCCCCGGACCGTGACGGCGTATTGCGGCCACCGCTGGCAGTGTTCCAAGTCCTGGATGTGAACGGTTTCCTGTTCCCGGGACGCCGTCACGCACGGGCCGTCGCCGAAGGCGTACTGGATTTCATCCATGGCCTGGGCCGCGGCACTGCTGCTGGCAACTGTTGCCGCTTTCCGGTGCCGGAAGAGGGTGATCCCGCAGAGGATCTCGTCGCCGGGTTCCGAGAGGCTGCGCGCGGATACCCGCGCCAGCTCGCGCAGGAATTCCTCGACGTCGGCGCTGTTGAGCACCTGTTCATGGAGATGCTGGTTGGTAGAAGTTGTGTCTATTGAAGGTGCGGTCGGGTTTCTAACCACTGTCTCGTCGTGCCGTTTCACTCAGGTCAACAACGATCCGGGCGCGCCAGCTGCGGCAAGCGGGGCGGGGCCGGATCGAAGAACAATCCAACGGCCCGCTGCAGAACCGTACCGGGAAATTATACACAGCCCATCCCATGCTGTTTTGACGGCGCCCCCGCAAACCTCGGGCACGTTTGCGGGGGCCATGAGTGCCACCTGCTGACCCCCCAACGAAACGGATTCAGGGGCGCCGGTCAAACCGGGCATAAAGGCCCTCACATCCGGAGGGTTCCTGGCAGATAGTGGGAGGGAGCGGCCAACTGGTCAATTCCCAGCCTGTGGAGCGCAAGCCTGGATGGAGGCCACTGCCGACATCTCAATGGAAAGCCAAACCAATGAGCATTTTCGAGGACAGGGTCGACGCCGGCCGGCAATTGGGACGGCGGCTCGCGGAACTGCGGGGCCAAGACATCGTGGTCCTGGGCCTGCCCCGCGGCGGCGTCCCTGTCGCCTTCGAAGTCGCCGCCGCCCTCGATGCACCCCTGGACGTGATCGTGGTCCGGAAACTGGGGCTTCCCTACCAGCCCGAGCTCGCCATGGGCGCCATCGGGGAGGGCGGCGCCCGGGTGCTGGAAGAACGCGTACTGGCCCACGCCCGGGTCAGCGACACGGAATTGCAGGCTGTCGAGGACCACGAACGCGCCGTGCTGGAGAACCGGGTGCTCCGGTTCCGGAAGGGCCGGACCCGCCAGGACCTCACCGGGCGCATCGCCGTGATCGTCGACGACGGGATCGCCACCGGATCCACGGCCAGGGTCGCCTGGCGGGTCGCCCGGCAGCTCGGCGCCGCGCGGGTCATCCTGGCGGTTCCGGTGGCCCCCGCCGACACCCTGACCAGCCTGACCGAGCCTGACGAGGTGGTCTGCCTCGCCACACCGCACCAGTTTTCCGCGGTGGGCTACCACTACCGGGATTTCTCGCCCACCGAGGACGACGAGGTGGTGCAGTTGCTCGACGCCGCGGCCAAGCGGCTGCGTAACTCGCCGCCGGCGTCACGCACGGCCGTTCCGTCCAGCGGTCCGGACGCGGAGATCGACGAGGAAGTCGAGATCCCGTCGCGAGGGGTGCGGCTCCAGGGCCAGCTGCACTTGCCGGTCCCTGCCAGCGGCATCGTGTTGTTCGCACATGGCAGCGGCAGCAGCCGCCACAGCCCCCGGAACAGATACGTGGCAGGGGTGCTCCAGCAGGCCGGGCTCGGCACTCTGCTGCTGGACCTGCTGACGCCGGCGGAGGAACGAAACCGCGCCAACGTGTTCGACATCGAACTGCTGGCCCGCAGGCTGTCCTCGGCCACGGACTGGCTGGCCACCCGGCGGGATACAACCTCCTGCGCGATTGGCTACTTCGGGGCCAGCACCGGTGCCGGGGCCGCCCTCTGGGCCGCCTCGGAACCAACCGCCAGGATCGACGCCGTGGTCTCCCGCGGCGGCCGGCCCGATCTTGCCGGACCCCGGCTCTCGGCCGTCAGGGCGCCGACGCTGCTCATCGTGGGAAGCTTCGACTACGAGGTCCTGGAACTCAACCGCAAGGCGAAGTCCATGATGCGCTGCCCCAACCAGCTTGCCGTCGTTCAGGGCGCCACGCATCTGTTTGAGGAACCCGGCACACTGGCGGCGGCCGCCATCCTCGCCCGGGACTGGTTCGTCGACTACCTGCTGCGGGCAGAAACGCCCTTAGCGTAGGGCCGTCATATTCCGTGCACCTTGCGGTGGCCGCCGGTGCGGTGGCGGTAGGCGTAGACCAGCAGGGCCGCGCCGGCGAGTACCAGCAGAACCGGGACGAAGAACTCGCTGGCGGTGAGCAGGACCGTGGCCTGCAAGGCGAAGATCAGCCCCATCACCGCCAGGACCGCTGCCGGTATCAGCGGCCACTTCATCCTTGCCGGTTCCGCTTCCCCGGGGTGGCCAGGGATGGCTGCGGCCTGGCCCGGGCGGTGTTCGGGGCGGACCGGAACCAGGGAAAGCGCCGCGAACGTGGCAGCCAGTCCCAGAAACATGACGGCGGCTACCGGCATGCCTTCCCAGGCCGGCGGGAGTGCCACCACAAGCGAAAGCGTCAGCATCACTCCGCAGGGGATCAGCGCCCACCAGTTGGAGGGTTCGCGCACGTAGACCGCGCCGAAGCCCGCGCCCATGAAGAGGAACAGGAAAGCACCGGCCCAGTATGCCGCCGGGCCCGGCCAGAGCTGGGTGATCAGGACCACCGCCGCCAGGCCCAGAAACACCGAGCCGGGAATGGCAGCCCACCAGTTGCCGCGGCTGCGGAAGAACAGGGTCAGGAAAGCGGCTCCAGCCGCAGCGAAAATGAGCGGCCACACGAGGGCCGCGCTGTCGAGGATCCCGAGCAGGTCCAGCAGCAACAGGACCCCGGCTGCCATCAATGCGATGCCGGCGATAATGCTGGTTTTAGCCGATTTCACTGTTCGCCTCCCGGAAACCTGCGGGCGGCCGCACACCGCTCCTGATCATTAAGGCTAGTCCCGCGGGGGCCGCCGGCGTAAGGGACAAGGTCATGGCCGTTGCCGCCCGCCCGGTTACCGGTCACGGGCCTCGGCCCTCGCCTTGATGCCCAGCAGCATGCGCCGTTCCATGATGAACTGCAGCGGTTCCAGAACCGGCCTGAGGATCAGCCCCACGGGCAGAGGGGAGTAGTTGTAGCGTGTCCGGGACAGCAGCCGCGTGGTGCCCTCATTGACGGGTTGCAGCACAAATGTCCAGCCAAGTTCCAGCCGCGGGCCTGCAGGAACGCCGGAAGCGGTGATCTTGCCGGTGCCGGGATCCATGGTGCCGCCAAGGCCCAGCACGGCTCCGGTCTGTAGGCGACGGACCGGAATCCCGACGTCGGGGCCGAGCGGGATGACGTCCCCGACGTCGAGCCGCTGGTATTGGGGCAGGATCCGGTCCGCACTGCTCATGCCAAGGCCCGCCGCGTTTTCGAGCAGGTCGTAGCTGTACATTCCACCGCGTCCAGCGCCAAGCTGGACGAGCCAGGGCCAGACGTCCGCGGCAGGTGCGTTGATGGTGACGGCACGTGTGCTCTGCATCCGCGGCGTGCGGACGAGCTCGTCGCCGGGAAGCGGCCCGGCAGACTCCTGGGTACTCGCACCCCAGTGCAGCATCCGGGGCCGGACGGCCAGAACATAGCAGGCCGCGGCGCCCGCCGCGGCAAGGGCAGCCACGGGTCCGCGGAGCCGGGTTGATGCAGGGGACCTGCTCATGGGGTGCGCCCTTCCGCTTGCGCCTGCCGACGGCCACCGGCTGCGCTTCATGCGCTCGGCTGTTGCTTACCCGCGCCCTCACCGACCACGAGCACCGGGCATTGGGCGTGGGCCACGCAGGCGCCGCTGACCGATCCCATGACCTGTGAGAGGAAGCCGCCCCGGCCGCGCCGGCCGACCACAAGAAGCTGGGCGTCCCGGCTCTCCTCGACGAGGACCTTGGCCGGGGGGCCGAACTTCACGGTCCGGGTCAGGCCCTCCGGAACGGCGCCGCCGAAGGCGCGGTCCAGGGACTCGTCGACGAGGCGTTTGGCCGTCTCTTCAAGCTGGGTGGTGGTGGGCGAGCTTTCTTCGGGCAGGTGGGAGGCCAGGAAGAGATCCGAGGTGCCCAGGCACGTGACGACGTCCAGCGGCGCGTCGAGGCCCTTGGCCAGGCGCCCCGCGAGCCGGAGCGCCGTCGTCGAAAAGTCCGAACCGTCCACACCCACGACTATCCGCTGATCAGCGTTCATGGCCTCCAGCCTGCCCGCTCCGCCCTGCAGCGCCTAGGGCCAAAAGTCACCCGGGGCTGTGCACCGCCCGCAGCCCCCTCTAGGGTGGAACAGACCCACCACCCGACCCCACCACCCAAGGAGTGCCGATGAGAGTTGCTGTTACCGGAGGAAGCGGAAAGCTCGGACGGAGCGTCGTCCGGCGGCTGAGCGAGGACGGCCATGAGGTCACGAACCTGGACCGCACCGGCACGCGCGGGCGCGGTTTCACCGAGGTGGACCTGCGCAACTACGGCCAGGTGGTGGACGTGTTCCTGGGCCTGGAGGACCGGCACGCGGGGTTCGATGCGGTGGTGCACCTGGCCGCGATCCCGGCCCCGGGCCACGCTCCGGACGCCGCGACCTTCGAGAACAACATGCAGGCCACGTACAACGTGTTCCAGGCGGCCCGCCGGGCCGGGATCAAGAAAATTGTCTACGCCTCCAGTGAGACGGTGCTGGGACTGCCGTTCGACGTCGACCCGCCCTATATCCCGGTGGACGAGGAATACCCGGCCCGGCCGGAAAGCACCTATTCCCTCGTCAAGCACCTCGAGGAGCAGATGGCGATGCAGCTCACCCGCTGGGATCCGGAGCTGAGCATCACCGGCCTGCGCTTCTCCAACGTGATGGACCCGGAGGACTATGAGGAGTTCCCGGGCTTCGACGCCGACGCGCAGCTGCGCAAGTGGAACCTTTGGGGCTATATCGACGGCCGGGACGGCGCCCAGGCAGTGGCCCGCGCCCTCGAACACGGGAAGCCGGGGTTCGAGGCGTTCATCATCGCCAACGCGGACACCGTGATGAGCCGTTCCAGCGCCGGCCTCGCCGCGGAAGTCTTCCCGAATGTGCCGGTGGTCAAGGAGCTCGGGGAGCACGAAACCCTGCTCTCGATCGACAAGGCCAAACGCCTGCTGGGCTTTGCGCCGGAGCACAGCTGGCGGAACTACCACTCGGTGCGCACCACGCCCACCGAGGACTAACCGCAGAAGCAACGCGGGGTCACTTCGCGCCTATCCGACCGCCGGAAATGGGCGCGATGTGACCCCGCGTTGTGGTTGTGTGGCGGCTGAGAGGGCGGGCGCGGCGGGCTGCTGGTGCCTGGACCAGATGTCGCCCATCTCCTCGGTGGACTGCTCCACGATCCGGGTCATTGCGGCGTGCGCTGCCGCCGCCTCGCCGCGCTGGATGGCGCTGGCCACATCCACGTGCAGCTGAAGCGCTTCATGGTGCGGCAGGTGCGGCATCAGGCCGTGCTCGGTGCGCCCGGTCAGGACCTCGGTGACGAGGTTGTGCAGCTGGGAAAACATGGGGTTCCCGGAGGCTTTGAGCACAGCGGCGTGGAAGTCGATGTCCAGCCGGAGGAATTCGTCGTTGTCCCCGCGCTGGCCCGCCGCCCAGAGCCGCGCCGCCTGGGAGACGAGGTCGCTGCCGGCGTCCAAGGAGGCGCGCCCGGCGGCCAGCCGCGCAGCCTGGGGTTCGATGGCGCCGCGGAGTTCGTTCAGTGCCTGCAGCTGCTCCAGCCGCCTGGAGGAGGCCAGCCGCCAGCGGATCACCTGCGGATCGTAGGCGTTCCAGGACTCTTCCGGCTGCACTACAGTGCCCAGCCGCCGTCGTGATTCCAGCATCCCTTTGGAGGAGAGCACCCGCGTGGCCTCCCGGACCACCGAGCGGGAGACGCTGTGCTGGGCCTCGAGCTCATCCAGGCGCAGGATGGAGTGCGGTGCCAGGGCCCCCTCGGCAATAGCGAGCCCCAGGTTTTGGACCAGCACGGAATGCAGGTCAGCTGAGGACTCCGCCTTTGGGGTTTTCATAAATAAATCATACGGGTGGGGCGCAAGGGGTTGTTTAAGTCTGCTTTATTTCTCTAAGATCGCTTCCAGAGCAGATGTAAAGATGCATTTGCAGCCGGCTGGACTGTGACGCCCAGCCCTGAAGAACCAAGGGAGTCGTAATGAAGCGACGTTCGATCGTGCAGTACGCGGCTGTCGCCGCGGTCCTGTCTCTGGGCCTCACCGCCTGTGGCGGAGCCAGCGGCAGCAGCGATGCCAAAGCCGCCGGCACCGTCCGGGTCACCCTCGCGAACCACGTCTGGACCGAGGGCATCAAGGCAGCCATTCCGGAATTCGAAAAGTCCAGCGGTCTCAAGGTCGAGCTGACCCAGCTCGGCGAAGACCAGCTCTCGGACCAGTACAACGTCAAGCTCAACGCCGGCAGCGACGAGATCGACGTCATGATGTACCGCCCGCTGCAGGAGGGCAAGGCGTTCGCCAAGAACGGCTACCTGGCCGACCTCACGTCCAAGGTCTCCTCGGACACCAGCTGGGACTGGAAGGACTACCAGGAGGGCCCGGTCAAGGCCACCACGGCTGACGGCAAAGTGGTGGGCGTCCCCATCATCACCGAGCGTGAAGTGCTTTACTACCGCAAGGACCTGCTGAAGGCGGCCGGCCTTGAAGTTCCCAAGACCATGGAAGAGCTCGAAGCGGCGGCCAAGGCCATCAAGGCTTCCTCGCCGGACACCGCAGGCTTCGTGGCCCGCACCGGCAAGTCCGCCGCCGTCACCCAGTTCTCCAGCTTCCTGTACAGCTTCGGCGGCGACTTCACCGATGCCAGCGGCAAGTCCGCCGTCAACACCGACGAAGCCAAGAAGGCCTACGCCTACTACGGCGGCCTGATCAAGAACTACGGCCCGGCCAATGTCAGCACCGACATGAGCTGGCCCGAGGCGATGGCCATCTTCACCCAGGGCAAGGCCGCCTTCTACACCGAGGCCGACTCGCTCTACAAGAACGCCACCGACCCCGCCAAGTCCAAGGTGGCCGACACGGTCGGCTTCGCCGCGCTGCCGGCCGGACCGGCAGGTTCCAAGCCGTACAACATCCCGTCGTGGGGCCTCGCCGTCAACGAAGCCTCGGGCAACCAGGACAATGCCTGGAAGTTCATCCAGTGGGCCACCAGCAAGGAACGCACCCTGGAAGCGCAGAAGGCCGGTGTCCCCGGACCCCGCAGCTCCGTCTGGGCCGACCCCGCCGGTACCTCCACCTACCCGAAGGACCTGGCCGAGGCCATCGCCGTCAGTGCCAAGAACGGCGTCGGCCACGACCGTCCCGAGGTTGTCACCGTCGGAAAGGCCCGCGAAATCGTGGGCGCCCCGATCGTAGCGACCATCACCGGCGCTGACGCCTCCGCCGCCGCCGACACGGCCCACGAGGCCTTCCAGAAGTTCCTGGACAGCGAAAAGAAGTAACGCAACCGGCGCGGTCCGCGCCCGATGCACCACCCAGTCCGGCGGGGCGGCAGCCCAGCCGCCGCCCCGCCGCGGCCAGCTCTTCACTTCACCCCCGACTCCTTAGGTGAACCATGTCTGTATTGACTCCTTCCCGCAGCGCGCAGTCCCAGCCGCCGGCCGGCCGCAACGCCCGCCGTGCCCCCGGCGCCCGTGAGAACTTCTCCGCCTGGGCCAACCGGCACCGCAAGTGGCTCTTCGCCGCCCCCGCGATGATCTTCGTCGGCGTCCTGATCATCTTCCCGCTGGCCTGGACCCTGTACCTCAGCCTCACCGATTCGCAGGGTTCGGTCCGCGCCGCGTCCGAGTTCGTCGGCCTGGAAAACTACCTCACGGTGCTGTCCGACGTCGAACGCTTCTGGCCCGCCGTCGGCCGCACGCTGAGCTTCACCGGCATCGCCCTGGTCTGCGAGGTGGTGCTGGGCATGTGCATCGCGCTGCTGCTGTGGCGCCCGTTCCGCGGCGAAAAGTGGGTCCGCGTGGCCATTCTGCTGCCGCTGGTTGCCACCCCGGTGGCCGTCGGCATGATGTGGCGGCTGATCTTCGACCCCAACATCGGCTTCGTCAACCAGTTGCTCGGCATGGTGGGCATCCCGCCGCAGCCGTGGCTCTCCGGCCAGGACACCGCGCTGGGCACCACCATCTTCATGGACGTGTGGCAGTGGACCCCCATGGTGGTGCTGATCCTGCTCGCCGGCCTGACCTCGCTGTCCGAGGAGCCCGACGAGGCCGCCCGGATGGACGGCGCCAACGCCTTCCAGCGCTTCTTCTTCATCACGCTGCCCCTCATGATGCCGACCGTGATCGTGGCCATCCTGCTCCGGGGCATCGACGCCCTGAAGACCTTCGACATCCTCTACGCCACCAAAGGCAAGGGCGGCGGATCCTTCCACGAGGTGGAGACCCTCAACGTCTACGCCTACGGCCTGAGCTTCGACTACAACCAGTACGGGCTGTCCTCCGCGGTGCTGATCCTGTTCTTCATGATCATCATCGGCTCCATGTGGCTGCTGACCATGCGCAAGAAAGCGGTAAGCAAATGACCGTCCTGTCCCAAAACACAGAAACCAACACCGCCAACACAGCCCGGCCCGCGCCGGCCCCCCGCCGCCGCAAGCCCCTCGGCACCCGCGCCTACAAGGCCTTCCGCGTCGTGGCCCTGGTCGCCGTCGTGCTGTTCCTGGTGGCGCCGCTGATCTGGATGCTGCTGGCGTCCTTCAAGACGAACGTGGACATCTACGACACCGGCAAGTCGTTCTTCTTCACCCCCACGGGCGAGAACTACGCGAACGTGCTGCAGCGCAACAACTACTTCGTCTTCATCTTCAACAGCTTCTGGGTGGCGTTCGTCTCCACCGTCCTGTCGCTGGTCCTCGGCGTGCCGGCAGCCTACGCGATGAGCCGCTTCACCATGCACCGCTCGGCCCTCGTGGTCCTGATGGCCCGCGTCATCCCGGGCGTCTCCCTGCTGGTGCCCTGGTACTACGTCTTCTCCAACCTGAAGATGGTGGGCGGGTTCGAGGTGCTGATCCTGAGCCACATGTTCGTCTCGCTGCCGCTGATCGTCTACATCATGATGAGCTACTTCGACTCGCTGCCGCTTGAGCTGGAGGAATCCGCGCAGGTGGACGGGCTGACGCCGATCGGCGCCTTCCGCCGCATCACGCTGCCGCTCGCGGTGGCCGGCATGGCCACCGCGGGCATCCTGTCCTTCATCTTCTCGTGGAACAACTTTATGTTCGCCCTGGTGCTGTCCGGTTCCAAGACCAAGACCCTCCCGGTCGCGATCTTCGACTTCGTCTCCTACGCCAGCATCGACTGGGGCGGGCTCATGGCGGCCGCCACCGTGGTCACCGTTCCGATCATGATCATTGCGCTCTTCACGCAGAAGTACATCGTCTCCGGCATGACCGCCGGCGCGACCAAGGGCTAGGCCACCAATGACACTCATCAGCAGGATTGAAACGTTCCTCGTCGCCCCGCGCTGGCTGTTCGTCCGGATCGAAACCGACAGCGGGATCGTCGGCTGGGGCGAGGCCACCTGCGAGGGCCGCAGCGAAACGGTCCGCACCGCCGTCGACCAGCTCTCCGAGCTGCTCATCGGCAACGACGCGCTGCGGATCGAGGACCACTGGCAGGTCATGACCAAGGGCTCCTTCTACCGCGGGGGACCCATCCTGGCCAGCGCGGTCTCGGGACTGGACCAGGCCCTGTGGGACATCGCCGGCAAGCACTTCAACACCCCCGTGCACCAGCTCCTGGGCGGCCACGTCCGCGACCGGATCCGGATGTACGGCTGGGTGGGCGGCGACGAGCCCAACGAGGTGGCCGACCAGATCAGCGCCCAGCTGGAGGTCGGGCTCACCGCCGTGAAGATGAACGCCAGCGGCCGGATGAGCCCCGTCGCCTCCGTGGCGGAGCTCGACGGCGTCGTGCGCCGCGTCGCGGCCGCCCGCGAGGTCCTCGGGGACCACCGGGATGTCGCGGTGGACTTCCACGGCCGCTTCAGCCTGGCCAACGCCCGGCGCGTGGCGCCGCTGCTGGAACCGTACCGGCCGTTCTTCCTCGAAGAGCCGGTGGTTCCGGAGAACACGCACCTGCTGCGCGAATTCACCTCGTCCACCACGACGCCGGTCTCCACCGGTGAGCGGCTCTACAGCCGGCAGGAATTCCTGCCCGCGCTGCAGGCCGGCATCGCCGTGGCCCAGCCGGACCTCTCCCACGCCGGCGGCATCACCGAGGTCCGCAAGATCGCCTCGCTCGCCGAAATCTACGAGGTCCAGCTGGCCCCGCACTGCCCGCTGGGACCCCTGGCGCTGGCCGCCTGCCTGCAGGTGGGCTTCGCAACACCCAACTTCCTGATCCAGGAACAAAGCATCGGGATCCACTACAACCAGGGCGCCGAAGTCCTGGACTACGTGGTGGACAAGACCCCGCTGAAGTTCGTGGACGGGCACATCGAACGCCTGACCGGCCCGGGTCTTGGGATCGAAATCGACGAGGCCGTGGTCCGCGCCGCGGACAAACGCGGCCACGCCTGGCGCGGGCCCGTCTGGCGCCACCCCGACGGAGCCTTCGCAGAATGGTGAACGACATGACGACAGCGCTGACCCCGGAACTCCTCCTGGCCGGAATCCGGCAGACCCGGCTGGTGGCCATTGTGCGCGGCAACGACGGCGGCGATTCGACAATCGGTTTCGAGTTGGCGCGTTACCTGACGAAGACGGAACTACCGCCATACGCCGAAAGTCGAAGGCTTGTCCGCAATGTCGCGGCGCAGCCGGATTTGCTCAAAAATCTCGACACTTACAGCGAAGATTTGAAAACGAATCTGCGCGACGGTCTGCCGACGAATCTTTTCAAACCGGCGGAAAACGGCTTTTTTGAAATCGTGCCGAATGAAAAAGTGACGACTTTCGCGCGAGTCGCGCCCGCCGAAAATAATTTCCGAGGCGAAACCTTCGTCATCGCCGACGCTGCAAACGCCTCGGCGACGTTCAGCTTTCTAAAATTCGTCAAAGCAAACCGGCTCGCCCGCATTGTCGGCGAAGAATCGGGCGGCAACCTGCAAGGCATCAACGGCGGCAATTATTATTTTCTGAATCTGCCGAATTCAAAAATCGAAGTTGATGTTCCGGTATATTTCTTCGCCCCGCTCGCGCCGCAAAAAGATTCGGCGGTCGTTCCCGATTTCCGCGTCCAGCCGACCGCGCGCGACATCGCCGCAGGAATTGACGCGGAATTGAATTTTATTCTGAAAATGATAAAACGAAAAT
>CALMVY010000026.1 GCA_937873245.1 uncultured Arthrobacter sp. | reverse complement strand
TTAAGAGGCATGACCCCGGAGTCCGGGAGGCCGCGCCGGACTCCGTCCATCAGCTGCGGGTGGCCGCCCGAAGGATCCGCTCCGTGCTGGCCACCTACCGAAAGTTTGCCGACCCCGATGTCACCCGATCGCTGCGCTCAGAACTTCAATGGCTGGCCGGAAGGGTGGGTGAGGCCCGGGACAACGAGGTGATGCTGGCCCGGCTGCTGGACCTGATCGGCAAAGAACCGCAGGAACTGGTCATGGGTCCGGTGGCGCAGCAGATCGAGGAGCACTTCGAAGGTGCGGCCCACAGTGCCCGTGCGAAAGGCCTCGCTGCCTTGAGGAGTGCCCGCTACTTCCGTCTTCTCGATTCGCTGGATGCGTTCCTGGCGGACCCTCCGCTGACCGAAACAGCCGGGGAGGACGCCGTTCAGGCGGTGGGAAGGCTCGTCTCGAAGCAGCGCAAGCGCCTGAAAAAGGAAGTGCGTGCCCTCGACGCCGAGTCCTCCAGTCCAGCCGCGGACGCCGCCCTCCACGAGGTCCGGAAGAGCGCCAAGCGGCTGCGTTATGCGGCCGAAGCGGCGGTCCCGGTTTTCGGGAAGCGGGCAACCGCTGTTGCACGGGCCGCGGAGGAGATCCAGGAGAGCCTGGGCGATCACCATGACAGCGTCGTCACCCGGGACCGGCTGCGCGAGTTGGCTGCCAGCCATCGCGGAAAAGCTGCTTTCACGTACGGGCGGCTGCATGCCCTGGAACAAGTCGCTGGTGAGGAATCCCGCGAGCGCTTCTTCCGCACCTGGAGCACATCACCGCCCGAGCCGTTCCGCTGGAAATAGCCGGCACTCGCCCCGGCTTTTCGATCACGACGCCGGGCGGCGGTGCGCCTGGCAGCGGGCGGGCCCGTCAGGGGCCCAGGACCGGAATGACCAGGACCGGCGTGGATTGCAGTCTGGCCAACCCCGCACTCACCGACCCCTCCAGGATCCGTTCCATCGCAGCGAGCCGGCCCGGACGTTGCCCTCCGACGATCAGCAGTGACGCGTCCGTGCTTTCCGCCAGCCGTCCAAGGGCCTGGGCAACAGCGCCGTTCAGCACCCTGAACGTCCATTCCTCCCCCGGCGGTCCCAGGATGGCCTGGAGTCCTTCGCGGACGTGGGCTGAAGGGAAGTCGGTCTCACTCTTGACGGCCGGATCCAGGGATGCGCTTGTCCGTGAACCGGGGGGTTCCCATTCGGTGAGGTAGCTGGCCGGGTCCACGAAGGCACAAATCAGGTGTGCGTTCAGCCGGGCCGCCAGGCTGGCGCCCGCCCGGATCACGTGCCCGGACGGTTCCCACGCCACTCCCAGCACCACCGGGCCCGCCGGCCACTCCTGGCCGGCCGCGGACAGGCGATCGTGGGGGCACCACCACTCATCAACGACACCGTCACCAGCGTCTCCACATGGGTCCTCACTGCCTACTTCCTACTTCGCGCTTGGCATCGTCATGAACGGGATCTCCCGCAGCAAACCCGAGCGACTCGTCATGACGCCCACCGTCCTGGTTCTTACGGCCCTCTACGTCATCCTCTCGCTCAATTAACGGGGCTTTCACTCCGGCCACGGCGTCCGCTGGTGGTAGCTTATGCCCATGGATCCAGGGGGAAATGTTCCGAAGCGACGGGCGGTCCTGGCCGCGGGTGTCGGCTCCTCGGTGCTGACCGCCTATTCGATCGCCGGTGCATGCCAGATCCTCGTGTGGAATCCGCTGGCGGCGGTCCCCGGTGCAACCCTTAGCGAAATCTACGCAGCCCTGGACGCCGCCGGCGAGACCCTGGGGGCGCCGCGAGTGATCGCCTGGAGTGCTGTCGGCGTCGCATTGGCCCTGGTTGCCCTGATCAGCACGATCCTTGAGAGAGCTCCACGCGCGCGCCAGGTGGTTGCCGGCTATCTGGCATTGGTGGTGCTCGCGGCGCCGTCCCACATGTTCGTGGCGTTTACGGGCGGCGTGGGTATCGCTGATGCCTTTGCGACATCGGGAGGCGATCATGCCCCGTGGGGTGGCATGCTCTATCTGGCAAGCGGCCTCGCGTTGCTGATCCTCCTGGGAACTGCCGGGTGGCAGAAGAGGCCCAGAAGTGCCTGAAGCTCTGGCGGCCGGTCCCGGGAACCCTGTCCCCCGCCGTCGCCTCCGGACCCTGGCGTTCCTGCCGGCGGGTGTCGTGTTGCTGGCTGTCGGGGTCTCGGGTTGCGTATCCACCATCCCCGGGAACGGGGAGCCGCCCTGTTTCCCGCCGGCATTTTCCGTGGCACCGTCGCGCGCGAAATCCGGCGATCGAGTGACTGTGACGGCGCCGGACGCCGCCTGCGACCCACGCTATGGCGGGAACGCCCGGATCCAGGTGACCATGACCGACGCCGCGGGCGTGGAAGTGTTGACCGCGACCGCACCCATGAACGACGCCGGCAGCTTCAGCTACGGCTTTGACGTACCGGCGGGGACCGCCGCTGGAGTGTCGGTCATCACCGCGATGCCCTTCAATATCGACTGGTGCGACGACACGGGCAGGAACAACCGGGTTGCGGGGGCCGGAGCGGCCCTCACTCTTGAACGGGTGTCCTGCGTGATACCGACGAAGCCGCTGACGATCATCCGGTAAGCCACGGCGGCTCGGGACGCCGTGGATGCCACGGGCCGGTCCACCCGTGGTCACAACGCGTGGCAGCACCGCCAGGACACATGCCGGGAAGCATCGAACCGGCGCCCCTATGCGGCCAAGGGATGTCTCATGCCGGCACGTTTGAGGGTCTTTACGCGGTGCCGAAGTTCGCGGCGGTGATTCCTGGCTTCGGCCGCCGGTCCGGCAACCCCCGGCGACGGCGCACCTGTCGGAC
>CALMVY010000025.1 GCA_937873245.1 uncultured Arthrobacter sp. | reverse complement strand
TCCGGTCACCCAAGGCTCCGAAGAACAATCCGCCGATGGGGCGGACCACGAACGCGACGCCGAACGTGGCGAAGGTTGCCAGCAGGGCCGCGACGGGATTGCTGCCCGGGAAGAAGAGCTGCGAGAAGATGACGGCGGTGAGGCCGTAGAGCGTGAAGTCGTAGAACTCGATGAACTGGCCGATGCTGCCGCCGGCCAGAACCCGCTTCTGCATCTTGGTGATGGGCGGGGTTCCCGGGGCGGAGTCCTGGGCCAGGGTCGTTGTGGCGGTCCCGGAGACCGGAGGCTGGTCCTTGATGTCGTTGATCGTCATGACTGCCACGCTAGAGGCGCCGTGTTTCCGAAGTCCTGTGGCGTGTTACGGCCACGGGAAATGAAATCTGCCATTGTTGCCGCGGTGTTGCCGGCTTGCCCCTGCACGGACATGCTTCGGACACGTGGGGCGTGAATCGGAACCATTGAATCTCCTTTGATCAACATGGCTTTCGCGCTGAGGAAGTCGGCCGGGGCCGTCGCTACGGGGATTTTCTTGCCGGAGAGTCTCCGGCATCACCGCACTGCAGCAACTGTGTGTGATCCGCTTCACATCTGTCTAATTGATAGTTTTTGACATATCAATCGATTTTTTCGATGCCAACTTCGGGGACCCGCCGCCACGTGCGGGCGGTTCAGTTCCGCGCGGCCCCGTACAGGCGGATGCACGTCTCCTCGAAGGCAAGGGCCCTGCGGGTGGGCGTGACTCCCTCCGGCCGGACCAGCATCACTTCGATCGGGGGGAAATCATCGGTCAGGGTGAGCGCCACAACCCTGCCCCCGGAGTAGGTCAGGTCACTGTGGAGCCGCTGGTTGAGCATGGCGTACCCGTGGCCCTTCGCCACGAATGACCGGACCGTTTCATAGCCTGCGAAGCGGTGCCGGACGTTGGGTGTCACCCCGGCGATGGCGTAGAGCTGCTCGTAGTATTCCCGGCTGTGCGGCAGGTCCAGCACCACCGACGGTTCGCCGTCGAGGTCCTTCAGGGCGATGCTCCGCTCGGGGCGGGACGCCGCGGGATGCTCGGCGTGGACCAGGACATGGGGCGGCACCCGCTCCAGCACCGTGCGGATGAATCCCCGGCCCAGGCCGTGGCCATACATCACCGCCACATCGAACTGCCCCTCCAGCAGGGCGGATTGAAGGCTTGCCAGGTCAGCTTCGAGGAAGGAGACCTCCACTCCCGGATGCTGGCCTTCGAAGGTCTGAAGAATTGCCGGGAGCCTGAACGGTGCCAGCGGCGAAAAGACCCCGACTTTGAGCTCGCCGACCAGGCTCGTCGCCAGCCC
>CALMVY010000024.1 GCA_937873245.1 uncultured Arthrobacter sp. | reverse complement strand
CGCCCCTCGCGAAGCGCTCATCCAGGATCAGGCGCGCCTGGCTCTTGCCGCCAGGGAAGCCGGGACCGCCCGGGGGAGTCCCGGGCGCGCCATAGGGCGGTGCGCCGTAGGGTCCGGTTCCTCCCGATTGGGAGGGGCCGCCGCGGCTGGTTCCGCCGGTGAAGAGCCGGACCGCGAGCAGCACCAGCACCGCGATCCCGACCAGCAACAGAAGCCCCCAGAGCCACATCCAGCCGAAGCCGTTGCCGTAATACCCCATCATGGCCTGATCCCTTCGCCTGTGACCGTCCCCGCAACGTCCCTTAAGCTTCCCTTCCCCTATGATCCTCCGGATACCGGGCGGGGCATAGGGCCGAGTCGCCATTCCGGAGGCCCGGCCTGCGTTCCTGCCCGGTTGCCCGGTTCCGGGCGGACCGGTGCACGCGCAAAGATGCGGAATTCCGCAGCGTTCCGGGCCCGGCCTGTGGGGCAACTGGGCAGGAGCGTCGGAGCTTGGCACAACGGTCACGCCGGAACAGCGGTCAGGAAGGCCATTCTCACGCCGGAACAGGGAGCAAAACCTCAGTTGATCAGCAGCCCCAGCGCTTCGGCCAGGTGCCCTACTTCCCGCACAGAGAAGCCCGCGGGCACGGGGCCGGGGCCGTTCGGGCTCGCCGGGACTACGGCGTGGGTGAACCCCAGCCGGTGGGCTTCCTGGATGCGCTGGTTGATGCCGGGTACGGGACGGACTTCACCGGCCAGGCCCACTTCGCCAAAAGCGATGAGCCGCTGCGGCAGGGGTTTCTTGGACTTGGCCGATGCCACGGCCAGGGCGACGGCCAGGTCCGTGGCGGGCTCGCTGAGTTTCACGCCGCCCACGGTCGCGACGTAGGAATCGTCCTTGCTCAGGAGGCAGCCGGCCCGCTGCTGGAGGACCGCCAGGAGCATGGCCACCCGGGAACTGTCCAGTCCGCTGGTTGCCCGGCGGGGCTGGGAGCTGGCGCTTTCTGCCAGCAGGGACTGCACTTCCGCGAGCAGGGGCCGGCGTCCCTCGAGGGTCACCGTGATGCACGTGCCGGACACGGGCTCCTTGGTCCGGGAGACGAACAGCCCGCTCGGATCAGCGAGGCCCACAATGCCGTCCTCGTTCAGGTCGAAGCACCCGACGTCGTCGGTGGGGCCGTACCGGTTCTTGACCGCCCGCAGCAGCCGCAGCCGGGAGTGGCGTTCGCCTTCGAACTGGCACACCACATCCACGAGGTGCTCCAGCAGCCGGGGCCCGGCGATGGAGCCGTCCTTGGTCACGTGGCCCACCAGCAGCGTCGTCATGTTGCGGCGTTTGGCGGCGGCAATCAGGGAAGCCGCCACCTCACGGACCTGCGAAACACCGCCGGCGCTGCCTTCGACGTCGGCGCTGCTCAGTGTCTGGACCGAGTCCACGATCAGCAGGCGCGGCTCGAGCTTCTCCACCTGGCCCAGGGCCTGGCCGAGATCAGTTTCGGCGGAGAGGTACAGGGATTCGGCGACGGCGTCGATCCGGTCCGCCCGGAGCTTGACCTGCGCGGCGGACTCCTCGCCCGTGATGTAGAGGACATCCTGCGCGGTGCGGGCAAACTTGGCCGCGACGTCCAGCAGCAGGGTCGACTTGCCGACGCCGGGTTCGCCCGCCAGCAGGATCACCGCGCCGGGAACCAGCCCGCCGCCGAGCACGCGGTCCAGTTCGTCCACGCCGGTGGGCAGGAACGCCGCGGTGGTGGCGTCCACCTCGGAGATCCGGCGGGCCGGCTCCAGTACGGTGGTGGCCGCCGTCGTGCGCGCCACGGCGCCGCCGGTCTCCTCAACGCTGCCCCAGGCCTGGCACTCGCCGCAGCGGCCCACCCACTTGGCAGTGGTCCAGCCGCATTCGGCGCATTTGTAGCCCGGCGCCTTGGTGGACCGGGAAGTCTTGGTAGCCATTGCTCCACCCTATCCGCGGCGTACGACAACCACGGTCGCGGCGGCAGCTACAGCGGCGGCAGGATGTCGCGGGCTTCCCGGGAATCGACGCCGGCCGCCTCCAGCAGGTCCACCATCAGCGGGCGGAACAGCATGACCACCGTTTCGCCCTCCAGCCGCTGCACGTCCAGCAGCCGCGGATGCAGCCGGCCGGCGATTTCCCGCAGCTCCGTCCGGGCCGTCCGCAGGTGGGCGCGGCGGACGCCGTCGTGTACTTCCGCCAGGCCCAGGGAGAGTTCGTCGACGGCGTCGGCCGTGTCCTGCAGGACGTCGGCGATGTTCTGGGTGGCATCGTCGGACAGCGCCGCATGGTTGATGGCGCTGGTGAGGCGGCGGGCGAAGACCCGGCTGTTGCGCAGGGCGAGGTCGATGTAGTCCAGCGACTGCTCCATCTGGTCCAGCTCCTCCCGGTGCCGCCGGTAAGCCGGCGCCAGGGTGGCCACCTCGCCGGAAGCCCGCAGGGACTGCCGCATGGCATCAACCAGGGGCTGGCAGTTCCGCCCCCGGATGAGCGCGTGCCAGGCCTGGGTGGAGTCGCTGTAAGTCAGCGCGGAGGCGCACTCGCGCAGCACCTCGGCGAGCTCGTGCAGGAGCTTCTTGACGTCGTTGCGGGGTTCCCGGCGCGGGTCCTTCGGGATCAGGATCGTCACCAGCAAGGCGAACACCCCGCCCACGATCGCGTCGATGCTGCGGGTGAACGGCCCCCCGGCCGGCGCCGGCAGGAGCACCACCAGCACCGACTGCAGCCCCAGCTGGGTGGTGAAGATCGTCCCGCTGTCCAGGAACCTGGCCAGCAGGATCGAGAACAGCAGCACGACGGCGGCCTGCCAGATTCCGGAGCCCAGCCACTGCAGCAGCAGGTCCCCGACCACGATGCCGATGGTGCAGCCCAGGCCGACCTCGATCACGCGGCGCAGCCGGGGGTCGCGGGAAAAGCCCAGGGCGATGAGAGAGGACGTGGCGGCGAAGAGCGGGCCGCTGTGGCCCAGGACGTACTCCGCAAACGCGTACGCGCCGACCGCGCAGGCGGTCATCTGGACGGCCGGCACCAGGGAGTTCCGGCTCCGGACCAGTCCGGTGCGGACCCGTCCGCGCAGGAATCGGGCGCTTGCTGAGAGTCCAGGGGCGGGGGCCATGCGCTCCAGTCTATTTGTTCGGTCTTCGAGCGCAGGCCGCGGCACAATCCCTACGGACGTGACGCAGCTAACGCAAGAGGGACCCGGCGGATGTAAGCCAATGGCCCGGCGTCGTTAACCCTTCGTTCACCTTGGGCAGCCATTCTCTTCATCTGGGGCACCTACCTTCAGTAAAGGTACAAACCGTACGCATCCCCTGTCTGGCTTCTCCGGCCCGGCACGCATAGAAAATCCCTGGAAGGGGTACATCTAGTGAAGGCACTCCGCTTCGGCCGCCACGCGGCAATCGCTGTCATCGCAGCCGGCGCTCTCGCGCTGACCGCCTGTGGTTCTGACAACGCGACGGGCACCGCCCCCGCAACCGCCACGGCATCGGGACCCAAGGTCACCGGCACGCTGACCGGCATCGGCTCCTCCGCACAGGGTGCGGCCATGGACGCGTGGAAGACCAACTTCGCCTCGGCGAACCAGGGCGCGTCGGTTCAGTACTCCCCGGACGGCTCCGGCGCTGGCCGCAAGGCCCTCCTGGACGGCTCCGCCCAGTTCGGCGGCTCCGACGCCTACCTCAAGGACGAGGAGTACGCCAGCTCCACCACCCAGTGCGGCCCCGACGCCGCACTCAACATCCCGGTTTACATCTCCCCGATCGCCGTGGCCTTCAACCTGCCCGACATCAAGGAACTGAACCTCGACGCCGTCACCGTTGCCAAGATCTTCCGCGGCGAAATCGCCACCTGGAACGATCCGGCCATCGCCGCCCTGAACCCGGACGCCACCCTGCCGGACCTGGCGGTCACTCCGGTGAACCGCTCGGATGACTCCGGCACCACCACCAACTTCACCGAGTACCTTGCTGCTGCGGCTCCGGAAACCTGGACCGACAAGGCCTCCGGCATCTGGCCGGCAACCCTCCAGGGTGAGAACGCCAAGGGCACCTCCGGTGTGGTCAAGACCGTCACCGACACCCCGGGCGCCGTAACCTACGCCGACGACTCCGCCGTCAGCGGCAAGCTCGGCGTTGCGCAGATCAAGGTGGGCGAGACCTTCACCAAGATCTCCGCAGAGGCGGCCGCCAAGGCTGTCGACGCCGGCACGCCGGTTGAGGGCCGCAACCCCAACGATCTCTCCATCAAGCTGGACCGCACCACCACCATCGAGGTGAAGTTCCACGCCGCCCCGGTGAGCGCGGTGAACGCCGACCAGCCGAGGACGATGCGCATCAGGCCCTTGCGGGCGCCGACCCAGTCGCCGTACCAGGCGCCGGGAATCTCGAACAGGCCGTAGGCGAGCAGGAACGCGCTCAGCACCGTGCCCATCATCACCTTGTCGAAGCCGAGGTCGGCCGAGATGAGCGGCGCCGCCTGGGCGATCACCACCCGGTCGACGAACGCCAGCACGGCCAGCGACATGCCGAAGCCGACGACGCGGTGGCGGGCGCCCGAGGGAACCATCGGCTACTCCAGCTCCCGCGGCGGCACGCCGTC
>CALMVY010000023.1 GCA_937873245.1 uncultured Arthrobacter sp. | reverse complement strand
CTCCAGGATGGCCTTGCGGATGGAGTCCGGGTTGTGGCCGTCGACGTCGCGCACCACGTGCCAGCCGTAGGCCTCGAAACGCTTCGGGGTGTCGTCGGTGAACCAGCCCTCGACGTGGCCGTCGATGGAGATGCCGTTGTCGTCGTAAAACGCGATCAGCTTGCCCAGGCCCAGCGTGCCGGCCAGCGAGCAGGCCTCGTGTGAGATGCCTTCCATGAGGCAGCCGTCGCCGAGGAATACATAAGTATAGTGATCGACAATCTGATGGCCGTCGCGGTTAAAATGGCCGGCCAGCACCTTCTCGGCGATCGCCATGCCGACGGCGTTGCTGATCCCCTGGCCCAGCGGACCGGTGGTGGTTTCAACGCCGGGGGCGTAGCCGTACTCGGGATGACCCGGGGTCTTGGAGTGCAGCTGGCGGAAATTCTTGATTTCTTCCAGCGGCAGGTTGTAGCCGGTCAAGTGCAGCAGGCTGTACAACAACATCGAGCCGTGGCCGTTGGAGAGCACGAAACGATCGCGGTCGACCCATTTCGGATTGGCCGGGTTGTGCTTGAGATAATCGTTCCACAACACCTCGGCGATGTCGGCCATGCCCATGGGGGCGCCGGGATGACCGGAGTTGGCCTTCTGCACCGCGTCCATGGAAAGCGCGCGGATGGCGTTGGCCAGGTCACGGCGGCTGGGGAGTGCCTCTTTCGGTTTGGCGGTCATGGGCGTTTCCTCTTCAAGTCAGAAATCGGCGGTAAATAAAAATCCCCTGGCGTCATTCGTCGGCACCGGCTCGACTATATATGGAGCCTCAGGTGGCGGGCCCGCCAAGGGGATTGTTGTGTTCTTGCGCTGCGTCGGACCGCGGTACAGCCGGGATTGTGCGCATCCGCCCGAAAAACAGCGCGGTATTCTCCCTCAGGCGTCCGCCTCGGGCAAGCCTGACGGGCCGATTATGGTTTTTATGGGCTTATTAGGCTGGAAAGGGTCAAGCGCGCTGCAAGACCCAGCGCCGCCACGCCTGGAACAACCCCGGATCGCGCGCTGCCACCACCGAGCGTGGGGCAAGGCCGAGCGCGTAGACCGCCTCATCGGCGAGCGTCACCGCCTGGCACCACCCCGGCACCCGCAGGTAGAGCGGGAAGGTGGCCGGCTTGTCGGTCGTGACAACGAGTTCAACCGAGTCACCGAAGGGGAACTTGGTGGGGACATCGATTTTAGCGGTGGCCCGGGCGGCGACGGTGGCCGGAATCGCCGCCGTGGCGGGCCCCCCTCGGGCCGCGATCATCTACGGCACCGGAGTCGCCGCCGGCGGGTTGTTCGCCGCCGGCGGGTTCACGGGAGACGTAGGTGGCCAGCAGCAATCCGGTGAGGACCGCGGTGACGCCGAGGACCGGGAAGGACCACCAGGTCGGCGGGATCTCGCGGCTGAAGAGCGGCGTGTCGATCAGGTCCGTGGGCACGGCCACCCCGAGGTAGGTGGCGGCGGCTGCCACGGCCGCGGCCAGCCAGCGCCGCGCGGGCCACTGCGCCAAGGCAGGCATCAAAGTTCCGGATTTACTGCGGATCATCGGGCATCCCTGTCTTTGGCTGGGCCGGGCCAGCGGCGCTGACGGTCCGGTTGGTCGCGGTCTCCGGCGCATTTTGCTGCTCCACTGCTCCGGGTGTGTCTCGGTGCGGCACGGGTGACTCGTTCCGCTGGCTCTTGAAATACAGTGCCACGCCGACCGCGAGAACCAGGGCCGCGACCCCGGCGACAACGAGGTCGGGGATGCCGGCGGCAGCCTCGGTAGCAGCCGATTCTGCCCGGAACTGGTCCTGGACTGTCAGCACGCCGCCCAGGCCAGCCGTCCCGTCGCTGATCAGGAGAAGCACCCCGATGCCGACGGAAATGAGGCCGGAAACGATCATCAGCCAGGAATTCGACCACGTCCCGATGGTGAGCGGCCGCCGCCGCAACCAGCGCCGGCCGGAGATGCCCAGCCGATCCCACAAGAGGGCCAGGACAAACAGCGGCAACGCCATCCCTAACGCGAATACGGCCAGCAGTGCGCCGCCGTAGACGGCGTTGCTGCCCACTGCCGCCACCGTCAGGATGGAGCCCAAAATGGGCCCGGTGCAGACTCCGGCGACACCGTAAACGGTGCCGAGGGCGAAGACGGAAAGCCGGGATGGTCCGGCGCCGGCCGTCGGTGCGAGTCCGGAGGGAAGCCGGATTGCGGCGATCTGGGCGACTCCCAGGATGATCACCAGGGCCGCTGAAACGCCGATCAGGACTGGCCGGTGCTGCGTGACGAGGGACCCAAGTACCCCGGCAAATATGCCCAGCGGCACCAGGGTGCTCAGCAGGCCCAGGTAGAACAGCCCTGTTCGTGCCACCAGCCGGGTCTTGGTGGAGAAGGCATACGCAAAGAAGGCCGGCAACAAGAGTGCCGAGCAAGGGCTCAGCAGGGTAAGGACGCCGCCCAGGAACGCCCCGGCGTAGCCGATGTCCATCAGTTACCCTTGGCCGACTTCAGTGCAGCCTCGATGGCCTTCTCAAAGGTGGCCAGCGGCTGCGCACCAACGAGCGGGGTGTCGTTCACGAGGAAGGTGGGGGTGCCGGTTGCGCCCAGGGCGGCTGCCTCCTGGGCGTCTTTGGACACCGCCGCCTTGAGTTCGGCGGAGTCCAGGTCCGCTTCGAACTTCTTCAAGTCAGGGACTCCTGCGTCGCCGGCAAGCTGGATCAGCCGCTCCCGGGGCAGTTCGGCGTGGCCGCGTTCCGGTGCGATCGCGAAGACGGCCTTGTTGAATTCCCAGAACCGCCCCTGCTCGCCGGCCGCGCGCCCGGCAACCGCGGCGGCGGATGACTCGGCCCCAAAGACCGGCAGGTCACGCCACTCCACCCTCAGGTCTCCGCGCTCAACGTACTTGGCCACCAGCGGGGGAAGGGTGTCCCGGGAAAACAGCCCGCAGAACGGGCAGCGGTAGTCGGCATACTCCACCAGAACGACCGGTGCATCCGCGCTTCCGATGGCGGTCGGATCGCCCGCGACCCGGCGGGACATGTCCAGTTTTTCGCCGGCGGGACTCGTGGCGTCCTGGGACTGCCGCTGTTTGTCGGCGCCTTTTTGGGCCGCGGCACCCTGGTAGGAGAGTAGTCCCACGAACAGCAGCAGCACAGCGATGCCTAGTGCCGGCAGGATTATCGATGCAGTGCGGCGACGTGGCTTGGCGGCTTCGGGTCTGGGCTTGGTCAAGGTGGGCATAGAGGCTCCTCAAGCGTGCCGTAGGGGCGCTGAAATGTATAGACATTTAGTGACTGCGAGGCTACGTGACCTACCCGCTGTTGTAAAACACCGGAAAATTCCGTCGCGAAAACCGGCCACGGGCCTGGCCGCGGGCCGAGAGTTCCCCCCGGAATGTTTGTACATTTTCGTGCGGCGGCCGCTAGCATGCAGGAAATTGCCCGGCCCGGTTTTCACCGGGAGGCCCCGTCCGCGCTGAAGGAGATTGTGTGTCTGAATTTGCAGCCCAAAACCATGCCGAGGACGCCGCTGAACACGGCGGGATCCGGCCCGGGGCGCTGCCTGCGGAGCGCCCGCGCGGCATCGTGGCTCACTCGGCCGGCCCTTTGCATGACGGCGCCCTTGCCGGGGTGCTGCGGAGCAGCCAGAACGCTGTAGCGGCGCTCGGACCAGAGGTTCGCGTCGAGGCTGTCATCCAGGGACCGGGTGTTGTCCACTTGGCGGAGGGCTCGGGCTCCGGGGACGCCATTTCCGGCGCCGTCGCCAGCGGCGTCCGGGTGCTGGCCTGCGGGAACAGCCTGCGTTCAGCGGGAGTGTCGGCGGAGGGCCTGCTGGCCGGCGTCGAAATGGTCCCGGCAGCTATCGCTCACCTCGCCCAGCGTCAATGGGACGGCTGGGCTTACATCCGCCTCTGACCTGCTCCCGGCAGCCGCGCCCTTCACACGGGTGGACGCGGCTTGGCGGGAAACAGCGGCCGGCAGTCGGTGCAAGCGTCGACGTCGTTATCCTGCGGGTTGCGGCCCAGCGTGACCTTGCGCTCCAGTTCCAGCCGCCCGTGCAGGGCCCAGGCCATCACGGCCAGGGACAGCAGGCCGACGGCGATCTGGGCCACCGGAACAGCCTCCCTCGTTGAGCTCGCCCACACCGCGCCGAAAAGGCCCAGGGTGGGCCAGCGCAGATCGCACAGCGTGGCCGCCGCGCCGATCGGTGCGTTCACGAAGCTCCCCACCAGCAAGCCAGCCAGGATCGATCCGGCGCCCACCAGGGCGTAGCCCGTCCAGCCGGTGCCACCGCCGGAAAACATGCCGTTGGCGGTCATCAGGAAGACGGCGGCGAACCCGGCTGCGACGATGGTCGCGACCACGCGTGCCCGGGACCAGCTGCGGAGCACCTGCTGGAGTTGCCGGACGCGGCCCGTTGGTGTTCCGGCGCCCGGGCCGGTGTTCTGTGCGGGCTCGCTGTTGAGTGTCATGGCTGTTCCTGGTCTGGGCTGGGGCGTCGTGGCTGCAGGGCGGTCCAGATGATCACGGTGACCACCAGGGCGATGGAGAAGAAACCGAGCCCGGAATACCCGACGGCGGCCAGCGCCGGGCCGGCCAGCGCGCCGGCTGTCGCCCCGGCCGCGTTCATGCTCAGGTCAGAAGCGCCTTGGATCGCCGGCCGGTCCTGCATATGCGCGGACTCGGCCACCATGGCCGAACCGGCAACCACCGAGGCGGACCAGCCCAGCCCGAGCAGGATCAGGCTCGCGGTCACGGCGGTGCCGGAGTCCGGCGCGACTCCCGCCAGCATCAACGAAACCAGCAGCATCCCTTGGCCCAAAATGATGGTCGGCAGCCGGCCAGCCTTGTCCGCCATCCAGCCGAAAACGGGAGACAGCGCGTACATGCCGGCGATGTGCAGGCTGATCGTCAGGCCTACTACCGTGAGGCTGGCCCCGTGGTCGCGCAGGTGCACGGGCGTCATTGACATGAGCGCCACCATCGTGGCGTGGCTGAGGGCGACGGCCGCCACCGCGTACCGCGCCTTGGGGTTGCTCCGCAGAATCCGCAAGCCGCTCTTGGGCTGGGGTGCTTTAGGGTCGGGCACGCGTGAGGCCATCGCGGTGAGCAGGGGGTCGGGCCGCAGGCCTGCCGCATAAACGACGGCGGCCGCGAGCTGGGCGGCCACGGAAAAGGCGAACGCGCCAGTGAGCGGGGGAAGGCCCAAGGCACCGCCGACGGTCTCGCCGGGACCGAAGAGGTTCGGGCCCAGAACGGCGCCGATTGTGGTCGACCACACCACGATCGAGAGGTCCCGGCCGCGGGAGCCGGGGCGGGATAGGTCGGTGGCGGCGAACCGGGCCTGCAGATTCACGGCGGACCCTGCACCTAGGAGCATGAGGCCCAGCAGCAGCAGCGGAAAAGTGGCCAGGGCGGCTGAGGCGATAGCCGTGACGGCGCCCGCGCCGGCAATCAGGGCGCCGGTGGACAGCGAGATCCGACGGCCGCGGGCCTGCGCCAGCCGGGCCAGGGGGACTGCGGCGAAGGCGGCGCCGAGGGTGCTCATCGTGGCGGCCATGCCGGACCACGCGTTGGATCCGGAGAGCTGTGCTGCCAGCAGGGAGCCCAGGGAAAGCGTGGCTCCCATGCCGATGCCGCCGAGGATCTGGCCGCCGACAAGGACAGAGACCACGCGGCGTTGAAGGCGCTGATTCTCCACGCCGGGCCGGGCGGAGGCAGTGATGTG
Organism: uncultured Arthrobacter sp.; assembly: GCA_937873245.1. GTDB lineage: Bacteria > Actinomycetota > Actinomycetes > Actinomycetales > Micrococcaceae > Arthrobacter. The sequence goes on along the minus strand of CALMVY010000023.1, from coordinate 571 downwards.
CCCAGGGCTGGTGGCCTGCTCTGGCGTCAGGCCTTCCGGGCGTTCCTGCGTGTTCATGGTGATCCTTCGGGGCTCCCGGGCATGGCCCCTGTGGCAGGGACCCCCTCAATATACCCTATGGGGTATTATTGCTGTATCAGGTGCGGCATCCGCGGCACCCCGAAATTGGAGTTCAGATGTGCGCTGCAGTTCGTTGTAATCGTTGTGGAAAAATCACCTGGGCCGGCTGCGGAGAGCACGTCGATTCGGTCATGGCCGATGTGCCCCAAGATTAGCGCTGCACCTGTGACGACTGAACTACGCGGCGTAGCCCGGAGTTCAAAAGTCGTGTCCGGACTGAGCCTTGAGCATTAGCCGGGACTCGCCCTAGCCGCCTGTTTCCACGCCGGCCAGCGCCGTGAGCACTGCCGGCAGGAGCACGCCGTTCCGTCCCCACAGCGGGTCAAAGACCTCCACGTACCAGGACTCGGCCAGCAGCAGGGCGAGGGCGTCGTTGGCCTCCTCGGACCAGTCCCGGAGTTGCTCTTCGCCGGCCGGGCCTTCGCTGCTGCCCAGGACTGTCTCCACTTCG
>CALMVY010000022.1 GCA_937873245.1 uncultured Arthrobacter sp. | reverse complement strand
GGGGCGGAGCGCCTGAACGGCGCGGGCGCGGCCGGGCGCGGGCTGGGGGAGCTCCAGGCCGAGACCCTGCTGCAGGACGGAGCGGCGCTTCGAATCGACCACCGGACCCATCAGGACCAGTTGGGAAATCCGGGCCGGCTGCTGCAGTGCGGCCTCGACCGCGAACTGGCTTCCCATCGAGTGCCCAACGAGCACGAATTCCAGCACCCCGAGCTGCTCCAGGGCGCCCAGAATATACGTTGCGTGGTCAGCGACGGAAAGAGCGTGGGCGGGCCTTGGGGTCGCACCGAAGCCGGGCAGGTCGATCGAGTACGTGTCGCCGGTTTCCGCCAGCAGCCCGTGCAGCCGGCGGAGGTAGCGGTGGGAGACGCCGATGCCGTGGACCAGTACGACGGCGGGCGGCGCGGGCAGCGGGCTGGCGGGGCCCTTCGAGGCGTAAACATGGCCGATCTGGCCTGCGGCCTCGATCTCGAAGCGGGCGGGCCTGGTCATCGTGGGCTCTTTTCTGTTCAGCGCCTTCTCTGCGCCGCCGGGAGGCGTCCAGTAAGCATACTGACAGATTCCGCCGATCAGTCTTCGCGTTTATCCCGTTCGCTGAATTCCTCGTCCAGATCGTAGTGCCTGAACTCGGTTTCCGGGTGCGGTTCACCCTCCACGACGTACTCGTAGTCCAGCTGGCGCTGGACCTGGCTGTCCAGGACCTGCAACTCCGTGTCTTCCACCTTGCTGAGGTCCTCCGGGAACTCATCCTCGGGCGTGAGGTGGAGCTTCTCATTCATGGAATGCCTCTCCCGGCCGGGAATGTGGACTCCAAGAAAATACGGTGTCCCGGCGGCCTTCAGGATAGCCGTGGCCCGGCAGGAGGGGAATACGGCCGGCGAAGCACGGGTGCGCGGCCGGCCGGCCAAGCCCTGTCCAGGGCCGGCCGGCGCGGGACGGACCTAGGCCTGGCCCGATTCCGGACCGACGTTGACCAGCCAGTCGGTGCCGAATTTATCCGTGCACATCCCGAAGACGTCGCCCCATGGCGCTTTCTCCATCGGCACCGTCACGCGTCCGCCGTCGGCGAGCTTGTCGAAGTAGCCGCGCAGTTCGGCCTCATCGGAGCCGCTGAGGGACACGGAGATGCTGCTGCCGGGCGTGTAGTCCATGCCGTTGGGAGTGTCCGCTCCCATCAGCACCATGCCCTTGTCCGTGGTCAGCATGGAGTGCATGATCTTGTCCTGCTCGGCGGGGTCCTCGCTGGCGTGGTACTCGCCGAAAGTGCTGATGGTCAGTTCACCGCCGAACACTGACTGGTAATAGGTCATGGCTTCTTTGGCGTTGTCGCGGAAGCTCAAGTACGGGTTAAGCGTGGTCATATCCGGGACTCCTTGCAGCTGGGGCGCCGGCGAGGGTGCCAGGGTGCGGCCGCGGCCGGCGCACTTTTACATGGCACATCCTGCCCCAAATCGAACGTTTAGGGTAGGTGTCCGCCGCCGCTCCCTGGCCCCCTTGCCCGGCGCCGCGCATGGAGCTGCCGCTCAGGCCGTCTGTCCGGCGTGCTCGCCCTCGGCTATCTCTTCCAGCAGCTTGTCGTTGAACGCCGGAAGATCGTGCGGGTTCCGGCTTGTCACGAGGCCCTGGTCCACCACCACTTCCTGGTCACTCCAGTTGGCTCCGGCGTTCTTCAGGTCGGTTTGGAGCGTGTAATAGGACGTGACATTCCGGCCTTTGATGACGCCGGCATCAATCAGGACCCACGGGCCGTGACAGATCGAGGCCACCGGCTTGTGCTGCTCGAAGAAGGCGCGGGTGAAGGCCTGCGCGTCCTTGTCGGCGCGGAGGTGGTCCGCGTTGACGACGCCGCCGGGGATCACCAGCGCGTGGAAGTCGGATGCGTTGGCTTCGGCGACGGTGAGGTCGACGTCGAACTTCTGCCCCTTTTCGGTGCCGTCGAAGCCCTGCAGCTTCCCGCTCTTGGGCGCCACCAAGGTGGGCACGCCGCCAGCTTCCTTCACGGCGTTCCAGGGGCTGGTCAGTTCCACCTGCTCCACGCCATCCGTGAGCAGGAAAGCGACTTTCTTACCGGCAATATTGTGCTGTGACATTGGTCCTCCTCTGGTGCCCGGGGAGGTCCACACAGCCATTGAGCGGCCGGGGCCCTCCACTCGGAGAGTTGATGCCTTACAAAATCAACTCTAGAAAGCCACGAAATAATAAGCAAGCTGATCATTGATCGTTGCCGCCCCTCCTGGTTGACGGGCCTCTGGCCAGTGCTTCATCGCCTCGCTAGTCTGGCGGGAGGACCGCTACCCGAAAAGAAGGCCGTCATGGACGAACAACACATCCTGGAACGAATTTCAGCACTGGTAGAAGAAGAGCAGACGCTCCGCGAAAAGGCGCCGTCCTCCTCGCCGGACTACGAACACAGCCCGGAGCACGCCCGGTTGAAGCGGATCGAAGAGGACCTGGACCAGTGCTGGGACCTCCTGCGGCAGCGCCGGGCCAAGCTGCAGTACGGCGAAAACCCTGATGATGCGGAGCCCCGCCCCGTCGAACAAGTGGAAAACTACGAGTCCTGAACGGCCCACGGGTTCGCCATGTTGATTGCATTGTTGGGCGACGTCATGCTGGGCCGGCTGGTCAACGAGCGCTTGCGACGGGCCGGTGCCGAATACCCGTGGGGCGACACGGGCGCCGTGCTGCGCACGGCGGACCTCATCATCGCCAATCTCGAATGCGTCCTGGCAGCCGGCGGGGAGCCGGAGCCCGGGAAGGTGTTCCATTTCCGTTCCGACCCGAAAAACGTGGCGAGTCTCCGCGCCGCGGGGATCGGGATGGTGTCACTGGCCAACAACCATGTGCTGGATTACGGCGCCGGGGCCTTCCGGGAAATGCTGCCTGCACTCGACTCCGCCGGCATCCTGCATGCCGGGGCCGGCCTGGACGGTGACGCCGCGCGCAGGCCCGCGGTGCGGCGCGTGTCAGGGACCGCCGTCGGCCTCATTGCTTTCACGGACAACCAGCCGGACTGGGAAGCGGATCGCGGGCCCGGCGTCTTCTACGTGCCCGCGGTAGGCAGCGACCGCAGGGTGACAGAATTGCTGGAACTGGTCCGGCGGACGAAAGCCCGAGTCGAACTCCTCATCGTTTCCGCGCATTGGGGGCCGAACTGGGGCTCCGGGGCACCGCCGGAACACCGCGAGCTGGCGCGGGCGCTGATCGAGGCAGGCGCCGACGTCGTCTACGGGCACTCGCCGCACATCTTCCGCGGCGTCGAACTGTTCAGGAACCGGCCCATCATCTACAGCGCCGGGGACTTTGTGGACGACTACGCAGTGGACCCGCTGGAGCGCAACGACCAGTCGTTTATCTTCCTGCTCTCCGCGGACGGGGGCACACCCCGGACGCTGAGTCTGCATCCGACGCTGATCACGGATTTCCAGGTCCGGCTTGCGGGCAGGAGCTCCCGTCAGATCGCGGAACGGATGCAGCGGCTCAGCCGGCACCTCGGGACCGCGAGCACCTGGGACGCCGCCGGCGGTGTCCTGCAGATCCCGCTCGCTGCCGGGAGTTAAGCGCTGGAAGGCCCGCCCGGGCGCTGCGCCCGTGCGGCGGCAGTGATCAGGGCTGAGACAAGGATCTAACGGGACTGTAACCCGCAGTTAACGCGGCGGTGTGAAACTGGATTAAGGACCCAGATCGAGACTGACACCTCCCTGCACGGCAACCCTCCAAGGAGCAGCAGACATGACCAGTCCAGAGCACAATCCCCACGGTGGTCCCCACATCCATGAGCAGAGCCAGTTCCGGCCCGATCTGAGCAGCCTGCACGTCCGCGAGGACGTGGCAATTACCGGACTCTGCGGCAACGTCCACCTGCCGACGGGCCGCACCTGCGACCTGACCGAGCGGCACGAGGGATCCTGCCATTTCGTCGGTCCCGAGGACGCGGAAAACCTGGCAGCCCGGTAGGCCCGGCTCAAGCCGGGGTCGGGACTGGTTGCCGGGCAAAGAGCGCGCGTACGCTCGCGGTGTGGACATTGTTGAATTCCTGTCCGAACGGATCAGCGAGGACGAGGCCGTGGCGCGGACCCTCCTCGGCGACCGGACGGTGTCGAAGTCCGGCGCCTGGTACGAACAGCGGCTGCTGCTCGAATGCGAGGCCAAGCGGCGGCTGATCCGCATCGTGGAATCCGCGCGCCAGGCGGCGCTCGCGGCGATGGTCAGCACCCCGGACCAGGACGTCGGCTGGATCCCGCAATCGCTGCAATGGATGGAACAGTCGCTGAATGCCCTGGCCCTGCCCTATTACGACCACCCGGACTTCGATCAGGACTGGTTCCGCACCTAGGGCCGCTGTGCCGCCCAAGAAATTCCAAAGGTCCGTGTGCAATATCCAATCCCAGGCCTAAGCTAGGAGCGGGGGGCGCTCAATAGCGAAGACGCCTAGTGGAGGCCATTATGTTCAGCTACGTCCGCCGTCCGGGATTTTCACGACAACCAGCGCCTACACCCCAGGATCCACGCCAGCATCCCGGGACCACCGCTCCCCCGCCCAACTCCAAGCCACGGTTGCGGAGGATCGTCGGCGCCCTTGCCGCGCTGAGTCTGGCCGTGGCCGGGGGCCTCGTCGCGGCCCTCCCCTCAACGGGCGCCGAGCAGGAACAAAAGTACATTGTGGTGCTGAACGACGGATTGGTTGATGCCGGCACCACTGCTGCGGCCCAGCAGGGCAGCTATGGCCTCACGGTTTCCACCGTGTACCGCGACGCCGTGAGCGGGTACGCCGCCACGATGACGGCATCCGTCGCCGCCCGTCTCGCTGCAGATCCAAACGTCGATTTCATCACCGTGGCCAGGGAGTTCGAGAAGCCCAAGGATCCCGGGCCGGGCTCGCAGGTGGCCCCGCTCTGGTGGTTGAGGATCGGCGGGACGCTCCCTGAGAACCGGCAGTGGGGCCGGAACTCCGTGGACGTCAACGTGGCTGTGATCGACAGCGGCATCGACGCCGGCCATCCGGACCTCAATGTGCGCGGCGGCGTCGACTGCTCCACCGGCTCGCCGGTCAAGGTGACCCCATCGGACGACGTCGGACACGGCACATTCGTAGCCGGCGTGATCGGCGCAAAGGACAACAGCCTGGGCGTGATCGGGACGGCGCCGGGAACCCCGCTGTGGTCCGTGCGCGTCGTTGATGACGCCGGTCTGATCACCGAGGAAATGCTCATCTGCGCCATCGACTGGGTGACGGCCACGCGCAAGGACAAGAACCCGGACAACGACATCGAGGTGGCCAACATCAGCATCGGCGGCCCGGGCACCGAAACCGCCAACTGCGGCAAGGGCGCCGATCCGATGCACTACGCCATCTGCCGCTCAGTCAGGGCCGGGGTCGCCTACGCCGTCGCGGCCGGAAACGACGGTATCGACATCGCCCGCACAGTCCCTGCCACCTACGACGAAGTGCTGACCGCCACGGCGATAGCGGATTTCGACGGCAAGCCGGCTGGCCTCGCGGACCCGCTCTGCGGACCCGACGACTGGGGCACGATCGGGCAGCTGGATGACCAGCCGGCGTACTTCTCCAACTACGCCAGCGGATCCGATGACCGGGAGCACACCGTCGCCGCCCCCGGAGTCTGCATGAGGTCCACCGCTCCGGGCGGCTACGGTGTGGCCCACGGGACCAGTTTCGCGAGCCCCGCCGTCGCCGGTTCGCTGGCTCTGTGCATCAGCGAGGGAGCGTGTGAGGGCTCAGGCAAGGAAGTGATGTCCCAATACCTGGAGCTCACTGCCGACTACAACAAGAATCACCGGGACTTCGGTTACGAGGGTGATCCCCTCCGCCCGGTCAAGGGGCAGTACTACGGGTATTTGGCCCAGATCGCCAAATACTGACGCCGCCGTACTACACACGGGACTGAACTACGCACGGTACTGACGCGGATCGGGGCCGGCAGGTCCGCAGACCGGCGGCGCCCGCCGAGGTCAGGGCAGGCTAGGAGCCCGACCGGACCCGCCGCCACCAGCGGCGGCGGGTCTCCGGTTCCTGCAGCACTCCCTGGTCGGCGACGGCGGCTGCGAGCGCCGCGCGGCGTTCCCTCCAGTGCAGCAGCTCGGCCTCGACGTCGCGGGTCTTGGTGACAACGGGCGGCCCGCCCTGCAGCTGCCGCCGGGCATCAACAACGCGGGCGTTGAAGTCGTCCAGGAGCTCGCGGACCTGTTTCTCGGTGTGCAGTTCGTCGATCCGGGCGTCGAGCCCGGCGTCCTCGGTGCGGAGCAGGATCGCCGGGGGACCCATTCCGGTGAGGTTTTCTCGCTGCATCAGGCCCTTGACCCACCAGTCAGGGTCGTATACCTCTCCCAGCCCCGGGATGGGTTTGCCGGCGTACTTCAAGTGATCGAACTTTCCCTGCGCCATGGCATCGCGGATCAGGTATTCGGCCCTGGCGGCGTCGTCGAACTTTGCGCGCAGGTCCCGTTCCTTCTCTTCGGCGGCGGCCAGCTCTTCCTCTTCCTGGACCGTCATCCCGCTGATCCGGAGCGCGCGGAGTTCCGCTGCGCGCTCCACCCGGCGCCGGAACGCCCCGCTCGATTCGCCACTCATCGTGCCCTCCCGTCTTCGGCCGCACAGCTCCCTTCCAGTATGCGAACCAAACTTCATGCGGCCAAGGCCTGCTCGAGCAGTACGGTGATTCCAGGTGCGCCTTCTCCCTCAGGAGAGTCAGAGCGTCGGCAGGACCTGCTCGCGGACCTGTTTGCGGAGGATTTTGCCGAGCATCGAGCGCGGCATGTCCGGGATGGCGACGATCCGTTTGGGGACTTTGTAGCCGGCCAGGTGCTCGCGGCAGTGCTCGCGGAGGGCGTCCTCGTCCAGCGTGGTGCCCGGTTCGAGTTCGACGGCGGCGATCACCATCTCGCCGCCGCGTTCGAGGGGTTTTCCGACGACGGCAGCGTCCTTGACGTCCTTGTGCAGCCGCAGCACCGTCTCCACTTCGGAAGGCGAGACGTTGAAGCCGCCGGTGATGATGAGTTCCTTGGCCCGGTCCACGATCGTGGTGAAACCGTCACCGTCCACGGTCACCACATCTCCGGTCCGCAGCCAGCCGTCGGCGGTAAGGGTCTTCGCCGTTTCCTCCGGGTTGTTCCAGTAGCCCTGGAACACCTGCGGGCCCTTCAGCAGCAGCTCCCCCGGCTGGCCGGGCGCCACCTCCACGGCGGGATCGTCCACGTCAACGACCTTCATCAGGGTCGAGGGGAACGGCACTCCAATGGTGCCGTTGCGTCGGGTGGGGTGGAAGGGGTTTCCCAGAGCGACCGGGGAGGACTCCGTCATGCCGTAGCCCTCCACGAGCAGCCCGCCCGAGACCGACTCCCACAGTTCCACCACGTGGTCCGGCAGGTTCATGGCGCCGGAGATGCAGTACTTGCAGGACCGGAGCGAGATCCCCTTCTCCTTCGCGGCCATGGCAGTGCGCTCGTAGATCGGCGGGACGGCGCAGTACACCGTGGCGGGCGATTTCTTCATCGCATCCAGCACCAGGTCCGGGTCAAACTTGGGGAACAGAACCAGCAGGCCCTGTTTGCGGATCCCGTAGGTGAGGTACAGCGTCATGCCGAAGGCATGGAACATCGGCAGGATCGCGTAGAAGATTTCCTTCCGGTACTCGGCCCCCTCCATCCAGGCCTCGCCCTGCAAAGCGTTCGAGTACAGGTTGAAGTGTGTGAGCATTGCGCCCTTGGGGCGTCCGGTGGTCCCCGAGGTGTACTGGATCGCGGCGAGGTCATCCACCGAGGGGCGGGGGTGTTCCGGGGCGATCCGGCCGTTACCCAGGAGGGCCTTCCATGGCGTCGTTCCCGGGGCTGGCCCGGTCAGCGCTTCGCGGGACGCCCGCAGTTTCTTCACCGGCAGCCGCAGTGCGAGGCGCTTGACCGCGGGGAACGCCTCGAGCAGGTTGACTGATACCACGTGGTCGATCTCGACGTCGGACGGGAAGTCCCGGACGGCCGCCGCGGCCTTGTCCCAGGCGATGACAACACGGGCCTGGTGGTCCTCGAACTGGTGGCGGAGTTCCCGCGACGTGTACAGCGGGTTATGTTCGACGACGACGGCGCCGAGGCGCAGTACCGCGTAAAAGGCAACGACGTGCTGCGGGCAGTTCGGCAGGATCAGCGCTACCCGGTCGCCGGCGCGGACGCCCAGGCGGCGCAGGCCCTCGGCCGCCCGGTCGACCTGCTCGCCGAGTTCGGCGTAGCTGGTGCGGCGGCCGAAGAACTCCAGTGCGGGAGCCGTGCCGGCCTGGGCCACGGATCGCTCCAGCATGTCCACGAGCGACTCCGTGGGCAGTTCAATCTGGGCCGGAACGCCCGGCTGGTAGTTCTTCACCCAAGGCAGCTGGTCCGTGTTCTCCATGGTCACATCTTGCCGTGAACGGCCTTCCCGCAGCGAATTCCCGGTAGACAGCCCCGACCACCCAGCCTCAATTCTCGGAGCATCTCGACATCGACGAGGTGCAAGAGCTCATGCACGGAGGAATGCAAGAGGGCTGGGGTACCACCGTCAACCGGGTCAAGGACAGCACCGCAACGACCATAACTCTCCGCTGACGGGTCGGTGCTCGATCCCCTCTTGCAAAAGCCTTGGGCGCAAATTACGTGGCTTCCCTCCAGGGAGGGCTGCTAAGGGGTACCGGAGTTGAGCCGGACAGCAGCGATCCGGAGCCGTGGGCGATCCGGCGTCCGTAGAGATATCCTGCGGCAGTGGTTGCCAGAACGGCCACGTCGGCGCCCGCCCGGCGCAAACCGTGGGGGTCGGCACCGCGTCCCCACGCGGCCAGCGCGGAAAAGACCGCCCGTGGCAGGACGCTGCGCACGTAGCGCCGCTCGGGACCCAGGGCCCGTTTGTGTCCCACGATGTGGCTGACCTGGGCTTTGGACAGACCCTCCGACCATGAACGCTCCAGCATGTAACGGAATGTTCCCCGCTGGACCGGTACATGGTGATGGACCAGCGCTGCAGGTTCGTACACAATGCGGGAGCCCGGGGAGCCGACAGCCGCCCGGATGCAGATTTCGGTCTCTTCGCATCCCAGCGGCTTCGTGCCCTGGCGTCCAAGGGACAGGTTGAAGCCACCAACCTGCTGGAGCACCTGAAGCCGGAAGGACATGTTGGCGCCGATGACGTTGCGCACTTCCGAGGCCACCTTGGGCATGCCGCGGTGGCTGCAGCCGACGATCCAGTCCAGTTCAGGGCCGAAGTGGCCGGGCCGGCCGCCTTCCCACGCAGGCTCCACCTTTCCGCCGACTGCCAGGACGTCGGAATCGTCGTAGAGCGCCGTCAGCTTTTCGAGCCAGTCAGGGGCTGCCACTGCGTCGTCGTCCAAGAACGCCACGATCTCCGAGGTGGCCAGGCCTACGCCCGTGTTCCGCGCCCCGGAAAGCCCCTGGGCCCCGGTGCTCTCTACCAGGGTGACGTCCTGAACGTTAGCCACCAGCCGCTTGTACAGGTCCTCGTTGTGGTCCACCACTACGATCACCTGCTTCGGCTGAAGCGTCTGCGCGTGGACGGAGTCAATGACGTCCATCAGCAGTTCCCAGCGCTGCTCCGTGTAGGAGCAGATGACAACGGAAGCAGTGGGTCGGAAATTGAAGTCGAGCACCTTAGGCTCCTTCCGCCACGGTGAGCACGCTGTGCGGATCCGTGGGTGTGCGGGCAAACCGGACATTCGGATAGGTGTACTTCACCCGTCGGAGGGCTTCGGGCCTTGCCCCCGCGGTCGGCGCTTCCCACGAGGTGCATTCCCGTGCCAGGGTGCGGAGCACCCGCCATCCGTCGCGGAAAGTCTGCAGGTTCGAAACGCCGGAGATGCGGTCAAGTTCGAAGCTCGGCACTTCCGCGATGCGGAGGCCGGCGCGGGCGGCCCGGACAATCAGTTCCGTCTCGATCTCAAAGCCGTCCGACTCCAACTCAAGGACTTCAAGGCACTCCCGGCGGAGCGCAATGTAGCCGTAGCAGAGGTCCGAGTAATTGCTTCTCAGAACCGTGTTCGCCAACCCTGTCAGGACGCGGTTCCCGGTGTTCCGCAGCCAGGTCAGGTCTTCCGACCCGCCCCCGGTTACGTAGCGCGAGCCCTTGACGAAGTCGTAGTCATGCTGGAGTGGTGAAACGAACCAGCCGATTTCCTGCGGATCCATACTTCCGTCCGCGTCGAGCATCACGATGATGTCTCCCGAGGCCGCTGCGAAGCCGGCACGGACGGCGATGCCCTTACCCTTGCGGGGTTCCGCCACCACAACGACGTCGACGCGCAGTGCCCGGGCGACGTCGATCGTGTGGTCGTGGGAGCGCCCGTCCACGATGACCACTTCATCCACATATGAAGGCATGCGCCGCAGGACCCAGGGCAAGTTCATTTCTTCGTTGAGAGTCGGTATAACCACGCTCACCGAAGCCCTGGGCGCGGCGGCAATTCGCTCGGACGGCGAATTAGGGACTAAATTTGGAATAGACAAAAGCCTCACCACTTCATGACATTTCCGGACGCCGATGGCCTAGCCATCCGCGAATGAGAACCTAGCGGACGAATTCAACGAATTTCGCCGAATTATTAGCAATCCCGAACCCCAGCTGCCACTGGCGGCGGCCTTGCCTAGAGCCTAAAGTTCACCCAAAGTTGTGTCACGAGTGGCAAATACTTGGTTGCTTGTTCCACTCGGTGCGATACCCCCATACCTCTACTTGGGTCTTCGGGGCGGCCTACTCGGGAACTGCGAGTCGTCCTTCAACGGTGTACTCGGTCGGCAAAACGGGTGCCGATATCCGTCGAGTTTCAGCGCTTTTGTCCTGATAGTGGAACCGTACGCCGCTCCGTTGGCCACGTCCAGAGCCGGCGCCACAGCCAAAGCAGGGTGCCAGGTGGCTGCGCGTGCAGGGGGAAACGGGGTGCTGGGTGCCGCGCCGCTGGCACCCCGTGGGATACCGCGGATTCAACGTCAGTCTTTTCTCCGTCAGGAAAGTCGGATGAAAACACTCAGATATAGAAAAGTGTGTCGTTTTCGTTTCCGGAAAGAGCGGCCCTCATCTCCCTAATCGCGAAAAGTCTGCAAACCCATCGTGGAAGCGGCGATTAAACGCATGAAAGAAACGGCGGTCAAGACGAAACATACAGTCCGCGGGCTTGGCTGGAACCCTGGTAAAGGCATTAGTGGCTCTTCGTCCCGGCTGGCCCGCACGCGTTTCAGTGGCAAGGGGCAAACGGAACGGACGACGGCGTGGAGGTCCCGCCGTCGTCCGCTCACGATGTCCCGGCCGCCGTTAGACCGCCGACCAGCCGCCGTCGGAGGCGAGGATTGCGCCGTTGACGTTTGTGCCGTCGTCGCTGAGCAGGAAGGTGATTGAGGCCGCCAGTTGCGCCGCGGTGGCGGGGGCCGGGATGTTCGCACCCATCAGCGGGCCCAGCCGTTCGGCGGCCAGTTGGGAACGCCAGGTGGCCTCGATGTTGGTGATGGTGGCGCCTGGTGCCACAGCGTTGAAGCGCAGGCCCTTCGGCCCGTACATCACCGAGGAGTTCCGGGTCAGGCCGACGACGGCGTGCTTGGAGGCGGTGTACGCGGCGCCTGCGGCGGAACCGCGGAGGCCGGCCTCAGAGGCGACGTTGACCACCGAACCGGAACCGGCCTCAAGCATCAGCGGCACCACGGCGCGGGTCAGGCGCATGAGGGCGGTGACGTTGATCCTGAAGACCCGCTCCCAGGTGTCGTCGTCGACTTCGTGAATCGGGGCGAAGTGGTCCATGATGCCGGCGACGTTCGCCAGCGCGTCGACCCTGCCGCCCGCGGCCGCGACGACGGCGGCGACGGTTTCTTCGGTTGAGATGTCACCGGCCACGGGGACCAGGTCCAGGCCGCCGTTTCCGGCCACCAGGGCGTCCAGCCGCTCGGAGCTGATGTCGGCTGCGATGACCCGGCCGCCCTCCCTGGCAACGCGCAGGGCCGTGGCCAGGCCAATGCCCGACCCGGCGCCGGTGACGATGACCGTTTTGCCGGCGAAGCGGCCCGCGGTGATGGATTCCTGCCATGAAGCGTCGTTGCCCATGATGCCCTTCCGAACGTTTCGAGAAGCTGTCACTTTCCAGCTTATGACACGCTGTGTCATTATCAAAGGGTGAATACTGGTGGAATGCCGGCTCAAGACCCCAGACCCGCAAACGTGCGTCCCTCCGGGCGCCCGGCGACCATCGATCCGGACGCCGTCGCCGGCCTCGCGCTGCGGCTCTTCGCCGAGAACGGCTACGAACAGACGTCGATGGAGGATATCGCCCGCGAGGCGGGGATCGGGCGCAAAAGCCTGTACCGGTATTTCTCCAGCAAGGCCGACCTCATCTGGGGCGGCATGGAACCAGTTGTCCGGGCCTCCGGACTGGTCCTGGAGGAGGCGCAGGTCCGGCGCGCGTCCGACGGCGACATCATGGCGGGATTGCGGGCCGCCGCTATTGCCGGGGTGGCGGTCATCCCCGACCTTGCGGTGTCGCGGGGTCGGCTGCGCCTGATCGCCCACCATCCCGAACTGGCCAGCCGGAGCTACGCTTCCCTGGCGCCCCAGCGCGACCGGGCCCGGCGGTATCTTGTGGACCACGGAATTCCCGAGCACGCCGCCGGCTACCTCTGTGCGGCGTATCTGGCAGCGACTTTTGAGGCGTGGATGCAGTGGGCTGCCGGCACGGACCCGGACCCGGTGCCCTATCTGCTGGCCGCGGTGGATGTACTGCGGGTTCCGGGGGTATGACTCCCCGGCCCGGTGGGAGGCGGCCACTTTGCGCGGCGTCGGTTTGACGTACAGACCCGCGATCGAAAAGCTCCTGGAC
>CALMVY010000021.1 GCA_937873245.1 uncultured Arthrobacter sp. | reverse complement strand
TTCAACTGGATCGGCTCGGGCCGGGTGCTGACCGAGCTCGGCGGCGGCGGCATCCCGGTGCCGCCGATCCTGATGGTCGTCGTCTTCATCGCCCTCTCGATCGTGCTCCGCCGCACCCGCTTCGGCCGCTTCGTCTACGCCGTCGGCGGCAATCCCGAGGCGAGCCGCCTGATCGGGCTCCCGGTCGAGCGGGTGCAGATGATCCTCTACGTCATCTCCGGCATTTCCGGTGCGGTTGCCGGGACGATGCTGGCCGCCCAGCTCGGCGCCGCGGCGCCGAACGCGGCCTCGACCCACCTCCTCACCGTCATCGCCGCGATCATCCTCGGCGGCACCAGCCTCTATGGCGGCCGGGGCAGCGTCTGGGGCACGCTGCTCGCCGTCTTGATTCTTGGTACGCTTGGAAACGGGCTGACGCTGATGGACGTGTCGAGCTTCTGGCAGGACGTGACCCGCGGCGTGGTGCTGATGCTCGCCGTCAGCCTCGACCACGCGAAACAAATGTATGCACTGGCAAAAGAACATCACATCCAACTGCTGACGAACTACGAAACCACCTGGTACGGAAGCAATGCGATGGCCATCGAAGTCTTAAAGGGATTAGGCCCCATCACAAAAATGGTGGTGCATGACGGGCACCAGGGTCCAAAAGAGATCGGTGTCAACCAGGAATTCCTTGACTGGCTGACAGATCCCGTGATGAATGGCGGTGGCGCCCTGGTGGACTTCGGCCTGCACTTCTTCCACACCGCCAGGCAGCTGCTGGAGAACGGCCAGGGCCCCTACTACTACCTGCCCAAAATGGAGAGCCACCTCGAGGCAAGGCTCTGGAACGAGGTCTTCGTCTTCGCCCAGGACTACCTCGGCATCCCGCAGGGAACCATCCGCGCCACGGTCCTGATCGAGACCATCCCCGCGGCGTTCGAAATGGACGAGATCCTCTACGAACTCCGCGACCACGCCTCCGGCCTGAACGCCGGGCGCTGGGACTACCTGTTCAGCATCATCAAGTATTTCCGCGACGCCGGCCCGCGCTTTGTGCTGCCGGACCGCGCCACCGTGGCCATGACCGCGCCGTTCATGCGCGCCTACACCGAACTGCTGGTCAAGACCTGCCACCACCGCGGCGCCTTCGCCATGGGCGGCATGGCGGCCGTCATCCCCAACCGCCGCGAACCCGAAGTGACGGCCCAGGCGTTCGAGAAGGTCCGGGCGGACAAGACCCGCGAGGCCAACGACGGCTTTGACGGGTCCTGGGTGGCCCACCCGGACCTGGTGCCGGTCTGCCGGGACGTGTTCGACGCCGTCCTGGGCGAGCGCCCGAACCAGCTGGACAGGCAGCGCCCGGAAGTCAGCGTCACCCCGGACCAGCTGCTGGACATCGCCTCCGCGAACGGCACGGTCACCGAGGCGGGCCTGCGCCTGAACCTCTACGTCGCCGTCGCCTACACCGCGGTGTGGATCTCGGGCAACGGCGCCGTCGCCATCCACAACCTGATGGAGGACGCGGCGACGGCGGAGATCTCCCGTTCGCAGGTCTGGCAGCAGATCCGCAACCAGGTGGTCCTCGCCGACACCGGCCGGACCGTGACCCGCGAACTGGTGGCCGGGATCCTGGCCGAGGAAACCGAGAAGCTCCGCGGCGAGGTGGGCGAGGACGCGTTCGCGAAGCACTATCTGCCCGCCAGCAAGCTCATCGGCGACATCTGCCTCTCCGAGGATTACACGGACTTCCTCACCACTCCCGCCTACGAACTGGTGGACTGAGCCGTGGCTGCACCGCCCACCGGGGCCTTCTCCGCCGCCGACCTCGACAGGATCGACGCCCAACTGGCGGCAACGGACCGGCTGCTGGCGCGGAACTACCCGGGCGACGACGGCTCCCGCCAGCCGGTCCACACCGTCTACGTCCCGGCCGACCGCTTCACTCCGGGCTTCGCCGCGGACTGGGGGGCCCAGGCGCTGGCTGCCGCCGACGCCCACGGCGGGCTTGAACGGCTCGGCATACTGCTCGGCCAGGACCCCGCGCTGGCCGCCGCCGTCGCATCCCGCGTCGCCGCGAAGCTCGGCAGCGAGCCGGTCGAGGACCTCCGGCTGGACTTCGAGGACGGCTACGGGGACCGGGGTGACGACGTCGAGGACGCCGACGCCGTCGCTGCCGCGGCCGCCGTCGCCGCCGCCGTCGCGGACGGCAGCGCCCCGCCCTTCATCGGTATCCGGTTCAAGTGTTTTGAGGCGCCCACCCGAGCCCGCGGCCTGCGCACCCTGGACCTGTTTGTCTCCGGCCTGGCCGCCGCCGGCGAGCTCCCGGAAGGGCTGGTCCTCACCCTGCCCAAGGTCACCACCGTGGCCCAGGTGCAGGCCATGGACTACGCCGTGTCCCGGCTCGAGGAGATCCACTCGCTGCCCGCCGGGCGCTTGCGCTTCGAGGTCCAGGTGGAAACGCCGCAGCTGATCCTGGGCCCGGACGGCACCGCCCCGGTGGCGCAGTTGCCGCACGCCGTCCCCGGCCGGATCAGCGCCCTGCACTACGGCACCTACGACTACTCGGTCTCGCTACAGATCTCCGCGGAATACCAGTCGATGGAACACCCGGCGGCGGACCACGCCAAAGAGGTGATGCAGCTTGCTGTGGCCGGAACCGGCATCCGGCTCTCCGACGGGTCCAGCAATGTCATGCCCGTCGGCGACGGCGTGCAGGACGCCTGGCGGCTCCACGGCCGGCTGGTCCGCCGCTCGCTGGAACGCGGCTACTACCAGGGCTGGGACCTCCATCCCGCCCAGCTGCCGAGCCGCTTCGCCGCCACCTACGCGTTCTACCGGCAGGGCCTGCCCGCTGCCGCCGTACGGCTCCGCGACTATGTGGAGCGCGTTGACGGCGGCGTGCTGGACGAACCCGCCACGGCCCGGGCTTTGGCGGCCTTCGTGCTGCGCGGCATCCAGTGCGGTGCCGCCGGCGCCGGCGAAGTCCTCGAGCTGACCGGCCTTGGCGTGCCCCAACTGACGGGCCTGGCCCACCCGCGGCTGGCACAGCCTGCGTCCCCCAACCACTGACACCCACCAGGAGCGATCCCATGAGCAGCTACTTTTCCCCCGACGGCGGCCTGCCGCCGCAGACCCAACTGCTCACCGACCGTGCCGTGGTCAAAGAGGCCTACACGGTCATCCCCAAGGGCGTGCTGCGCGACATCGTCACGTCCAACCTGCCCGGCTGGACCAAAACCCGGTCCTGGATCCTCGCCCGGCCCATCGCCGGTTTCGCCACCACCTTCTCGCAGCTGATCGTGGAAGTGGCGCCCGGCGGCGGCAGCGACAAACCCGAGGCGGAGGCCGGCGTCGAAGGCGTCATCTTCCTCACCAAAGGCGAACTGACCCTGACGCTCGACGGCGAGCGCCACCACCTTGAGCCCGGCGGCTACGCCTACCTCGCCGCCGGGTCGGCCTGGAAAGTGTCCAACGACGGGGCCGGGGAGGCTGCCAGTTTCCAGTGGATCCGCAAAGCCTATGAGCCGCTGGACGGCTTTGCGACGAAGTCTTTCGTGACGCGGGACCAGGACGTCGAACCGCAGCCCATGCCCGGCACGAACGGCGCCTGGGCGACCACCCGGTTCGTGGACCCGGACGATCTGGCCCATGACATGCACGTCAACATCGTCACGTTCCAGCCCGGCGGGTCGATCCCCTTCGCCGAGACCCATGTGATGGAACACGGGCTCTTTGTGCTGGAGGGCAAGGGCGTCTACCGGCTCAACGACGACTGGGTGGAAGTCGAGGCCGGCGACTTCATGTGGCTCCGCGCGTTCTGCCCGCAGGCCTGTTACGCCGGCGGACCGGGCCCGTTCCGCTACCTGCTCTACAAAGACGTCAACCGGCAGGTCCGCCTCACCTAGACAGGCCTTGCTAGCCTGAGGCTGTGAAGTACGAGTCCCTGTGGATCGGAATGCTCGTTGGCGCGGCCCTCGGCCTGGTCATCGGGGTTGTCAGCGCCGACAAGCCCTTCACGGGCCTGTTGATCGGCGTGAGCGTCGGGGCGCTGGTGGGCCTGGCGGCCCGGAAGGATCCCACGAAGGGGTAGGAAGATGGCCCCGCGCACCAGAAAGGACCCTCTGTGACGTACTCCGTGAACTGCTCCATCCTGCTGACGGAACTGCCGCTCCTGGAACGGCCCGCCGCGGCGAAGGCTGCCGGCTTTGACGCCGTCGAGTTCTGGTGGCCCTTCGCAGGCTCCGTCCCCGGCGACGCCGAGCTCACCCGCTTCGAACGGGCGGTCACCGACGCGGGCGTCCAGCTCACCGGCCTGAACTTCAACGCCGGCGACATGCCCGGCGGCGACCGCGGCCTGGTCTCCTGGGCGGGCCGCTCCGCCGAATTCCGGGACAACATCGACGTCGTCGCGGGCATCGGCGGGCGGCTCGGCTGCCTGTCCTTCAACGCCCTCTACGGCAACCGGCAGGACGGGCACGCCCCCGAAGCCCAGGACGAGCTGGCAGTGCAGAACCTCGCGGCCGCGGCCGCCGCCGTGGCCAGCATCGGGGGCACCGTGCTGCTGGAACCGGTCAGCGGCGCCCCGCGCTACCCGCTCCTCACCGCCGACGACGCCCGCCGGGTCATCGCCCGGGTCGCGGAGGAAACCGGTGCGGAGAACATCAAGCTCCTCGCCGACTTCTACCACCTGTCCGTCAACGGGGACGATGTCGCCGCTGTCATCGACAAGCACACCCAGGATTTTGGCCACATCCAGATCGCCGACAGTCCCGGCCGCGGGGCTCCCGGAACCGGCGAGCTGCCGCTGGACGACTGGATCGCCCGCAGCCGACAGCTCGGCTACGAGGGCCACATCGGCCTCGAGTACAAGGAACCGTCAGCGACCGCGTTCGACTGGGCGCTCCGCCAGCCGGCCCGTTGACCGCACCGCCGCCGTCGCCCATCAGGGGGCACTTCGACCCGGACACGCCGGCCGCCGTCGCAATCTTCGACGACGACTCCCCCAATGTGCCCCGCGACGGTTCGGGGTTACATCCGGTGGAGGTAGACACAGTGAACAAGGAGAGCCTGAATGTCTGAAGGAACCTTCGATCTCGTCATCCGGGGGCAGCGCGTCCTGACGACGGCGGGGACCGCGCCGCGCGAGGTGGGGGTCCGGGGCGGCAGGATCGCCGCCATCGAGCCGCTCGGCACCGGGCTGTCCGGCGCCGCGGTCGTTGAGCTCGCGGACGACGAAACGCTGCTGCCCGGCCTCGTGGACACCCACGTCCACGTCAACGAGCCGGGCCGCACCGAGTGGGAGGGCTTTGCCTCCGCGACCCGGGCTGCGGCGGCCGGCGGCGTGACCACCATCATCGACATGCCGCTCAACAGCATCCCGCCCACCACCACGGTGGACGGCCTCCACCGCAAGCGCGAGGTGGCCGAGGGGCAGGCGTTCGTCGACGTCGGGTTCTGGGGCGGGGCGGTGCCCGGCAACAAGGCGGACCTCCGCGGCCTGCACGACGAGGGCGTCTTCGGCTTCAAGTGTTTCCTGCTGCCCTCCGGCGTGGACGAATTCCCGCACCTGGGTGCCGAGGAGCTGGAAGAGGACCTCGCCGAGCTCAAGACCTTCGATTCGCTCATGATCGTCCATGCGGAGGACTCCCGGGCGATCGACCGTGCCCCGCACGCGGGCGGTGACCGGTACGCGACGTTCCTCGCGTCCCGGCCCCGCGGCGCTGAGAACAAGGCCATCGCCGAGGTGATCGAACGGGCCCGCTGGACCGGCGCCCGCGCCCACATCGTGCACCTGTCCTCCTCGGACGCCCTGCCCATGATCGCCAGCGCCAGGCGCGACGGCGTCCGCCTCACGGTGGAGACGTGCCCGCATTATCTGACCCTCACGGCCGAGGAAATCCCCGACGGTGCCACCGCCTACAAGTGCTGCCCGCCGATCCGCGAGGCCGCCAACCGGGAGCTGCTGTGGAAGGGGTTGGAGGACGGGACCATCGACTGCATCGTGTCCGACCACTCCCCCAGCACCCTGGACCTGAAAGACCTGGAAAACGGGGACTTCGCCGTGGCCTGGGGCGGCGTTTCCTCGCTGCAGCTGGGCCTGTCGCTGATCTGGACGGAGGCCCGGCACCGCGGCATTGCGCTGGAACGGGTGGTGTCCTGGATGGCTGAGCAGCCGGCCGGCCTGGCTCGGCTCTCCGGCAAGGGCCAGCTCGCCGTGGGTTACGACGCCGATTTCTCCATCTTCGCGCCCGAGGATTCGTTCGTGGTGGAC
>CALMVY010000020.1 GCA_937873245.1 uncultured Arthrobacter sp. | reverse complement strand
TTCCACCTCCGGGGGGTCATGGGTCCGGACGAATACCACACCGGACATCCGGGCAGCCCGGGCGGCGGCCTGGACGACAATGCGTACACCAACATCATGGCGGCCTGGGTGTTCGATCAGGCCGTCTGGATCATGCATTCCGTCCAGGGCTTTGACATGGAGGAACTGCGGGCCCGGCTGCTGATCACCGCCGCAGAGATCGAGGCCTGGGAGCACCTCAGCCGCCGCATGTTCGTCCCGTTCCACGACGACGGCGTCATCAGCCAGTTCGACGGTTACATCCGGCTCCGGGAGCTCGACTGGAAGCACTACCGCCGCACCTACGGGCTCATCGAGCGGCTGGACCTGATCCTGGAAGCGGAGGGGGACAGCACCAACCACTACCGGCTGGCCAAGCAGGCTGACGTCCTGATGCTGCTGTACGTCCTGGGCGAGGACCAGCTCATCGCGTTCCTCGCCCGGATGGGCTATGACGTCACTCCGGCGCAGATGGCCGCCACGGTGGACTTCTACCTGGCCAGGACGGCGCACGGATCCACGCTCAGCCGGGTGGCCCATGCCTCGGTGCTGGCGCACCGGGACCCCGAGAAGGCGTGGGCGACCTTCCGGGAAGCCCTGGACGCGGACCTGGACGACACCCAGGGCGGAACCACCAGGTCCGGCATCCATCTCGGTGCCATGGCCGGGACGATCGACGTCGTCCAGCGCAGTTTCGC
This sequence comes from uncultured Arthrobacter sp., assembly GCA_937873245.1. Taxonomy (GTDB): domain Bacteria; phylum Actinomycetota; class Actinomycetes; order Actinomycetales; family Micrococcaceae; genus Arthrobacter. Next base: position 3,590 of record CALMVY010000020.1, on the reverse strand, counting down.
CGGGCTGCGGATCACCCGTGACGCCCTCGACTTCGCGCCCCGGCTGCCCGCGGAACTCAGCCGCGTGGACTTCCGCGTCCGCTACCGGGACCAGCTGCTGGCCGTCCATCTGGAGCGCGACCGGCTGAGGGTGTCTGCGGCCCCGGGCGATGCCGCCCCGGTGCTGGTGCGCGTGGGTACCCGGCGGGTGCTGCTCCGGGCCGGCCAGGAACACGAATTCCTGCTCACGGACGGCTGACCCGGCAGCCGAGCATGTGCCGGTTACGGGGAGTCCATCAACAGCACGGCCGCACCGGTGACCCGGTCCTCCGAGAGGTCCAGCAGAGCCTGGTCCGCGGCCGAGAAGGGATAGGACACCGTGGTGGGGCGCAGCGGGATCTCCGCGGCGATGCGGAAGAACTCCTCCCCGTCGGCCCGGGTATTGGCCGTGACACTGCGCAGCTGGCGTTCCTGGAACAGCTCCGTGTCGTAGTGCAACGGCGGAATGTCACTCAGGTGGATACCGGCCACGGCGAGGGTGCCGCCCCGGTCCAGGGCGCGCAGGGCCGCCGGAACCAGGCTGCCGGCCGGAGCGAAGAGGATGGCGGAATCCAGCGGATCCGGCGGCGGCTCATCCGCGCCGCCGGCAAAGGTCGCGCCCAGCTCAAGGGCCAGGCTGCGCGCTTCCGCAGACCGCGTCATCACGTACACGCGGGCGCCCCGGTAGAGGGCGATCTGTGCCGCCAGGTGCGCGGATCCCCCGAAGCCGTAGATCCCCAGCCGGCCGCCGATGGGCAGATCCGCCCGGCAGAGCGCGCGGTACCCGATGATTCCCGCGCACAGCAGTGGCGCAGTCTCCTCGTCCGAGAAGCCGGACGGGAGCCGGTAGGCGAAGTTCTCAGCCACGGTGATGAGTTCCGCGTAGCCGCCGTCGCGGTCCCAGCCCGTGAACACGGGGGAGAGGCAGAGGTTCTCTTCTCCGCGCAGGCAGAAACGGCAGTGGCCGCAGGTCCCGCCGAGCCAGGCCACCCCGACCCGGTCGCCGGGCGAGAACCTCGCGGCGCGGGGCCCGCACGAAACCACCTCGCCGACGACCTCGTGGCCAGGAATGACGCCGGGGCGCCGCGGGGCGAGGTCTCCCTCGGCCAGATGCAGGTCCGTGCGGCACACCCCGCACGCCCGGACCCGCACCAGCACCTCCCCGGGGCCCGCCCGGGGATCGGGGCACTCATCCGCCACGAGCGGGCCGCTTTTCATTGGCCCGGGCTGTCCTACCCGCCAGGCTCGCACGGGCGTCCTCCTCTGCTAAAACCTCCAGCTCCCCTCTGAAGGCGGTGGTCCGGTTGGAGCGGGTCAGCGCGTGATCAGGACGTTGCACCGCGCCTTGTTCAGGACGGCCGTAACCGTGTTGCCGGGGCCGCCCTCGCGATTATGGGTTCCGATCACCAGGACTTCGGCGTCGCCGGCGGCCGCGAGCAGTTCCTTGGAAGCCGCGTGGCCTTCCCGCAGGACGCCGGTGATCGACAGCTCCGGGGCAAAATTCCGGGCCTCCTCCAGCGCATGGTCCAGCAGTTCCTGGCCGTGCCGGGCGTGCCTGCCGTGCCCTTCGCGGGTCCTGCCGCGGGTCTGGTCGATGTGGACGATCTGCAGGGGTGCCCCGAGCACGCCCGCCAGCCGGGCGGCGCCGGCCAGCGCCGCGGAGCTCCGCGACGTCCCGTCGACGCCAACGACGACCGGGGCCGTGGCCTGGCCGGGGCTGCGCCCTCGGCGGACCACCATCAAAGGACAGGGGGAGGACCCGGCCAGGTCGAGGCAGACCGATCCGGCAACATGCCCCAGCACTCCGCCGAGCCCGCGGCTGCTGACCACCAGGAGGCGGGCGTCCCGGGCCGCGTCGCGCAGCACCGGCGCGGGGAGCCCTGTCTCCATGACACCTTCGACGGCGGGACCGGCGTCGGCCCCGTTCCCGGCCGCCGGAGCCTGGGCGGCAGACCGGGCTGCGGCAAGGGCCTGACGCGCCACGTCAACACCCTCCGCGAGGATCGCCTCGGCGGAGTGCCGCAGCCCGCTGCCCTCCACGCCCCTGACCGGGCCGAGCTTCTTGGTGAACATGGGCCAGACCCAGGCATGAATCACCCGGATCTTGTAATTTCCGGCGGCGGCATACTCCGCGGCCCACCGGACGGCTTCCTGCGCGGCCTCCGACCCGTCGTAGCCCACTGCCACCGTGGTGCGGTGGTGCCCTTCGGCGGGTGCCGTCATTCGTCCTCCCGGTCAACCGTGTCCGCCTCCGGGCGGTACTTTGCCCCAGTAGAGCGCAAGCGGCCCGAAAGGGCTAGGGGCTTTGGTCCCGCGGGTTGCGCGGCTCCGTGCCGGCGGTGCGCCCGGTGTTCTCGGCCTCCGCGTCGGCAGCACTGCTCCGTTCGCGCAGCTCGCGGCCGCGCTGGATGTCGTCCTCTTCGCGCGCCTGCAGCTTGTCGCTCTGCTTGGTATCGCGGGGCGGCAACTGGATGGTTTCCTCCGCTTCGATGCCGGCCTGGAGCTGGCGGCCACGTTCCATCTCGGCGTCGAACTCCGCCCCGAAAAGCAGCGACATGTTGAGGATCCAGAGCCACAGCAGCGAGACGATGACGCCGCCGATCGCACCATACGTCTTGTCGTAGTTGTTGAAGTTGGCCACGTAGAAGGCGAAGGCCAGGGAAGCCAGCAGGAAGATCACCAGGGAGATCGCGGATCCCAGGCTCATCCAGCGGAACTTGGGCTGCTTCACGTTCGGGGTGGCGTAGTAGAGGATGGCAATCGCGAGGATCACGAGCAACAGGATGACGGGCCACTTGAGGATGTTCCACGCCGTCAGGAACGCGCCGCCCAGGCCGATCGCATTGCCGACGGACTCCGCCACCGGACCGCTCAGGACGAGCATGGCCGACAACACGAGCACGATCAGCACGGTGGCAATAGTGACGGCGAGCATGGTGCCCCGGAGTTTGATGAACGGCCGGCCCTCGTCGACTTCATAGACCCGGTTCATGGCCCGGCCAAAGGCCCCGACGTAGCCTGAAGCGGACCAGAGGGCGGTGAGGATTCCGAACACCAGGGCAAATCCGGCTGCGGAGTTGCTGCTGAGCTGCTCGACGGGCTGCCGGACGGCCTCGACCGTGTCAGCGGGCGCGAAACCGGCGACGATCTCCAGGAGCGCGGACGTGGTCTTCTCGGCCTGCCCAAAAATGCCCAGCAGTGACACCAGCGCCAGCAGCGCCGGGAAAATTGAGAGGACCGAATAGTAGGTCAGTGCCGCGGCGAGGTCGGGGCACTGGTCCTTCGTGAATTCACGAAGCGTCTTCTTGGCGATGTACTTCCACGAGGGCTTGGTGACGTCGGTGGGGCTGTCCGGCTTGCGGGAGTCGTCCGGTGCGGGCGCCGTGCGGGCCTTGGCGGTGCTGCTCTCCTGGGATTCGGCGTCGGTCATAGTGTCATTCTCTGCCTTGGCTGGGTTCTGGGCCATAGGAACTCTTCTTTCATCGGGTTAAGCGCATCGGCCGGCCGCCCTGGCGCGTGTGCGCTGGGCGGCCGGCCGGTTCCAAACGGGGACTAGCGCTGCTGGACGTTGT
>CALMVY010000019.1 GCA_937873245.1 uncultured Arthrobacter sp. | reverse complement strand
ATCAGCAGCCTGGTGGATACCGTCTCGCCGTACATCAGTGCGGACAAGTCGCTGGACGCCGCCGCAGCCGGTGGCCTGGCGCTCGGGCTTCGCGATGTCCGCGGTTCAGATGTGGTCAGCTTCACGCTGCCCACCCTGGGGATCGGCACCTCAAGCGACGGCCAGTCGATTGTCCGTCGCGACGAGGCGGCGATTGACGGCATCAGCGAGGCCTTGGCCGGTGATTCCCTGGGTTCCTACCTGCAGGAAGCCGGACTCGCCGACAAGCGTTAGGGCGGACATCATGCGGCCTGGGGGAGCACGCAATTTGACGCGGCCGCAGCGCTTGGCAGAACAGGTATGATTACACGCTGGCGGTGCTAGGTCTTAGCGGTGCCCACGCAAGGTTCGACGACGAACACCACTACGCACCGAACTGCATTTGCTTTGGGGGAGCTGTTGAAAACATCACATGGGGCGCGCCCCCGGGCGACGCGGGTCACCCTGCTCGCGCACTCCTACTGGCCTGAGAACAGCCCGCCCCAGCGCCGGTGGACGGCCCTGCTAAGGGAATTCTGCGCCTACGGCTGGGAATTCGATGTGGTCACTCCGGTGGCCCACTTCCCGGTGGGCCGGCGTGAGCTTCCCCCCGAGCTCGCCGGGCGGGCCTTCCGGCGGCAAAAAGGCCAGTTCACCGAACTGATCCGGCGTGTACCGTACCTGCCTCACGGCAACTCGCACCTGGCCAAGCTCATTGACCACTGCTTCTCCGCGGCAGTGTCAGTCCCCCTGGGCCTCCTGACCCGCCGTCCGGACGTGGTGATCGCCACGGCCCCCAGCCTGCCAATCCTCGCCGCCGGCTATTTGCTGTCCCGCCTGCGCGGAGTTCCCCTCATCGTGGAAATGCGCGATGCCTGGCCGGACCTTGCCCGGGATTCCCGGATGGTGCGCGGGCGCGTGAAGAGCGTCGTCGAAATGGCGGTGGACTTCATCCAGAAGCGCGCGGACCTGGTGGTCACGGTGACCGAGGGCTTCGCCGAGACTCTGCGGTCCCGTGGGCTGAAGAACGTCAAAACAGTGAGCAACGGCCTCCACGTTGACACCATTCCCTTCTTGGGATCCCCCGAGCCGGAGCGGGATGTGTTCGAGGCGCTCTACCTCGGAAATCACGGCAAAAGTCAGCGGCTCGACGTCGTCATCCGGGCCAGTGCGCTGGTGGGCGATGCCATGCACCTGCATCTGGTGGGACACGGCACCCAGAGCCCGGCACTGGAGAAACTGGCAGCTGAACTTGGAGCTCCCGTCACGTTCCATCCCTCGTTGCACGGCCAGGAGGTGATGGACCGCTATGCCTCGGCGGACACCTGCATTGTCTCCCTGCGGGATGACTGGAAGTCGTTCGAGACCACCATTCCCTCCAAGACCTATGAGGTCCTGGCCGTCGGCCGCCACGTAACGGCCGTCGTCAAGGGTGAGGCCGCGCGCATTATCGAAGATGCGGACGCCGGCGATATTGTGCCCAGCAACCCGGAGGCCGTGGCCGCGCTGTGGCGTGAACTGGTCGCCGACCGCTCGAGGCTGGTCCGTTCCGATGCCAGCCGCCAATGGGTCAAGGAGCACGCCGACTATACGCAGTTGGCGGAGAAATACATGGAGCTCATCTCAGAACTCCTGGGCGAAACGCCGCCCACCCAGCGTTAATCCGGCTCTTGAGTACCTTGCTTACGTTCCTGTCCGCCGAACCGCACATTCCGGCCGCAGGGACACGTCCAGCAGACCCCCGGTCTCGATGACAAACCGCCGCAGCCACTGCCCCAGGCTCAGTTGGGGGTGGGAGTTCACCATCTGTACGTCCGCCGTCGTGCATTGCTCCATCAGCCGTTGCGCCCTGGAGACGTGATAACTGGAGGTCACCACGGTGATGGACTTCCAGCCGTTAGCCTCGGCAATTCTGCCGATGGCACGCGCCTCGCCGCGGGTGTCGTACTCATCGGGGCGGAAGCAGAGCAGCCGGGAGTTCGGAAAGTCTGCCGCGTTGCAGGCGTCATCGGCCGCGATATTGCCGCGGGTGTCCGTATGGGACAGGACCAGGACGGGGATGTCGTAGTCCCGCTGCATCTGCTGCGCGACCGGCAGCCGTTCAGCCGCTGCACCAGTTTCAGGTCGCCAATAGCAAATTGTTTGTCGTAATCTTCAATACCTGTTTTATAAATGCCAACCACGGTCAGTTTATCCCGCCTGAATGCACTGGCATCAATGTCTTCCGATGCTGTATCCGATCTCCTGATAAAGCCAACCATGATGCGGTCGTTCAATTTTAAATTCAATTGCCTGGCTGTATGTTCAGAAAGAATGATCTCCCTGCTGTAGGTGCTGTCGCTGAATGTTAGCCAGCGGCCCTGCTTAATAAATGGTTTCAGGTGTGCGGAGTCATAGGTTTTATCATAGGCTTTCACCAGCACACTCTCCATTTCCTCTTTTGTTTTCAGCACCGCATATTTTGTGGCGAAAGGATGAATACTTATTACCTGTGAATTTTGCTTTATCGCATTTACTATCGTATCATTTTTTTCTATCTGTTCTTCTTCTGCAATAGATGAACGGGCAGGTTGTTTATACTGCACACGAATATGTCCCCCGCAACCCACCACCTCCCGGCTCCCCCCCCCCTGCCCTCCCCCGCCCACGCCCCCCGCCCCCACCACAC
>CALMVY010000018.1 GCA_937873245.1 uncultured Arthrobacter sp. | reverse complement strand
GCTCAAATCATTTACCATCATTCATTGAATCTTCCTTTTTTACATGTCGGAAACAAAAACACAACAAGGCAACACTGCGAACCGGTCAAGGACAACAGTAATACAACTAACGAAACGCATCAAAACCAAACACAGACCACATTCATTTAAATAAACTCAGATCCACTATTTAAATCACAACACCTAATTCCTCCAGTTTCCCTCACCACCACCACCGCGTGAGTACCGGGACCCACCGTCACCACCATCACCATAACCACGGTCACGGCCACCGCCGTACCCACCGCCGCCACCACCTCCATAACCACCGCTGCGGTTGTAGCCACCTCCCTCACGACGACCTCCGCCGCCTCCACTACGGAAACCTCCACCTCCGCCGCCACCACCTCCGCCGCGAGACTGAGCCTCGTTGACGGTGATGTTCCGGCCGTCAAGATCCTGACCGTTCATCCCCTCGATCGCGTCCCTCATCGACTTCTCATCCTTGAAAGTAACGAACCCGAATCCCCTAGATCTGCCGGTTTCACGGTCATTAATGATCTTCGATTCGACGACGTCACCGAACTGAGCAAAGGCTTCCTCGAGGGCTCGGTCGTCGGTGGCCCTGGCTGAAGCCATTCGCCACTACGAATCAGCGCTCCAAGCTGAGAGTCTGCTCGCCGAACCCAGTCCTGCGCTGCGCTGCGACCTCCTCACCGGCTACGGCGAGGCGCTGCGGAAACTGTACGACGGCGACACGTCTGTTGAGTTCGCCGGACGGGCGGAATTTGACCTCGGCAGCCCGGAAACGTTCACCGCCCGGAACTGGAAGAACTACAGCACGATCATCAACGCTGCCGCATACACCGCTGTGGATGCCGCAGAGACTCCTGAAGGAAGGACGTCCGCCTGGGCCGTCAACGCCGCGGCCGTCGCCCTACTGGCCCAGACCGCGGTCAAGCATGACCTCGTGCTCGTTCACGTATCCTCCGACTATGTCTTTGACGGCACCGGCGAAAACCACGCGGAAGACGAGCCCTTTGCGCCGCTGGGGGTCTACGGCCAGACGAAGGCCGCCGGCGACGCCACCGTTAGCGTGGTGCCCCGGCACTACATCGTGCGGACTAGCTGGGTGATCGGCGAGGGCAACAACTTCGTCCGGACCATGGCTTCGCTCGCTAAGCGCGGGATCGAGCCCTCCGTGGTTAATGACCAGATCGGACGGCTCAGCTTCACCGAAGACATCGCCGCCGGTATCCGGCACCTGCTGCAATCAGGGGCGGCCTTCGGAAGTTACAACCTGACCAACGACGGAGCCCCGCAGTCTTGGGCGGAGATTGCAGCCGACGTCTACGAGCTTTCCGGGCGGCCTAGAGATGCTGTGACCGGCGTCAGCACAGCGGAATACTTTAGAGACAAGCCAGCAGCGCCCAGGCCCTTAAACAGCGTCCTGGATCTGACTAAAATCAAGAACTCCGGGTTCCAACCCAGGCTGGTCGTGGACGCGCTGGCAGCCTATTGTGGCCAGCTCGGTGCGTCGGAATAGCGGTCGCTGGGATGTCTTTGGATTCGAGTACATTCGGCGTCGTCGCCCTAGCCGCCTACAAACCGGATTGGGACCTGTTTCTGGCGCAACTACGGTCCATCCAGAACCAGACACATTCCCGCTTCCTTTGCCTCATCTCGGCTGACGGCGGCTTCGCAGACGTCCGTGACTTCGTCGCCCGCAAATTTGGGGACGATGACCGGTTCCGGGTGATAGGTTTCCCCGACCGGCTCGGGTTCTTCGGAAACTTCGAACGGGTCCTTCAACATGTTCCCGCCGAAGCCAAATGGGTGGCATTGTCGGACCAGGACGATCACTGGTACCCGGACAAGCTTGAAATGCTCATTCCCTACCTCAACGATGTGAGCATGGTTGCGGCGCAGGCCCGGGTGGTCCGGCGCCCAGGCAACGACATCGTCGCAGAGTCCACCCAGCGACGAAATGTTCCGCTCGGCTCGCTGATGGCACAGAACCAAGTTACGGGATGTCTAAGCGTGTTCCGGACCGAGGTCTTGGACTTGGCTCTGCCGTTTCCGCGCCTGGACACCATTGCGCAGGTGCACGATCACTGGCTCGCTGTCTGCGCCATGACGGCGGATGGCGTGCTGGTAGTCAGCGACGTAGTCCAGGACTATGTGCAGCACGGCGGCAATGTGCTTGGCGAAGTGGGAAGCCGGAAGGGCATAGCCGGATCGCTCGGGCATGTCGCGGCGATTTCGAGAAAGTTCCACGGAAGCGCGAGTCCTCTCGCCATGCTGCGGACGGCCAATGACTTGAGTTTCGGCTGGCGCCGGGCGATGGCAGACGCCCTGCGAATCCGGGCTGCGGGCGGCGCTCAGGGGCTGGACGGGGGAGTGGCTGCCTTTGAGAGCGGCCACGGTTGGGGGTCGACCTACCGTGTCCTGGCCGACGGCTTCCGCCGTGGGGACATCGCGGCGCCCTGCCTACTGGAGTTTGTAGCCGGTGTTCCGGTTGAGTTGTTCTCCCGGGGCAAGCGCACCCCGTCATAGGGTTACCGTTTTGGCGGCACCTACCGCAGCGGCGCTGGCACGGGCGGGTGGCCGAGATGCCTGAGGCTGTCCCGGACCACGAGAATCTGGTACCCGGCGACGACGACCTCGGCAATCCCAACCGCCCACGCGACGCCCGGAGCCCCGAGGATGGTTCCCATGGCAAACATCAACGGGACGTTCAACGCGGTGCCGATGGCTGTTGATTTTGCCAGGGCCGCGCCTTTTCCCAGCGGGATCAGGCACGCAAGCCCGATAATCTGGGCCACAAGTACCGAGGCAAAAATGAGACCGAACGGGATGCTGAGTGCGAATTCGACGACGATCTCCCCTCGAGAAAACAGCGAACTGGCCCAAGGCGTGAGTACCGCCAAGATGACTCCGCCCAGTAGCCCCACGGCCGGTGCGATCCTGGCAACCATCCGGATGCGGTGGTGGCTTCTTTCCCGACCCGCTTCCGGAATCCAGCCCTGAATGACTTGTAGTACCGGACCGAATCCCGCCAACGCGAAACGGAAGAGCTTGTCGGCCAGCGCGTATTGGGGCAGCGCCGCCGCGGCAACTACCTTCACCGCAATCATCGGCAGGTTGCTGTTCAAGCTACCGGTCCCGGCGGCGAAGTAGCCGCTGCCGTATCCGCCCACGCAGCCGCCCGGGGCGAGCCACACGCTGCCGAGCTCGGGCGGGCCGTTGCCGACGACGCTCT
>CALMVY010000017.1 GCA_937873245.1 uncultured Arthrobacter sp. | reverse complement strand
CGGGACTCCGCGAAGGCGGCCACCGCATCCCCGTAATGCGCGGTGTCAGACGCCAGCATGCCCTGGATCGCGAGGATCCGGGCCTGTTCCTCCGGGATTCCTCGGGCCGCCTGCATCGCCTGGTCCAGCCAGCCGGCCGCCCGGTCCGGCACTCCGCGCTGGACGGACAAGTAGCCCAGCTCGCGGTAAGCCGCAGCGGCAGTCCGGGAGACGCCGTCGGGCGCTTCCGCCGACAGTGCCCGGTGCAGGAAGTCGGCCACCTCGGCGCCGCGGCCGCCGGCCTGGTGGATGAGCGCCCCGGCCAGCGTCACCAGCGACTCGGCCACGAGATGCCGGTCGGGGTTTGGTTGGCCGCTGCGCTGGGCCAGGACGACGGCCAGGCGCAGCTGGTCGAGCCCCCGGTCGACGGCGCCCGCCGACAGGGACGCGCTGCCCGCGTCGAGGTAGGACCGGACGGTGGCCACGCTGGCGTGGAGCTCGGGGTCTGCCACCGGCTCAGAGTCGGACAGGGCGCGCCGGACCTCCGCCGGCAGGGGCATGCCCAGCTCACGGTGGTACAGCTCCGCGCATTTGGCGACCTCCTCCCGCGCCCGCCGGTGCTCGCCCAGGGCGACGAGCGCCTTCACCAGGACGGCGGTGCAGTCCGCGTGGAAGGCATCCCGGCGCAGTGCCAGCGAGGCGAGGTCGACGGCGTCGGCCGGAGCGCCAGCGGCGAGGGCAGCCAGGGACCCTTCGTACAGCAGCGACTGGACGCAGTTCTCCAGCCGGTACCGCTGGTCCGCCAGCCAGGAATCAAAGACGGCGTTATCCGCAAAAGAGAGCCCCTCCAGCAACTGGCCGTCAACGGTCCGCGGGTCCAGGCCGTGGCCGGTGGCCGAGCCCACCAGCTCCAGGGCATCGCAATGCCAGAGCGGCAGGAGGGTCAGCCGCAGCGGGTCGCCGGTGATGGAGACGCCGTCGAGGGTCCGTCGCAGCTCGGACAGGTTCCAGCGCAGGGCGCCCAGCGGATCCGCGGCGTCCGGGAACAGCAGCATGGCCGTCCGGGAGCGGCTGATGCCGTCCGGCTGCAGGGCGAGGTAGGCCAGCACAGCCCAGGCTTTGCGGCCTTTGGGCTGTGGGGGAGTGGCGCCCGAGGACTCGATCTTTGGCGGACCGAGGAGGCGAATCCACGTCTCGGCCATAGGAGCAATTTTACGCCCCGGGGCCCTTTCGCGTCCCCTGAATTCAGTCCCGTGCATTCCGTCCCGGGGATTCACACGGTTGCTCACACGGCGGGTGCCGACACTGGAGTCATCCAATCCGCTCTCCACCCGAGGAACCAAAAATGGAACTGTTCGTAGTCCTGCTGTTCGGACTCGTGATCGCCGCCGGAACCGCCACGGTCCGCGCCGTGCTCAAGGACGGCCACGGCCACCACCCCGTGGTGCGGTCCACCGAGTCCTGGAACGCCGGGAACCTGCCCAGCGAACCCTTCACGTCGTCGCTGGCCTGGTACCTGCCGGGGTCGCGGGTCCAGTAATTGCTGATCCTGATCTTGACGATCGCCGGGGATTCTTGTGGGCGGCGGGCCGGCGGCCCGCCGCCCCACATTGTGTTCGGCTTGTGCTGTGAACGGCTTGTGCGGGGCCCGGTTTTCCGGGTCCTCCGGGACCTTGCGCGGCACGATGGCATCGGCGAGGATAAGGCGATTCCCCGTACTGCGATGAAGGAGTCGACGCGATGACCAAGTACCTGATCTCGTTTCCGAGTGCCGCCATGGTCGTCCCTGAAGAGGAGCTGCCGGCCGTTTCGGATGCGTCGCACGCGGTGGTCCAGGAGGCGAAGGACGCCGGCGTCTGGGTGTTCGGCGGCGGCATCAATGAGAGCATCCCGCCCGTCATGGTCGACGGCGACGGGACCGTGCGCGAGGGCACGTACCCGCAGACCACGCAGCTCGAGGGCGGCTACTCGGTGCTGGAGCTGCCCTCGTACGAAGCGGCCTTGGAGTGGGCCGCGAAGATCGCGGTCGCCTGCCGTTGTGCGCAGGAGGTGCGCGCCTTCTACTACGACCCGGCCAGCTAGGTCCCAGTGAGGCCCCGGCTGGTGGCGCGTCGCCGGGCCGGGGAATCCCTGCCGGTGATCCGAGCGGCAGGGCGCCGGCGGTCACCATCTTGACGCCCGTGTACTGGGGCGGGTTGTGGCTCGCCGTGATGCAGGCGCCCG
>CALMVY010000016.1 GCA_937873245.1 uncultured Arthrobacter sp. | reverse complement strand
CACGCCGACGACACCGGACCCAGGGGCCGGAACCGTGGCCAAAGCCGCCCCGGACGGCGAATAGGGGTGTCCGGAGCGCCCGATCCCGCGCCCCACAGGGCGTTCACCCGAGTGACAGGAAGCCTGGCTACCCCGGATTTTCCGTGCGGCCACAGGGAACCAGGCACAATCCATCCACACGTTTTGTCCTATAACCCACTATTTCAGGAAGCTGCTACTTCAGGAAGCGCGATGTCCGGCGGTCGGCCAGGATCTTTCCCTGGGTCTGGCAGCCCGGACAGTACTGCAGGGCCGTATCGGCGAACGAGACCTCGCGCACCGTGTCACCGCAGACCGGGCACGCTTCGCCGGCGCGGCCGTGGACCCGCATGTGGCTGCGCTTCGTGTCCTTCAGTTCGCCGGGCGGTTTCCCGCGGGCTTCCTCCAGCGCAGTCCCCAGGATGTCGTGGATGGCGTTATAGAGCCGCTGCACCGCATCCCGGTCCAGGGACTTGGCGATGGCAAAGGGCGACAACCGGGCCGCGTGCAGGATCTCGTCGCTGTAGGCGTTTCCGATCCCGGCGATCACGCTCTGGCTCCTCAGGACACCCTTGATTTGCTGGGAACTGGCACCGAGAATCCCGGCCAGCGTATCGGCGTCGAACCCGGGACTGAACGGATCAGGCCCCAGCGCCGCGACCCCGGGGACGTCTGCGGGGTCCCGGACCACGTATACCGCCAGGCTCTTCTTTGTGCCGGCCTCGGTCAGGTCGAGGCCGAGCGGGCCGGAGCCGCCGGAAAAGGACAGCCGCGCCGCGAGGTACCCCTTGCCCATTTTCAGCGGGGCCCCGGTGGGCGCGTCGGTGAAACGGACCCAGCCGGCCCGCGCCAGGTGGAAGACAAAATACAACCCGTCGGCTTCCAGGCTGATGAACTTGCCGAAGCGGCGCACGCCGGTCACCGTCCGGCCCTCCAGCGCGGAGAAGGGCGGATCGGCCGTTTTGAGCACCGCGAAGGAGACGATCTGGATCTTGGTGACCACCGCGCCGAGCAGGTGCTCGTCCAGATAGTCCGTCAGGGCAGCAACCTCCGGAAGCTCGGGCATTGCTAGCGGATTTCGGCTTGTTCAGTCATCGCTTCATCATGGCAGAATCCTCCCGGGGCAGGACCGGATATGCCTATACTTTCAGCGGCGGACAGTTCACCGTGCCGCCGAAGACATTGGTGATTGACCCGATGAAAGGCCCGTCATGAGCATCATTCCCGAAGAGCTGTCCTACACCGCGGAACACGAGTGGGTCTCCGCCCCGAATGCCGACGGTGTCGTGCGCGTGGGCATCACCGATTTTGCCCAGGACGCACTGGGGGACGTCGTCTATGCCCAGATGCCGGAAGCCGGCACCACGATCAAGGCAAACGACGTGGTTGGCGAGGTCGAGTCCACCAAGAGCGTCAGCGACATCTACGCCCCCGTCTCCGGTGAAGTGGTCTCCCGCAACGAGGCCCTGGACACGGATTCCGCCCTGATCAATTCCGATCCCTACGGCGAGGGCTGGCTGATGGAAATCAAGCTCGCGGAAGCCGACGCGATCGAGTCGCTCCTCAGTGCATCGGAGTACGAACAGCAGGTAGGCTAAAGCAAAGGCCTTTTCGGGCCGGGGCGCTGGGACACCACTGGGAAACCAGCCGAACCATGCCCCGCCGGAGGGCTGTATCCCGGATTAGCCAGGCTTTTCCGGACGGCATGCGTTGTTTGCAGGGGGGACACCTGCAACGAATGGAGGAATCAATGTTTGGGCACGAACGCAACAACACCGGTGACGGTTTTGGCACGGGTGGAGTGAAGGCTTCGGAGACCACGTCGATCAACCTCACCCCGGTCCGCGATGAACCCACCATCACCCCGAAGCTCTCGGCTGAGGAGCGGAGCGCCGTCGAGGCGCTGCCGTACGGCTCTGCCCTGCTGGTTGCGCACAGCGGACCCAACACCGGCGCCCGTTTCCTGCTGGACTCGGACATCACGACGGCGGGCCGGCACCCGGATGCCGACATCTTCCTCGACGACGTCACGGTTTCCCGCCGTCACGTCGAGTTCCGCCGCACGGCGCGCAGCTTCGAAGTGGTGGACACCGGCAGCCTGAACGGCACATACGTCAACCACGACCGCGTCGACAGCGTGGAACTGAAGTCCGGCAACGAAGTGCAGATCGGGAAGTTCCGCCTTACCTTCTACCTGAGCCCTGCCCGCGCAGCAGGCAACGTCTGATTCCGGGGTAGCTGCCTGTGGCCATGGCACACGCGGAACGGCGCGGACCCCAGGTTCTGAACATCGGGGAAGTCCTGGCTCAGCTGAGCGACGATTTCCCCAGCATGACTGCGTCAAAAATCCGGTTCCTTGAAGAAAAGGGGCTGATCAATCCCCAGCGGACCCCCGCCGGCTACCGGCAGTACGCCGAGAGCGACGTCGAGCGGCTGCGCTTTGTGCTGTCCCTCCAGCGGGACCAGTACCTGCCGTTGAAGGTCATCAAGGACTATCTTGATGCGATCGACCGCGGAGAACGCCCCGACAACCTGCCCCCGGGCGTCACCGTCTCGCCGCGGATTGTCTCCGAGGAACTGGCGTCCGAACTGCAGAACCGGGTCCGCCGGCTCAGCGAGGAACAGCTCCGGGCCGAGTCCGGCGCGAGCGTGCCCCTGGTTGAATCGCTCCTGAGCTTCGGCCTGATTGGCCATGTCAACGGCAAATTCGATGAGAACGCGCTCCAGGTGGCACGCGCCTGCGTCCAGCTGGAGAGCCACGGCCTGGAACCGCGGCACCTGCGGCCCTTCCAGGCTGCCGCCGAGCGCGAGTTCGGACTGGTGGAACGCGCGGTGGCCACCCTGACTTCCCGCAAGGATGCCGCTTCCCACGCCCGGGCCGCCGAAGCGGCCCGGGAAATCAGCGAGCTGTGCCTGACCCTGCACCGCGCCTTGGTCCAGGACCGCATCTCGAGGATGGATATCTGATGATTGAGGTGGAGATCGTAGGCGTGCGGATTGAACTTCCGTCCAACCAGCCGCTGGTCCTGCTCAAGGAGATCCACGGGGAACGCCACGTTCCGATCTGGATCGGCACCCCTGAGGCCAGCGCCATTGCCCTGGCCCAGCAGGGGGTTGTGCCACCGCGCCCCATGACGCACGATCTGCTGGTCGACGTCGTCGAGTCACTCGGCCACACGATCGTCAGCGTCAACATTGTGGCTGTGGAGGACAACATCTTCTACGGGCAGCTCCAGTTCGAGAACGGGACCACCGTCAGCTCCCGCGCCTCCGATGCCCTGGCGCTTGCCCTTCGCGCCAAATGCCGGATCTGGTGCGCCGACGCCGTGATGGAAGAGGCCGGCGTCCGGATCACCGAGCACGACGAGGGCGAAGACACCCACCCGGGTCCCGCCGTCGACGAAGAGGGGGAACTGCGCCGTTTCCGCGAGTTCCTCGACGACGTCGAGCCTGAAGACTTCGCCGGTTGAGCGGGCCGGCGCCCCGCAAAGCTTAAAGTCGAGGATGAAAGTTTCGACACGCCCCGGCAATACCTCGAACGTCTTTGACCTTGGGCCCCGTCAGGCCTAACGTCAGAAGTACAAGTTCCCATTGCACGCAACAGCCGCTCAGGTCACACTGGAAGGTGCAGCCCCGGCAGAATTACACGGATGAATTTTATCCACCCGTGGATTGGTTTAGCCAGGGAAAAACCGGTTGTTGCTGCATTTTCCGCAGGGGAGCCATGACAAGGAGGATCCACGTGAGTCCGAAAGGCGAAGCAGGCGAGCTCAAGCAGCCCGCGACGGCTGGTGTAGCTGTGCCCGCTAGCGGTGCCCAGGGCCTGCTGTTCACCGAGGATCTCCCTGTCCTGGACGAGGATGCGGGCTACCGCGGCCCTACCGCCTGCAAAGCGGCCGGCATCACCTACCGCCAACTGGACTACTGGGCACGCACCGGACTGGTGGAACCTGCCGTCCGCGGCGCCGCCGGTTCAGGTTCCCAGCGGCTCTACGGTTTTCGCGACATCCTGGTCCTCAAGGTCGTCAAGCGCCTCCTTGACACCGGCGTCTCACTGCAGCAGATCCGCACCGCCGTCGAGCACCTGCGGGAGCGCGGGGTCGAGGATCTCGCCCAGATCACTCTGATGAGCGACGGCGCCAGCGTGTACGAATGCACCTCGGCGGACGAAGTCATCGACCTCGTCCAGGGCGGGCAGGGTGTCTTCGGCATCGCCGTCGGCCGGGTCTGGCGGGAAGTGGAAGGCAGCCTCGCAGCCCTTCCCAGCGAACACGCCAGCGACCAGTCGTTCCCCGACGATGAACTCAGCAAGCGCCGGGCCGCCCGCAAGATCGGCTAGGCTGCAGGCGCACCAAAATCTTCACCCCTCCAACAGCAACGCGGGGTCACTTACGGTCCATCACGGCATCAATGATGGGCGGTAAGTGACCCCGCGTTGCTGTCGTGGGGGCTCCCGGGCTGGCAGCTCCGCTTAGCGGCGGACGCGCTCCCGGACCGGGGCGCCGGCGTGCCCGCTGTCCGTGGCCAGCAGGTTCGCCAGCAGGGCGTCGAACAGGCCGGCGGCGTTCTTTGCCGAATCCCCGGGCCAGTGGTGGATGGAATGGGCGGCGCCCTGGATCTGCTGCCAGTTGGCCTGCTCCGGAATGTGCGGGGTCAGCAGCAGCCCGCCGAACATGGCCTCCATCTCCGAGAGCCGGAAGGTGTGCTCCGCGGAGCCGGTGCGCACCCGGTTGGCGACAATGCCTGCCGGGGAGAGGTTCGGGGCGAACTCCTGGCGGAACAGCTGGATGGCACGCATCGTGCGTTCCGTGCCCGCCACCGAGAAAAGCCCGGGTTCGGCGACGAGGGTGACCTTGTCGCTGGCGGACCAGGCCATCCTGGTGAGGCCGTTCAGGGAGGGCGGGCAATCCACGAGAACCAGCTCATAGTTCTGCGCGCCGGCCAGCACCGCGGAGAGCCGGCGCAGGTCGCGGCGGCCCAGGTCCGGGCGGTCGTAGATGCCGGTGTACGCGGAACCGACAGCCACATCAAGAATGGGGGCCGCAGCGCCGGCGGGGGCTCCGCCGTTCGCGGACGCCCGCTCCACCCAGCCGCTGGGAACCACATTGTCGGCCAGCCGGGCCCGCCGGGGAGCCTTGAGCATCCGGCCGATGTCCAGCTGGTCTCCAGGCCTGACTCCGAGGGCCGTACTCGCATCCGCGTGGGGATCAAGATCGACGACGAGGGTGGGGATGCCGGCGGCCAGGGCCGCGGACGCCAAACCAGTGGTCACCGATGTCTTGCCGACACCGCCTTTGAGGCTGCTGATGCTGACTACTTGCACTTGAAAAACCAATACCTAACGCCGGTTGCCGGGACGGGGTCCTGCCGGCTCCTGCGTTCTCCGGAGCCGGGGCGTGCATGCGCCACCCACGTCTTCATCATATGTTGCCGCCCTGCCGAAACCCGCTTCATCGGGTGCCGGGGCGGCAGATCATGGATAAGCTTTCACCAGGGCCGGGGCCAGCCGCCCGGTGTACGTACCTGTTGTACTTGCCGAATCCGGCATACGTGACGCGCGTCCCTGTGACGGTCGCCACAATAGTTTGTGTTTGCCCGTTACGGTCTTGGACACTGTGACCAATTACCGATACACCCGCGATGATGCAGGAGAAGTATGTTTTCGAAGATTCTGGTGGCCAACCGCGGCGAAATCGCGATCCGTGCCTTCCGCGCCGGCTACGAACTTGGCGCCAAGACCGTAGCCGTCTTCCCGCATGAGGACCGCAACTCCATCCACCGCCAGAAGGCGGACGAGGCCTACCTGATTGGCGACGAGGGCCACCCGGTCCGCGCCTACCTCGACGTCGACGAAGTGGTCCGCGTCGCCAAGGAGGCCGGAGCCGATGCCATCTACCCCGGCTACGGCTTCCTCTCCGAAAACCCGCGCCTGGCCCGCTCCGCCGCAGCGGCCGGCATCACCTTCGTGGGCCCGCCCGCCGAGGTCCTCGAACTCGCCGGCAACAAGGTCGCGGCCCTCGAAGCAGCCCGCAAGGCGGGCGTCCCGGTCCTGAAGTCCAGCCAGCCCTCGAAGGACCTCGACGAGCTCATTGCCGCCGCGGACGAGATCGGCTTCCCCATTTTCGCCAAGGCCGTCGCCGGCGGCGGCGGGCGCGGCATGCGCCGCGTCGACACCCGCGAGGCGCTGCCCGAGGCCCTGCAGGCCGCCATGCGTGAAGCCGACGCGGCTTTCGGCGACCCCACCATGTTCCTGGAGCAGGCCGTCCTGCGCCCCCGCCACATCGAGGTCCAGATCCTGGCCGACGCGGAGGGCAACGTTATGCACCTCTTCGAACGCGACTGCTCCATCCAGCGCCGCCACCAGAAGCTCATCGAGGAGAGCCCCTCGCCCGCCGTCGATCCCGAGCTACGCGCGCGCATCGGCGGGATCGCCGTCGACGCGGCGCGGGCGGTCGGCTACCGCTCGGCCGGGACGATCGAGGGCCTGCTCGATCGCACCGGCGACTACTACTTCCTCGA
>CALMVY010000015.1 GCA_937873245.1 uncultured Arthrobacter sp. | reverse complement strand
CAACTCCTGACGCTCACGGCGCCCGAGATGACGGTTCTCGTCGGCGGCATGCGCGCTCTGAACGCCAACTTCGGCCAGTCGAAGCACGGCGTTTTTACCGACCGCCCCGAGACTCTGAGCAATGATTTCTTCGTAAATCTGCTCGACATGGCGCAGACTTGCCAGCCCCGCCACTGCCGCCGCCACATTCACATTGTAGGGCTGCTTGAACTTCCACAATTCGGGCATCAGCCATGCCGGACATATGCCATAGCCCAACCGCAGCCCAGCGATGCCCGCCGCCTTGCTAAAGGTGCGCAGCACTACCAAGTTGTCATGGCGCAACACCCAACTCGCCCGCGACGGCTCCGTCGCAAATTCGATGTACGCCTCATCCAATACCACCAGCGTCGGCAATTTCAGCAGCCGCGCCAAATCCTCATCGGTCAGCAAATTGCCGGTGGGATTGTTGGGCGAAGTCAAAAAGAGCAGCTTAATCCGCCCCGCGCCATTGCTGCCCTCAGCAAACAGCGACTCAATCGCCTCTACATCAATGCTATAGTCCGGTCGCCGCCAGACCTCGATCACCTGTGCGCCCACCAGTCCCGCATCAAAGCTGTACATACCGAAGGTCGGCGGGCAGTTGACAATCGCATCGCCGCGCCGCAGAAAAATGCGGCACAGATAGTCGAGCATCTCGTCTGCGCCGTGGCTCGTCAGAATATGCGCCGGCGGCACCCCCGGCACGCCTCCCAGGAGAATGCCCCGGCCCTCCTGGGGCCGCTCGAGAAACTTCGCCCCCTGCTGACCTCCACCGTGCGGGGCCTGGTCCGCGGGGTGCCGGTCTACATCGTGCCCCGGCAGGACGGCACGGTAGTCATCGGCGCCACGCAGCGGGAGGACGCCCTCGGTGAAAACAGCCAGGCGGGTGCTCCGGCCGGGGGAGCTCCGGGCGGTGCCGCCGTGTCCGCCGGCGGGGTGCACCAGCTCCTGCGGGACGCCATGCAGCTGCTCCCCGCCGTCGCCGAACTTGAACTGCTTGAGGCCACCGCCAGGGCCCGGCCCGGGACACCGGACAACGCGCCCCTGCTGGGCCGGGTGGCGCAGCCGGGAGGCCCGGGGGATATCGCGGGGCTGATCATCGCCACCGGTTTCTTCCGGCACGGAATCCTGCTCACGCCCGCGGCCGCGGAGATCTGCCGGCAGCTGCTGGACGGGGCGGAGGACCCCCGCTGGACCCGTTTCCGTCCGGACAGGTTCGCCGCCGGCGGCCCCAGGGACGCAGCACCCACAAGCACCCAACACACCCCTGAGTACAGCTAGGAAACGCTATGAACATCACATTGAACGGAACCGGGCACACGCTTCCCGATGGCGCCTCGGTGGGCACCCTCGTCACCGCGGTCACCGGACGTCCCCTGGCCCCGAACGGCCAGTCTGCGGACGGCGGGAAACTCGGGGTCGCCGTCGCCCGCAACGCGGAGGTGGTTCCCCGCAGCCAGTGGCATGGCACTGCGCTCGCCGACGGGGACGACGTCGAGCTGGTCACGGCGGTACAGGGAGGATGAGCATGATGGAGGACACCACACTGGCCCCGGCACCCGGACTGTCAGCGGCTGCCGCGGATCCCTTTACGGTGGACGGCGTGGAGCTGGGGTCACGGCTGATCATGGGCACCGGCGGGGCGCCGAGCCTGGACGGTCTGGGGGCCGCGCTGCTGGCGTCCGGCACCGAGCTGACCACCGTCGCCATGCGCCGATACTCGCCCGGGGAGGCCGGGTCCCTGTTTCAGCTGCTGCTGGACCACAACATTCGGGTGCTGCCCAACACGGCGGGCTGTTTCACGGCCCGGGACGCTGTGCTGACCGCCGAGCTGGCCCGCGAGGCCCTCGAAACGGACTGGGTGAAGCTGGAGGTCATCGCGGACGAGCACACCCTGCTGCCGGACGCCGTTGAACTCGTGGAGGCCACCGAGCAGCTCGTGGGCCGCGGGTTCAAGGTCTTTGCCTACACCAACGACGACCCCGTACTTGCCCTGCGGCTGGAAAACCTCGGCGCCGCAGCGGTGATGCCGCTGGGCGCACCGATCGGCACCGGCCTGGGCATCCTGAATCCGCACAACATCGAACTGATTGTCTCGCGGGCCTCCGTGCCTGTGGTCCTCGACGCAGGAATCGGCACCGCCTCCGACGCCGCCCTCGCGATGGAGCTTGGCTGCGACGCCGTACTGCTGGCCACGGCCGTGACCCGGGCGCAGAATCCGGTATTCATGGGGGAGGCCTTCAAGCACGCGGTGATCGCCGGTAGGCTGGCAAAAAGAGCCGGCCGGATCCCGCGCCGGGAACACGCGCTGGCGTCCTCGGCCATGGAGGGCCGGGCCGAATTCCTGTAGGCCCTCCGACGCAGCACCTGTCCTAATGAGCAAAGGGAGCCTGCCATGGCAGCCACAGACGTCCTCAACGAGAGGCAGGTGGACGCGGCCCTGGCCGGGCTGCCGGACTGGAGGTCCCGGCTCGGCGGTCTCGTCACGGTCTACAAAGCGCCGACGGCGGCCGCGGCGCTGGAGCTGATCGCCGCCGTCGGACGCCTGGCCGAAGAACAGAACCACCACCCGGACCTGGACTGGCGCTACAGGAGGGTGTTCCTGCGCTACAGCTCCCACGACGCCGGGGACAAAGTCACGCGGCGGGACGTCGCGGCCGCAACGGCCGCCGGTGAGGCAGCCGCCCGGATCGGCGCTGTCGCGGAACCCCCGTCGCAGTAGGCCCCTGCCGCCGGAGGTCCGGTCCCGGGCTGGAGGAAAGGGCGGCGCCCCGGGCTTAAACGAACCGTGACCACGCACCCGGGCGGGCGGTGGTCACGGATGCAGGGCTTCTGCCCGGCGAACGGCTAGTAGCGCAGGATGGCGGTGAGCCGGGCAGTGTCGCGGCTGGTGCGGGTCTTGCCCAGGTAGAGCACGACCGCCACGGCGGCGGCGGCACCCAGCACCATGGGCAGCACCCACGGAATCCAGGTCAGCCCGGGCTGGTAGCCCAGCCCGGCGGCGATGAAGATGATCCAGCTCAGCATTCCGGCGGTGAGCGATACCCCTGCCGGGACCGCGATGCCGTACTTCGCGTGCCGCTTGTCATTGGCCCAGACCACAAAGCCCGCGGCCACGGTCACCAGGGCAACCACAATCAGGGAAAGCATGTTTGGACTCCTTGCGGATCTGGGAACTGGGCTGGCAGCGGCCGGTAGCGGCCGGTAGCGGCTAGAGCGCGCCGAAGCCGACGCGGCGTACTTCCTCGGCGCCGATTTCAACATAACCCAGGACGTTCGCGGGAATGATGATCTGGCGGCCCTTTTCGTCCGTCAGCCGCAGCTCGGTGCCCTTGGCGATGGCCTCGCCGACCACCTTGGCCACGGCGTCGGCATCCTGGGCCGATTCCAGGACAATTTCGCGGCCGATGTTCTGAATGCCGATCTTTACTTCCACAGCAAGGCCTCCCAGCCAATCAAAGTCCAACAAAAATCAAAGCGTCATCTCTATTTGTAGTCTAGGTTTCCTTGGGGAAGCGTGAGATTCCGCGCCAAGCTAAACGGTAGATCAGATCGCTGGCCACATCGAGGTCAAGATTGCCGTCGGTTTCCAGCCAGTACCGGGCGCTGACATGCGCCAGTCCGGCGAGTCCGCGGCCCAGAAGCTGTGCCTCCAGCTCCGGCAGCTTGGTGTCCTCGGCGATGACCCGGGCGACGGCGTCGGCGAACGTCTTGTTGAACGTTTCCAGCCGGGCGCTGACCTCGGGGTCGTTGACGAGGTCCGATTCGAAGACCAGGCGGTGGGCCTGGTCGTCACTGGCGATAAAGCGGAAGTAGGCCCGCATGACCGCCTGGACGCGCTCATCGTTGTCCGTGGTGGAGTTGAGGGCCCCCAGCAGCAGCTCGGTCAACTTGCTCAGCTGGCTGTCCAGCAGGGCGATGTACAGCTCGCGTTTGGACGGAAAGTGCTGGTACAGCACGGGCTTGCTGACGTGGGCGGTCTCGGCGATTTCGTCCATCGCGGCGCCGTGGTAGCCGTTGGCGACAAAGACTTCCTGGGCCGCCGAGAGCAGCTGCGCCCGGCGTTCATCTCGGGGCAGCCGCGCCGACCGCTGTCCGCCTCGTGCCGGTGCCTCCGGCGACTTACCTGCCTGACCCCGCTCAACCGGTGCCTGATGAACCACTGTCGGCCTTCTTTCCCTTGCTGTTACGTCCACTTTACGTGGCAGTAATATGACCTGGCGGCATCTTCGGGCATAGATTGAAGTATGGCTTCCAAGTTCACCCCAAACGCAGCCCCCGCAACCCCGGAAGCGGCGCCCGGACCGCTCGTGGAGCCGGCGGACGGCTTAAGCACGGAAGAAGTCGAACGCTATTCCCGGCACCTCATCATCCCGGAAATCGGGGCGCTCGGGCAGCGGCGCCTGAAAAACGCCAAGGTCCTCGTGATCGGCGCCGGCGGCCTCGGCTCTCCCGCGCTGCTCTACCTGGCCGCCGCCGGGGTGGGAACCCTCGGCATCGTCGACGACGACACCGTGGACCTGAGCAACCTTCAGCGCCAGGTGATCCACGGCGTCGCGGATGTGGGCCGGCCCAAGACCGAATCCGCCAGGGACGCCATTGCCGCGCTGAACCCGCTGGTGGAGGTCCGCCTCCACAATGTCCACCTTGACGCCTCGAACGCCCTGGAGCTGTTTGCCGGCTACGACCTCATCCTCGACGGCGCCGACAATTTCGCCACCCGATATCTCGTGAACGACGCCGCAGCGCTCCTCGGCAAGCCCTATGTCTGGGGCTCGATCTTCCGCTTCGACGGGCAGGTCAGCGTCTTCTGGGAACAGCATGGCCCCACCTACCGCGACCTGTACCCGGAGGCGCCGCCCGCAGGCTCCGTACCGTCCTGCGGGGAAGGCGGAGTGTTCGGGATGCTGTGCGCTGCCGTGGGTTCGCTCATGGTGACGGAGGCCGTCAAGCTGATCACCGGCGTCGGGCGCTCCCTGCTGGGCCGGGTGGCGCTCTTCGACGCCCTCGGCGGGACCTGGCGTGAAATCAAGGTCTCCCGCGATCCCGAGGCGGAACGCATCACGGAACTGACCGACTATGAGGCGTTCTGCGGCATCGCGCCCGCGGCGGAGGCGGGCACCGAACATACCGTGACGGCGACGCAACTCGCCACGATGCTGGCCGCCCGTACGGCCGGGCTGAAGGATTTCCACCTCGTCGATGTGCGCGAGACCGGGGAATTCGAGATCGTCCGGATCGACGGGGCGGTGCTGATCCCGCAGGGCCGGATCCTGGCCGGCGAAGCGTGGCACGAGCTGCCGCAGGACACGGACATCGTGTTCCACTGCAAAGGCGGCACCCGGTCCGCGGCCGTCCTCGCCGCCGCCCGGACGGCTGGCTATGAGCGCGTCAGCCACCTCGAGGGCGGAATCCTGGCCTGGGTGCGCGACGTTGAGCCCGGGAAGCCGGTCTACTGACGCGGTGCCGGGGGTTTCTGCGTCGCGGGCGGCTTCAGTCGATTGCCTCGATGCCGAGCCGCATGAGTTCTTCCAGGTGGTTCCGCATGCTCTGAAGCACTTCGGGGGAGTGCGGCTGCCAATCCAGGACCTCGTCGATTACCCGCAGCGGCGCCCGGGTACGGTAGGACCTCGTCGGGTTGCCCGGGAACTTCTTGTCCGTCAGGTTGGGGTCATCCTCGAAGGGGCCCGTGGGGTCCACCCGGTAGATTCGGCCGGGTCCCTCGCCCACCCCGAGTTCCGCGCCCCACGTGGCCGCATCGAGGGTTGCGGTCAGGTAGATGTGGTTCGCCCTCTTTCGCTCCCCGTAATTCGAGCTATAGCCCGGTTTCAGCAATTCGCCAGGCTTCAGGTCGGCCTTCGTCCCGTGATAGAAGGGCCCGGGATCCAGGGCCCCGGACGACTGCGGTTGGTTCTCCACTGCACCCCCTCCTCGGAGTTGGGCTCCCACTCTATCCCGCCGGTCGTTTGACGCCGGCTGACTCGGTTCTCTTTCACCCGCATTGGGTGATGACTGCCCGCACAGGAACCGCTAGCTTGGCGAACATGTGATTGACCAGCCTCTGTCGCTTGTGACACCTCACTAGAAGCTCCGGCCGTCCGGTGGGCGGCCAGCGGAAGGAGAAGGGATGCCCAACCGCTACCACGGGCGCACCGAACCCGTTCTCCCGGCGCCTCCGGTTGCCGGGATCGTCACGGGCGCGCCGGGTTGCCGGCAATGAACGAGCCTGCAGCGTCGGGGCCCGCTATCGATCCGGTCGCCGTGATTCGGTCCAGGCCGTACATCTCTGCGCTCGTGCTGGCATCGGTCCTGGGCGTTCCCATCTCGATCATTGCGTACGGTTTCCTCGCTGTGGTCGCGGCGGTCCAGCGGTTCGTGTTCGACGGGCTGCCGAATCAGGTCCTCGGGGGTCCTGCTCCTGCGTGGTGGCCGGTTCCGTGGCTGGCGCTGTGCGGGCTGTTGACGGCGCTGACCATCCGGTATCTGCCGGGAACCGGCGGCCACTCACCGGCCTT
>CALMVY010000014.1 GCA_937873245.1 uncultured Arthrobacter sp. | reverse complement strand
TGCCGAGCAGGTACGGCGAGTAGAGAACCTTGCCGGCGTCATCCTGAACCTTCTCGACGTGGGCCGTGAAGATGACGTTGACGTAGGGCGAGCGGTGCAGCATCTTGACGACGTTGATGGTGTTGTCCGCCAGCGTCCCCCAGTCCTGAATCCGCATCTCGTTGGAGCCGCCATCGGTGATGTGCGCCTTATTGAGCTCCTGCAGTTCGGGCAGGGTGTCGATGGCGACGGTCTTGAACTCGGTCTCGTTGTCGGCCACAGCCTGGATGAGGGGTGCTGCCGTCTTCCAGTCCTCCAGGTTGACCACCTGCACCAGCGGGTTGTTGCCGTAATCCCGGTGGAGGACACTGGCCCCGTCCTCGGTGGCGAGGATCAGGATGGGTGCCCATGCCGGGACGTTGGCGCAGTCTCCGAGGAGGGAGGTCTTGCCCACACCCTTGCCGCCGTAGATGACCATGCTGAACTTGGAGGACATGGCGCGGGGTGCGCCGATGGTGACTCCGGCGATGCTGGACAGGTCGAACAGTGCTTTCTTGGGGGCTGCTGCCTTCTTGGCCGGTGCCTTCTTGACGGTCTTGGTCTCGGCCTCAGCCACGAGGGCTTCCAGAGCGGCGGCTGCCTGCTCGTCGGTGAGTTCTTCGGTTACGGTGCTCATGTGGTGCTCCTTGTTTTAGGTGGTTGCTGCTCGGTAGGTGGTGAGGTTCCCTCGGCCTGGGCCGCGAGCCCCGCAGGTGAAGCAGTCAGGGTCACTGGGCAGATCATCCAGCTCCCCGTCAGTCACATAGCTCCAGATGATCCCGACGTTGGCGATAGCCGCTTGGTAAAGCTCGGGGTTGACCGGCTCCTCCCAAAATATCACGTCGCTTACTGCATTGGTATGCCTTGGGAGAAAAATAATTACACAGCTATCAATCTGGTAGCCGGCCTGAATCCAGCCCTGCGCGTAAATCTGCTGCTGGACCCGGTACTGCATGCTGGGCTTGTGTGCCGAGGTGACTTCCTTGCCCTGCCTCTCGGCGTTGCGTCCCTTGGCGATGGCAGCTGCCACCTTGTCGTAGCTCCAGGAGCCGGGGAACTTGTAGTCGAACGTCCGGCACCAGTCCGGCACCATCAGGTCACAGGAGCCCGAGACGGCCCCGTAGCCCTCGACCTCGAAGATGTCCTTCAGCTTGGTCTCGCGGAAGGTCTCGATGTCGTAGCCGGCACCATGCACCAGATCGAGCTTGTGCTCCAGGTAGTAGTGCAGCCCGGTGCCCAGCCAAGCGGCGTAGCCAAAGGGATCAGGGTCTCGATCCGGCATGGCACACAGTTTGGCTGCCATCGTGTACCCAGTGCAGTATGCACAGCCACCAACTTCGGACGGCCCCAACTTGGCTTGCAGTGACCGAGCATCCGGCTTGGTGATGGCCTTCAGGAAAGCGTTCTTCACCTCCTGCAGTGGGGGTGCTTCAAGCAACGTGTCGCTCATGCTGCCTCCCTCCAGGTCTGGCTGTCTACGAGGGCGGCGAGAATATGTTCCGCCAGGAGCGGCGGGACCGCGTTGCCGATCTGTAGGAACTGCTTCGTCTTCGTCCCGCACCACACGAACGGGCGCTCATAGGTTTGGAGGATGCCAACCTCGGATGCCGTGGCCTTGCGGGTTGTTTCGTCTTCGTTTTTCCAGACGAATCCGCCTGGTTCAGTTCCGCCGGCGCTTGCCCTGACCGTGAACGCCGGGTCGTTAATCGAGCGGCCTGGGCGGTCGCCGTAGCGCTCGACCATTCCCCGTCCCATGTTCTTAGCGGCTCCGGTCGGGTAGGACTGCAGCGTCGCGGCCTCGTCAGGGGTGAGCCTGTCAGTTGCACCCACCCACCCCGGTGCGCTGGTGTACCGCTGATGGTACTTGGCGATCGGTTCCGCGCCGCCGGTTTCCGTCCCCCCGCCCGTGATGGTCGGAGCGGGCCGGTTTGTCAGGCCGCGGCCGGTCGGGTAGGTCTGAATGGCCGCCACGTCTTCGACGTCGAACCGCTGCCCATAGGTGGTGCGGGCGTCGGTGGTCTGGTCAGGCTTGTCGATCCACTCCGGGCCGCCGATCTTGGCGTCCAGCGCCTTGCGGACACTGTTGCCACCGGACGCCCAGCGGTCTGTCGGTCCATGCACGCCTCCCGTGATGGTGTGTGAGGGCTGGTCCTTGGCCCCCCAGCCCAGCGCCTCGGCCATGCTCACCCATTTCAGGACGCCCGGGTCCAGCTTGGTCGGGTTGGTGCTGTAGTACTTGGAGTGGGTGGGCTTGGGCATGTGGACCGGGCCGCCGCGACGCGCAACCAGGATCGCGCGCTTGCGGGTCTGAGGTACGCCGTACTGCTCGGCGTTGAGGACTTCCACCTTCACGTCGTATCCCCACTCGCGCATGACTTCCGCGCACGCCTCCCACACGGGCAGGACAGTGGGGACCTGCTCCATAGCCACAAGCCGGGGCCGGTCCCGCCACACGTAGGCCAGTGGGGTGAGTACCAGCGCCGTGCGGGGGTCGTGCTTCTCCCCGAACGCTTTGAGCGCGTCCGCGTCCTTGTAGGCGTGCAGCTCGATCGCTTCAAGGACTTCATCGAGGGCCGCTCGGCCTGCGCCCTTCCCGGCCATCGAGAACGTCTGGCATGGGGGCGACGCGATCAGCAGGCCGTAGGAGCCGTATAACTCGCGGTGCCGTTCTGCAGTGAGCTGCAGCCCATCCCAGACGTCGTGATAGATGGTTTCCATGCCATTCGCGGCGCGCGTCTCGACAGCTTCGGGCATGATTTCAACGCCGGCCTCTTTGATGCCGAGACGCTGACAAGCAACGCCCCAGCCGGTGCCGGCGAAGAGGTCCAGTGCTTTGATGTGTCCACTCATGCTGCCTCCCTCCAGGTCTGGTTGCGTCGGATGGCCTCACGTTCATCAGGGCGCATGCCGCCGAGGATGGCCCACTTGTCCTCGGTGTGGAGCGCGAACTCCAGGCACGAGTTGATGATGGGGCACGAGCGGCAAATCTTCTTGGCCATCGCCTCCGCGAACTCGCCACCCTCGGAGTAGTTCGGGAAGAACAGCTCGGGCTCGGCATCCTGACAGGCTGCCTGCTTACCAATTACAGGCTCCATGAAAGACTTGGACACGTCCCTCACAGCGAGTCCTCGGCAATCCGGTCATCGAGGTCAAAGTCGTCAATATCCCACCACTCCTGCTCCTCCTCGGACCATTCGGAGACGCCCTGAGCGTTGGAGTAGTCGCCCTTGACTTTGTTCTCGAACTGGAACAGGTCATAGAGCGCGAGCTGATCCATGACGGTCTTGGCCACGGACAGGCTCTCGGTCTCGAACTCGAAGGCCTTCATGGGCACCTGCGGAATGTGCCATACCTTGAACTTGCTCACAGCGAGTCCTTGGCGAGGTCGAGCAGGAGCTCGTTGTTGGTGATGCGGAACTGGGCCGAGAGGTGCAGCTGCTCGTACTTGGCGCCCTTGAACAGGGAGACCAGCTTGGTGTACTCCTCAGCGGTCCAGAGGTTGGTCTTGATTGCGGACAGAGCAGCCAGCGTGCTGGGGTGATCCTCCCAGATTTTGGCTGCCTCATTCTGGGCCTCGACGCCGATCTTGGCCACTGCCATCTCGAAGTCTTCCTCCAAGCACTGGTACGCCTCGAACTCGTCCTTGGTCAGCGCGTTGAGGTCTGTCGTGGCTTCCGGCTGGCCGAGCTTCTGGCCTTTGAAGATGGTCCATGCGGACTGTTTGGTGAGACTCATTGCCCCTCCTGGGGTGTGGTTGGTTAGACGGTTTCGAGTTCGGCTACGGCATCTTGCAGGATCAGCTTGTCCACCTTGCCTCGGAGGACATCGGCCAGCTTGTCGATGTCGGCCTTGGTGCGCTGGGCGGGTGTGTACAGGAACATGTCATCGCGGTCCCAGTGTGCGTAGGCGGCAATAGAGCCATCTCCGTGATGTGTTTCCGTGTTTGGGAAGCGCATTTCGAGGGAGAACCGGATGCTCGGCTCGATGGACTTGGCCTCAGCGATGAGCGGTGCCAGCGTATTGTAGGCGTAGCGAGCCAACCAGAAAACGTCGTGGTCTGTGGGCGTCGTCATGGTCTTAGGCCTGCTCGGTGTCGAGGGAGAGCTTTAGGGTCATGCCGGTGGTGACCTGCATCCGCTCGTAGTCAGCGGGGCTGACGTTCTTCTTGACGAGGGCTGTGTCCAGGACCGTCTTCTCGCATTCCTTGGCCAGCTTCTTGGTCAGGATGCCCCGGGCGGTCTCCTCATCGAACCGCTTGGTCGGGTAGATCACGGTGCGGACGATGCCCACGGCCTTGTTGTCGGCGTTCAGCTTGCCGGCAGCGTCCAGAGCCTCGCGGAATGCGGCGGTGGCGGACTTGGCTTCCAGCTCGGCATCCTTCTGGCGCTTCTGGGCCGCGAGTGCGGCTTCGGCCAGCAACTCCAGCTCGGTGTCAACGGAGATGGACGGGGTGACGAGTTCAGCGGGGCTGGTAACGAGGGAAAGCTTGCTCATGGTGTGCTCCTTGGTTGGTATGTGTGTTGCTCTGTGTTCGGAATGCTTACAAGATGAATCTATAGGCACCTAGATACGAGTGTCAAGTATTTTTGCCGGCGAGTTTCGGAGCTCTGCCCGGTAGTTGGCCTCAGCCACCCGGCAGGCCAAGTCCAGGGGCTCATCCCTGACCCTGTGACGGTGGGCCGCAGCTGGTGTGCCACAGGGCTGTAGCCTCCGGGGGGAGTCCTGACCTC
>CALMVY010000013.1 GCA_937873245.1 uncultured Arthrobacter sp. | reverse complement strand
TCTACGACACGGAATCAATTCCCCACGAACCGTGAAGAGATTCCCTAACGATTGTCAAGCCTTTCTGGCTCTGGACGACAGGCAGGGTTGAGTGCACCGTCACCTGGCGTTCTGCCGGTGGCGGTGGGTGCTATCCATTCGGGAAGGATGAACGCCAAGGGCTGGTGACGCCCCCCGGGCTGGTGGTGGCCGGGAGAGCGCCTGTGGCCTCAGGCCGCGTGCCGAACGGTATCGGTGGTGTGCTGGCTACCGTGTCAGGCGTGCCCGTTTCGCTTCGACGGTGTGGGACCGGGACTGGGTGCGCTGTTTGGCAGTGACGGTGTAGCGGGCGGCGATGAGCTCTTTCGCGGCCCGTTTGGTGACGGGATTCCCCTCGAGGTCACGCAGCTCATACATCTGCCCGGTGATGAGGGTTTTCCAGGTCCTTTCGGCCAGTTTCCTGGCGACGGCGATGGTGGCCTGGGTGTGGCAGTGGCCGTGTTCGGTCATGAGCCGGTGGTAGAACGCGGCAAGCTGGGGATCCATGGTCCGGGCGACGCTGCCGGCTTGGTAGAAGGCCAGGCGCAACGGTGCCGGTCCTTCCTTACTGATGGCCCTGCGGGGCTGGTTCATCATCCCGGAGGACCAGTTCGAGGGCGTGATGCCGACGTAGTTGGCGGCCTTCTTGGCGCTGTCGAACCCGGATCCGTCACCGAAGTAGGCGCGGATACACGGGCCTGTTGCCGGACCGACACCCGGCAGCGAGAGGATCAGCGGGTCATCGCCGTAGAGCTGCTCCCACCACTGGCGCGCATGAGAGGTGAAGCGTTCCACCCTGGCCCGGGACTCCTGCAGGTCAGTCAGGTGTTCGGTCACGTCGACGGCCAGCGCGTCCAGGTCCAGGTGCCCCTCCCAGAAATCGGCCCATCCCCGGGCCGAGGCCTTGATCGCGGCGGCACGTGCAGGCGTGTCGGCAACATCGCGGGTGTGCTGGGCGACCACACCGGTCAGGGTCGCAGCCCGGGCCGATGCCAGGGAACGCAGGTCCGGCCAGCGGCCCAACACGGCAAGGGCTGTTGACTCCGATCCTGCGAACGCGGTCCACACATCGGGAAAGGCCCACCGTGCCAGTGACAGCAGCCGCCGCCAGTAGCGGTTGCCGTCAATGACGGCACCGGCCCGGCGGACCACGGCCCGTCGCAGCGCCAACTGTCCCGGGGATGCCAGGACCAGCGCTGGCGGGTCGAAGATCTCCCCGGCGTGGGTGAGTATTTCTGAGTCGATGACGTCTGACTTGTTCTTGCCCATGATGGCCCCGCGCAGCCGTGCAGAGTGCCGGGCGCCGATCATTTCCATCTGCCCGCCGGCCCGTTCGACCGCCAGTGCCAGCGCCAGCCATGTCATCGATGTCGGTTCAACGACCGCTGTCAGGGGCGCCTGAACTGCGGCCAGCCGCTGGGAGAGCCTCTCCAGCCCGGCGAGCGTCGGGTCGACTGTGAAACGGCTCAGATGCTCCGTTCCGTCGTCGAAAAACTCCCGGACGGCGATATGGTGCCGGGCCGTGATGGCCGCGTCGATACCTGCCACTGCCCGCACGAGTCCTGCGGGCTTATCCTGATCCTGCATGATGGTTCTCCCTTTCCGCATCGAATACGTGCGATGGGACAACCCGTCGTTGCCGGTCCACCAGCCGAGTCACCAGGCCGGGCATCCCACCTTTGGGAGAACCGTCATGCGTTAATCTGAGCGCCGGCGGCGATCTCCCTCACACGCCCGCAACTGCTGAGGAAGCGTCGGATACAGCTCCCGCGCTTGTGAGTCATCCGGTGCCAAGCCCGGAGACGAAACCGGTGCTGCGCACCGTTCTCCTCCGGCCACCAATTCCCTCAACCGGGTCTGCTTGGAAGACAGGCCGGGGGCGACGATCTCTTTCACGGGCCATGACGCCCAGCCGAAAACCGGAACCACCCCGGCCCCTCCCAAGGCCACCGTAAACGACGACCACCCACCTCAACAGGGGGTACTTAAGAGATACAAGCCGGTTTCAGACCTACACTCGTGGATGATGTGTCGCAGGACGTAGGGGATTATTCGGCGCTACAGGGTTACAACAACGGCAGCCGGGACTCCGGCGCGCTCCCTGGTGGACCGCCCCCTCGGGGGCGGTCGCCTTGGTCGGGAGCATCCTGGTGCCGTGGCTCTGTGAATTTGCGGCAGGCTCTGACGGATACCCGTACCGAAGAGAAATGTACCCCGGGCACGAAGAGTGCTCATCGGGGCTGCCACCCACCAACGAGGCGAATGATTCCTTTTCGTACCTGAAAAGGGCGTCGCCCGCCTGCTTGAGTG
>CALMVY010000012.1 GCA_937873245.1 uncultured Arthrobacter sp. | reverse complement strand
CACGGACCTCTCGCTCGAGGACCTCCGCACGCACTACGACGCCGTCATCTTCGCAACCGGCGCCATCAAGGACGCGGACCTGAACATCCCCGGCATCGAACTCGAGGGCTCCTACGGCGGCGCCGACTTCGTCTCCTGGTACGACGGCCACCCGGACGTTCCCCGCGACTGGCCGCTGGATGCCAAGGAAATCGCGGTGATCGGCAACGGCAACGTCGCCCTGGACGTCGCCCGGATGCTCTCCAAGCACGCCGACGACCTCCTGGTTTCCGAAATCCCGGACAACGTCTACCGCGCCTTGAAGGATTCCCCCGTCACGGACGTGCACGTGTTCGGCCGCCGCGGCCCCGCCCAGGTGAAGTTCACCCCGCTGGAGCTGCGCGAGCTGTCCCATTCCAAGGACGTGGACATCATCCTCTACGCCGAGGACTTCGAGTTCGACGCCGAATCGGACCGCCAGATCCAGACCAACAACCAGACCAAGACCATGGTGGGCACGCTCACCAACTGGATCGCCGAGCAGCCCGAGGACCTCTCCGAGCTCAAGGCTTCCCGCCGCCTGCACCTGCACTTCCTGCACAGCCCGGTGGAGATCTATGACGACGCCGAGACCCCGGGCAAGGTGGCCGGCATGCGGTTTGAGCGCACCGAGCTGGACGGCACGGGCAACGCCCGCGGCACCGGTGAATTCATCGACTACCCGGTCCAGGCCGTCTACCGCGCGATCGGCTACTTCGGTTCCTCGCTGCCCGAGGTCGAGTTCGACCACAGCAAGGGTGTTGTCCCGAACGACGGCGGCCGCGTCCTGGACGCTGCCGGCGCCCACGTGCCGGGCATCTACGCCACCGGTTGGATCAAGCGCGGCCCCGTCGGCCTGATCGGCCACACCAAGGGCGACGCCCTGGAAACCGTGACCTACCTGCTGGAGGACCGCGAGAACCTGCCGCTGGCAGCGGCGCCCGAGCCGGGGGCGGTCGTCGAACTCCTGGAGAACCGGGGCGTGCGGTACACCAGCTGGGAAGGCTGGCTGGCCCTGGACGCGCACGAGCGGTCCCTCGGCGAGAAGGCCAGTGCCGACGCCGGCGCGGACGGCATCCAGCGCGAGCGCATCAAGGTGGTCCCGCGCGAGGACATGGTCGAAATTTCCCGCGGCGGGGTGGCCGCGGAGGTCTGATTCCCCATCGCCACACAGCAACGCGGGGTCACTTCGCGCCCGTCCCGGAGGGGATTATGGGCCGTGAGTGACCCCGCGTTGTTTGGTGGGTGGCGGAAATCCGGCGGGTACTCAGTAGGCTTACCGTTATGGATGAGCAGTACATGCCAGGAACCCGCCGATGAGGCTCCGCCACAGCAACGCGTCCGGCCGCGGCTACCGCCGGGTCGCGGCCGGTACAGGCTTCAGCTACAAGGACCTGGACGGGTCCACGCTGGCCCCCGGGCCGGTGCGGGACCGGCTGGAAAGCATCGGCATCCCGCCGGCGTGGACGGATGTCTGGATTGCGCCCTACGACAACGGGCACATCCAGGCCACCGGACTCGACGCCGTCGGCCGGCGCCAGTACATCTACCACCCGTCCTGGCGCGAGAAAAAGGACCGGCTGAAGTTCGACCGCTCACTCCAGCTCGCGGAAACCCTGCCGGCCGCGCGAAGGCTCGTCACCATGGACCTGCGCTCCGAGGGCCTCACCCGGGAGCGCGTGCTGGCCGCCGCCTTCAGGATGCTGGACAGCGGCTCGCTGCGGGTCGGCTCCGAGCGCTACACGAACGAAAACGGCAGCCACGGCCTCGCCACGCTGCTCTGCGCCCACGTCCGGGTGCGCAAGGACGAGCTCCGGCTCAGCTTTCCCGCCAAGAGCGGCAAGACCTGGGAATCGCGCATCAACGACGCCGACCTTGCCGCCGTCGTGCGCCAGCTCAAGCGCCGCGGCGGCAACGCCCGCCTGCTGGCCTACAAGGACGGCCGGAGCTGGCACCCGGTGTCCAGCTCCGACATCAACCAGTACGTCAAGGAGCGCACCGGCCAGGACTTCACGGCCAAGGACTTCCGGACGCTGCGGGGGACCGTGGCCGCGGCGGCCAGCCTGGCGCGGAGCGGACCGCAACCCAAGGTTTCAGCCCGGAAGAGGGCGGTGAACCGCGCCATGGTGGACGCGTCCGAGGTCCTCGGCAACACGCCGTCGATCGCACGGAAAAGCTATGTGGACCCCCGGCTCGTGGACCATTTCGCCGCGGGGGAGACCATCGACCCGAAGCGGCTGGACTCCTCCGAATCCGAGATCCGGGCACTGCTGTATCAGGAAGGCGACGTCGTTCCGCTGCAGAAGGCAGCTGGCTAGCCCGCCGCCAACGGATCGGAGCCGGCTACATCCGCCCGAAGCGTGCCCGGAGCAGCGCGAACGCCCCGTACGCGATGAATCCTGCCCCGATCGCCAGGAGCAGGGCGGGGCCGTAGGGGTGGTCCCGCAGGGCCTTGAGACTGCCGTCCAGGCCGGTGGACGAGCCGGGGTCGTTGGTGGCCGCGGCGATCACGAACAGCAGTCCCGTGAGGATCAGCGCCAGTCCCTTGGCGATGTGGCCGGCCACGCCCAGGCTGCTGATGAGGTGGCCCCGGCGGGTCCCCTCGAAGTGGGCAAGCTCCTCCTTGAACTTCTTCCCCGCGCCTTTGACGATGAAGTACACGCCGATCCCGATGATGGTCAGGCCCAGGGCGATCAGCACGGGCACTCCGTAGGGACTGCGCACCAGAACGGTGCTGAAGTCCCGCGTGGAGTCGCCGGAATCGCCGCGGTTGCCCAGTGCGAATCCAGCGAAGCTCAGCCCCACGCTGCCGTACGCGATGCTGAGGAACCCGGAGGAGACCAGCTTGCCAAGCCGCTGCCGGCGCGGCAGGTGCCGGGCGCGGAGGGTCGCCTCGCTCAACTGCCACAGTGAGAGCCCGGCGCAGGCGATGAACCCCGCCCACATGACCGCCGGGCCCCAGGGGTTGGCCGCGAGCTGTTCGATGGCTCCGGTGGGCTCGGCCTGGCCCGGTGCGCCGAAGACCAGCGCCACGGCAATCGCACCGATCACGATGTGCAGCAGTGCCATGACGGCAAAACCGGAACGCGCGACGACGTCGAGCGCCGCGCTGTCCGACGCGGCCTCCGCCGCGTCGGCTGCCCCGCCAACGGCCTCCCCAAGGGACTCCCCGGCGGTTTGGCCGGCCGTTTGGCCGGCGGTTTGGCCCGGCGAGGGCTGGCCGTTCGGCCCCGGTGATTCCATGCTGTCGAGTCTACGCAGAGCGGAGTCCGCCCCCAGGAGTATCAAGTTTTTCATAAGTGTGCTTACCATAGCCGGGTCGTGGCCGTTCGCGGCTGACGACACCTCCGGATTCGAACTCAAACGATAGGAAGCTCACCATGGCAGGTAATCTCGTTGCCCGATCCATTCATGACCTGACGGCGGGCGCCTGGTTCGGCGGCTCGCTGATGGGTGCCATCGGGCTGAACGGGGCGGCGGCGGAAGCCAAGGATCCGGCCGAACGCACCCGGCTTTCGAGCCTGGGCTGGAAGAAGTGGGCCCCGTTCCAGACGGCGGCCTTCGGCGCGCACTTCCTCTCCGGCCTCGCGATCATGTGGGAGAACAAGGGCCGGATGGCCAAACAGGACGGCGTCGCCCGCCTCACCGTCGTCAAGTCCGTCGTCACCCTGGCCGGTGCCGCCGTGAGCCTGTACGCCGGAATGCAGGGCGCCAAGGTGGACAAGCTGGCCGGCGAAGGTGCCGAAGGCGCCACCGAGCCCAAGCCCGGCGCGTCCGAGGAACTCCGCTCCGCGCAGCAGCAGTTGAAGATCCTGCAGTGGGCCATTCCGGTCTTTTCCGGCCTGGTGATCGTCCTCGGCGCCAAGCACGGCGAGATGCAGCGTCCCAAGAACGTGTTTGCGGGCCTCTCGCGCTAGCCTCGCAGCTGCGTCAGCACAAGGGCCTCCGCGCCGGAACGGGCTTCCGGTGCGGGGGCCTTTGTGCTGCGCGGGCGCCTACTGCTGGATCCACTCCGCGCAGGAGTTCAGGTTCCGGTGCACACTCTCGACGGCGGCCGTTTCGTCATGCGCGGCAATCGCGTCCACAAGTTCGTCGTGGCCTTCGTGCGGGAGGCCATTGAAGCCGGCGCGGCCCTGCTGCCGGAGGAGGTCGGCGTGGAAGACGGCGCCGAAGCTGACATACAGCTCGTGGAGCAACGGGTTGCCCGACGCCTGCGCGACGAGCGCGTGGAAGTCCCAGTCCGCCCGGGCCCAGCCGGCGTAGTCCCCGGCCAGCCACGCGACACGGCGCGCCTCCAGCAGCTCGCGCAGGGCATCGACGTCGTCCGCGGTGGCATGGCGGGCGGCGAGACGGGCGGCCTGGGTGTCGAGCCCGATGCGGACCTCCAGGATGTGGACCTGCGAGTGGTCCCGGTACATTCGCTGGGCGGCGCCGGAGATCTCGCTGGTGGCGCGGACGTAGGTGCCGTCCCCGCGCCGGACTTCCAGCATGCCGCTGTGGGCGAGGGCCTTGACGGCCTCGCGCAGGGTGCCGCGCGAGACGCCCAGTGCGGCCATGAGTTCAGGTTCCGCGGGGATCCGCTGCTGCAGAGGCCATTCGCCCGAATGGATCAGCTCACGCAGCTTGGCGGTGATCTCCTCCACGAGCGGCGGCCGGTGGGATGTGCTGAGGGTCATGACTGCCCCTCTGCTGTGGACGTAACGGCAGCCACCAGTTCCGGCGGATGCGGTTCCCTGCGCCGGGGAGCCTTTGGCCGGCCGGTGAGCAGGTGCCCGACGGCGATCTGGCCCAGCGCCACGGCCAGCCCGTCCGATCTGGCGGAGGCCGCGGCGAGCCTGGCCTCGATCTGGCCGACCCGCTCCGCCGTACTCGCCTCGCGCGCCTTGCTGCGCTCGACCTGGCTCGCGAGATCGCCCGAGCGCGGGCCGGAGAGGTCGGCAGAGGCCGGTGTGCCGAGCACGAGGGCGGCCGTGGCGGCGATGACGGTCAGCCCCGCGGCAGACACCCGGCGGCGCGACCGTGGTTGCTGCGGTCCTGGTCGCTCAGGTCGGGATCTCTCGGGTCGGGTGCAGGCACGACGCGGCATCTGCAGCCCCTCCCGGTCCGGACGGCGGCGTCCGCTTCGA
>CALMVY010000011.1 GCA_937873245.1 uncultured Arthrobacter sp. | reverse complement strand
GGGATGCGCGGCGTGAGACTGGCCCGGGCAGCCCTCGAACTTATCCGGGTGGGCGCCGATTCGCCACCGGAAACGCGGCTGCGCCTGGCGCTAGTCCACGCCGGATTGCCAGAACCAGTCCTGAACTATGTTGTCTGGGCTGAGGGCCCCTGGCGCGGCCCGGGCGCGCCCGTCCTGTGGCCCGACGCCGCCTACCCGCAGTGGCGCATTGCACTCCAGTACGAAGGGGCGCACCACAACGGGGAAGACCAGTATTTGCGCGACATCCGGAGGGCCGATACGGCTGCGCGCTCCGGCTGGCTCGAGGTGCGCCTCTCCCGGCTGGACCTCGCAGGCGACCGTCCCGCAGCCGTGCTCAAGGTCCGCAGCGCCTTGGAGAGCCGTGGCTGGCGCGCGAGTTGACAGACCGTGGCAGTGTTTTGCCGTGACACTGCCGCGAAGTGCCGACTCGATGGCGCTGCCGGGGCGCCGGATCCGCCAGGACGGGCGAGTATTACAGGCCCGAGTGACCGGAAACACTGCCGCCGGCGCAGGAATGGCTAGGATGGTTCCTAGCCGACGAGGTTCACTCCAGGGTCAACCCAGCCCGCAGACGAAATTCACTTTAGGAGTCAGCATGCCCATTGCAACCCCAGAGATCTACTCCGAGATGATCGACCGCGCAAAGACGGGCGGCTTCGCGTTCCCCGCCGTCAACGTCACCTCCTCCCAGACCCTCAACGCGGCCCTCCGTGGCTTCGCCGAGGCCGAGTCTGACGGCATCGTCCAGGTCTCCACCGGCGGCGCAGCCTACTGGTCCGGCGCCTCCACCAAGGACATGGTGGCCGGCTCCCTCGGTTTCGCCGCGTTTGCCCGCGAAGTCGCCAAGAACTACGGCGTCAACATCGCCCTGCACACCGACCACTGCCCCAAGGACAAGCTCGAGGGCTTCGTGCTGCCGCTACTGGCCGCCTCCGAAGCCGAGGTCAAGGCCGGCCGCAACCCGCTCTTCAGCTCGCACATGTGGGACGGCTCCGCCGAGACCCTGCAGGAAAACCTGCGCATCGCCCGTGAACTGCTGGAGCGCACCGCTGCCGCGAAGATGATCCTCGAGGTCGAGATCGGCACGGTCGGCGGCGAGGAAGACGGCGTCGAGAACGCCATCAACGACAAGCTCTACACCACCGTCGAGGACGCCCTGGCCACGATCGACGCGCTCGGCTCCGGCGAAAACGGCCGCTACATCACGGCGCTGACCTTCGGCAACGTCCACGGCGTCTACAAGCCCGGCGGCGTCAAGCTCCGCCCGGAGATCCTCAAGGACATCCAGGAGCAGGTGGGCGCCAAGATCGGCAAGGCCAACCCGTTCGACCTCGTCTTCCACGGCGGCTCCGGCTCCTCCGAGAAGGAAATCGCCGACGCGGTCTCCTACGGCGTCATCAAGATGAACATCGACACCGACACGCAGTACGCCTACACCCGCCCGGTGGTGGACCACATGTTCCGCAACTACGACGGCGTGCTGAAGGTCGACGGCGAGGTCGGCAACAAGAAGCTGTACGACCCCCGCGTCTGGGGCGCCTCCGCCGAAGCCGGCCTCGCGGCCCGCGTCGTCGAGGCCGCCCAGCAGCTCGGCTCCACCGGCAAGACGTTCTAGGTATGTCGGACGAGTTCCGCAAGAACCTGATGGGTCCTGAGCCCACGCTCCTGCCTGCCGAGACCGAGGTCTACCAGCACCTCGCGCTGGGCCAGGAGGCCCTGGACCTCGTGGCGAAGCACCCTACGTCCTCGCTGCTCTGGGCTGTCCTGGCCGAGGAGGCGTGGGCTGAGGGCCGGACCATCGATTCCTACGCCTATTCCCGCGTCGGCTACCACCGCGGCCTGGATTCGCTGCGCCGCAACGGCTGGCGCGGCGTCGGACCGATTCCGTGGGAGCACGAACCCAACCGCGGTTTCCTGCGCGCCCTGTATTCGCTGGGCCGTGCGTCCGCGGCGATCGGCGAGGCCGAGGAGCCGGAGCGGATCGAGAAGTTCCTCAAGGACTCCGACCCCTCCGCCAAGGCAGCCATCGAAGCCGAGAAGCGCTGACAGCGTTATTTCTTAAAGCACGACGGCGGGCGTCCACCGAAAGGTGGGCGCCCGCCGCCGTTAACGTGAGGGTGGGTGGGCCCACGCCCGCCGGGTTCCCTGGCCGAGCTTGCGAGGCGAGGGGGTGGGTGGGGACTAGCTGGTCTTGGCCAGGCCCGTGCGGGCCATTGCGTCCGCGTAGACAGTGCCCATTTCATCGAGGTACTGCTCCTGGCGGGCCGGGGTGCCGGCGAAGGCGCGGCCGCTGAGCGAGCGGACCTTGTAGGTCTTGAGGCCGCGGCGCCAGATCATGGGCACCTCGGTCTTGAGGAGCAGGTTCGCGAGACGGTTGGCCTCGGTGCCGTGGGCCACAATGACAGAGGCACGGGGCACCAAGGCGAGGAACTTCAGCAGCGGCTTCAGGCCGGCGGAGATCTGGTCCGGCGTGAACTTGCCGTTGGGCTCTCCCGGGACGTGCCAGGGGTGGACGTTCCACGGCATCACGTACTCGGGACGCAGTCCCAGCTTCCACTGGACGCCGAGCAGGCGCGTGGCGGCTTCGTCGTCACCGGCGGTGATGAAGCCCGATTCGTCTTCGGTTCCGATGTTGGAGAAGAGGCTGATGATGCGGCACTCGTCGACGTCGTGCATCGGATCCACGTAGGGGACAATCGTGCCAGCTTTGGTTGCCTGCAGCGTGTCGCACAGCTCGTTGACAACTGCGACGCTAGGTTCGTAGCGGCGGCTCAGTAGCTGTTCGCGGGAATTTTCAGTGGCCAAGGCTGTCATATGTTGCTGAGTCTCCTGCGGGATTGGTAAAGCTGCCAGACCGTACGCGGGCACGCCGAACACCGGGCACGCCAAGTACGGTGTGGTTTGAAAATGTGGTGTGGACCGATTCCTGGTCGGTCCTAATTAGTCTATCAAGCCCTGCGAAATGACGCGGCGGCCGGAGGCGCGCGTACAGCGGCCGGGCGGGTCCGCGCGATGTTCCCGTGGGCGCTCCTCCCCGGGAGGGCGGCCCGGAAACGGCGGATTCCGGGTGCGTGGGCGGCCGCCCGGACCGCGGCCTGTGCAGGCAATCACATTTTCCCGCCGGGAAGTCCGCCGGGAGGTCCGCCGGGAAGTCCATTGGATGGTCAAATGAGCCGCCGCCGCGGCAATCGGCTAAACTTGGGTGGTAAGAGCCCCGGAACTCTGGCGTTGGGTAAGAGCACAGCGGTAGATTCGGGGCATTCTCATGAACGGCGCTGAGCTGCGTTGACCACCTGGTGGATCAGCCGGAGTTCGGCCCGAACGAATGGGGGAGGATCCCATGCCAGCAATCGTGATCGTCGGAGCCCAATGGGGCGACGAAGGCAAAGGTAAGGCCACTGACCTGCTTGGTGGCCGAGTCGACTACGTCGTCAAGCCCAACGGCGGCAACAACGCCGGGCACACCGTCGTCGTAGGCGGTGAGAAGTACGAGCTCAAGCTCCTTCCGGCCGGCATCCTGAGCCCCAACGCGGTCCCGATTATCGGCAACGGCTGCGTGGTGAACCTGGAAGCGCTGTTCCAGGAGATCGACGGACTCGAAGCCCGCGGCGCGGACACCTCGAAGCTGCGCGTCTCCGCCAACGCCCACCTCGTGGCGCCTTACCACCAGGTCCTGGACAAGGTCACCGAGCGGTTCCTCGGCTCCCGCGCCATCGGCACCACCGGCCGCGGCATCGGCCCGGCGTACATGGACAAGGTGGCCCGCCTGGGCATCCGTGTCCAGGACGTCTTTGACGCCTCCATCCTGCGCCAGAAGGTCGAAGGCTCGCTGCGCCAGAAAAACGAGCTCCTGGTCAAGGTCTACAACCGCCGCGACATCGAGGTGGACGAGATCGTGGAGTACTTCCTGTCCTTCGCCGAGCGCCTCCGCCCGCTGGTCATCGACAGCACCTACGTCCTGAACACGGCCCTGGACGAGGGCAAGGTGGTCCTCATGGAGGGCGGCCAGGCCACGTTCCTCGACGTCGACCACGGCACCTACCCGTTCGTGACCTCCTCGAACCCGACGGCGGGCGGCGCCTCCGTGGGCTCCGGCATC
Organism: uncultured Arthrobacter sp.; assembly: GCA_937873245.1. Lineage (GTDB taxonomy): Bacteria > Actinomycetota > Actinomycetes > Actinomycetales > Micrococcaceae > Arthrobacter. The sequence continues at coordinate 10,690 of CALMVY010000011.1, read as the reverse complement.
GGCCCCACCCGCATCTCACGCTCCATCGGCATCATCAAGGCGTACACCACCCGCGTGGGCGCCGGCCCCTTCCCCACGGAACTGTTCGACGAGATGGGCATGTACCTGCAGAAGACCGGCGGCGAGTTCGGCGTCAACACCGGCCGGCCGCGCCGCTGCGGCTGGTACGACGCCGTGCTGGCGCGCCACGCCTCCCGCGTCAACGGCTTCACGGACTACTTCGTCACCAAGCTGGACGTCCTCACGGGCATCGAGCAGATCCCGGTCTGCGTGGCCTACGACGTCGACGGCGTCCGGCACGACGAAATGCCGATGACGCAGACCGAGTTCCACCACGCCAAGCCGATCTTCGAGTTCTTCGAGGGCTGGACCGAGGACATCACCGGCGCCCGCACCCTGGACGATCTCCCGGAGAACGCCAAGAACTACGTGCTGGCCCTCGAGAAGCTCTCCGGCACGCGCTTCTCGGCAATCGGCGTCGGCCCGGACCGCGACCAGACCATCGTGATCAACGATTTGATCAACGACTGAAGCTTTACCAACTGACGCACGACGGCGGCGGGTCACCTGGAAAGGTGGCCCGCCGCCGTCGTGGTTAAGCGGGACCTGCGCTGACGCGTGCCCCGGGTCTCTGATTTCTAGGATTCCTCTTGCTTCAACCCGAGGCCATGTTCTGCCAGGGCCTGTTCGATCATCCGCAGTGCCTTGGGCCCCAAGCCGTGCAAACTGGCCAATGCGGAGCGCGGAACGCCGGCGAGCCCGCTTAGCGACACATAGCCGGCGCCGTTCAGGGCGCGCGTGGCCGGTGTTCCGATCTTGGGGAGGGCGTCAAGCGGTGTTGTCATGCACCGACCATAGGCCGGCTTCGCGTCGACAACCAGCGTCAAGTTGGCGGGCCCCGCCGCCGTCGTCAACGCCCGGAACCCGGTGCCAAAAAAACTTTCGATTGGTGCGTAACCTTTTGCGGCACCCCAGCGATTACTCCTTTGTAAGCGCCGCCGGAGGATGGACCCCCCACCAGGACTCCGGCCGGCCTTCCACTGCAAGTGCAGGCCGGCGCCCGCCCCCATCGGGCGCCGGCCAGCCTTCCACTGAACGAGCGGGCTGTTGACTGCCCCCATCAGGCCTCAGCCAGCCTTCACACAAAAAACAAAGGATGTACGTTTCTTATGAAGAGTGTTAGCAAGACCACCAAGATTGCTGTCGGCGCCGCGATTCTCGCTGTTGGAGGATTCTCCGGTATCGGCCTGGCCAACGCGGCCCAGGTTTCGAACACCCAGCAGGCTGAAGTGACCCCCGCTACGCCCGCCATCCCGGCAACCCCCGAGGTTCCGGCGACCCCCGAACTTCCCGCCGCGCCGGCAGTTCCGGCCGTACCCGCCGTTCCGGCTTCCCCGTCCGCTGACGGCTCGGCCGAGGGCGATGTCAGCGTTGAGGGCACCGAGGGCTCCGAGGGCTCCGAGGGATCCGCAGAGGGTTCCGTCGAAGCTGACCAGGACGGTGTCGCCGTCGAGGGTGCCGCCAACGCCAAGGGCGCTGCCGAGGCCAACGCCCACGCCGGCGTGACCGTCGCCGTTCCCGCCGTACCGGGTGCCAAGGGCGTGCCCGCCGTTCCGGCTGTTCCGGCCCTGCCGTCGGACGAGCTGCCTGAGCTCAACAAGTAGGCATTGAACGCCTCTTTGGAGGCACCGGGGGTGCGGCCGCTAGAATTGCCGGGGCCGCACCCCAGCAGTAACCGGAAGGACAGCCACTTGGCGGAACAGCTAAGCGATGACGAATTGTCAGCAGCCTTAGCTGGCGACCCTTCAGGATTCAGCGCTGTCTATACCGTCATTTCACCTGCGGTGCTCGGATATTTCCGGGCCCGCGGGGTGGACGACGCCGAGGCGCTCACCCAGGACGTCTTCGTCGATGTCCTGCCGAAACTGGCCAACGTCACCGGCGGCCACAGCGGCTTGCGGACCTTCATTTTCTCCATCGCCCACGCCAGGCTGGTTGATCACTACCGGCGGGCCGAGCGCACGCCCTACCTCGCCGAATACGATGCCCGGGACGACACCCGGTACGCCGCTTCCGCCGAGGACGAGGCCCTGGGCTCCCTGGGCGGCATTGCAGATTCCCTCTCCCAACTCAATGACGAGCAACGGGAAGTTCTGGTCCTGCGGATTGTCGCGGACCTCTCCATCGAACAGGTGGCCCGCATCATGGACAAGACGCCGGGGGCCATCAAACAGCTTCAACGACGCGGGCTCAGCGCCCTGCGCGAACTCGTCACCGAAAAGGACCACGCAGCATCATGACCGGAACACGCGAACCCCAGCAGGATGGCAGCATCCAGGCGATGCTCCGTGATTCCGGACTCGAAGCCTCCACCGAGCTCCGCGCCTCACTGGAGGAGCTCCGCGCCCTGGTGCCGGACCGTGCCCCCGCACCCCGCGCCGACCTCGCAGCGCTGCTGGCCGTCGGCGCCCCCGGCTTCAGCGCGCCGTCCCCCGGAGGTTCCCCCGCAACGACGACGACGACGATGCCCGCCGTCGCGTCCGCTCCGGACAACTCCGACGAAGCGCTGCCGGCCGGCGTTACGAGCCTCGCCGAGCGCCGCGGCCGGAAGCGCAGGCTGGCGATCGTCGGTGGCGCCGTCGTGGGTGCCATGACCCTCGGTGCAGGCGCCGTCGCGGCCTCCGGCGGAGACTTCCGCGAAAGTGTCAACCAAACGGTGGGCATGATCTTCCAGCCTTCCGGCGAGACACCCGATGTGGCTCCGGAACCCGCCAAGCCGTCACCTGCGGACATTCCGGCGGCTCCCGTGCCGACGAAGGCAGCTGGCGCCGCCACGCCGCCGGCCGCCGTTCCGCAAGCTCCCGAATCCGCCGCAGCAGTGCCCGCGAAGCCCGGCGCCGTCACTCCGCCTGCCGTTGGCCGCGGCGGAGTCCTTCCGACACCGCCCCAGCGTCCGGTCACGCCGGGGATGCCCGGGCTGCCCGGCACCGGCGGGGAACGGGGTCTCCCCGCGAATCCGCTGCCGGAGCCGGTCCTTCCCGGAGTGCTTCCCACCCTCCCCGCCAGTTAGTCCGTCCGGGCTCGGCGGCCGAGGCTAGGCCAGGACCTGCCGCTTGGAGGAAATGACGCCGGTGTCGAAACCGGCCAGATGCAGGCCGCCGTGGAACCGGGCATGCTCAATCTTCACGCAGCGGTCCATCACGACGTCGAGCCCGGCAGCTTCGGCTTCCTTCGCGACGTCCTCGTGCCACGAGCCGAGCTGCAGCCACAGTGTCTTGGCGCCGGCCGCGACGGCTTCGTCCAGGACCCCCGGGAGGTCGTCGTGCTTGCGGAACACGTCCACGATGTCCGGACTCTCGGGTAAATCGGCGAGCGAGGCGTACGTCGGTTCGCCCAGGATCTCTTTCACCACCGGGTTTACGAAGTACACCTTGTACCGCGTGGAGGACTGCAGGTAGGTCGCCACGAAGTAGCTCGCGCGGGACGGCTTGTCCGAGGCGCCCACGATCGCGATGGACTTCGCCTGCCGCAGCAGGTTCAGCCGCTCCGGAGCCGACGGCCCGGTCCATCTTCGTGTTTCTTCCGTGCTCATGCGTTTGCTCCGATCGTGCAGGACTCTGCCTCAACGGGTTCAGCCTCGGCAAGTGACTCGGCGTCGGCCGCGACTTCCGACGCCGAGTCCAAGGCCTGGTCCAGGTCCCAGAGAATGTCCTCGATGTCTTCGAGACCGATGGAAATCCGGACGAGGTCCTCGGGGACGCCTGCGGATTCAAGCTGCTCGGGACTGAGCTGCTGGTGCGTGGTGGAGCCGGGGTGGATTACGAGGGTCCGCGAGTCGCCGACGTTGGCCAGGTGCGAGGCCAGCTGCAATGACTCGATGAATTTCTGGCCCGCCGCGCGGCCGCCCTTGACGCCGAAGGAGAACACCGAGCCGGGGCCCAGCGGCAGGTATTTCCGGGCCCGTTCGAAGTGCGGGTGCGAGGGCAGCCCGGAGAAGTTCACGTAGGCCACGCGCTCGTCGGCTTCAAGCCATTCGGCCACGGCCTGGGCATTCCTGAGGTGCTCGTCGAGGCGCTGTGGAAGCGTCTCGACGCCCTGCAGGAGCTGGAACGCCGACTGCGGGGACAGTGCAGGGCCGATGTCGCGCAGCTGCTCGCAGCGGAGCTTGGTGAGGAAGCCGTATTCACCGAAGTTGCCCCACCAGGAGACGTTGCCGTAGGAGGCCACGGGCTCAGTCATTGCGGGGAACTTCCCGTTGCCCCAGTTGAAGCGGCCGCTTTCGACGATCACGCCGCCCAGGGTGGTGCCGTGCCCGCCGAGGAACTTGGTGGCGGAGTGGATCACAATGTCCGCCCCGTGCTCGATCGGCCGCACGAGGTACGGGGTGCTCAAGGTGGCGTCGACGACGAGCGGGATGCCGGCGTCGTGCGCCACCTTCGCCAGCCCCTCCAGGTCCTGGACTTCCGACGACGGGTTGGCCACCACCTCGACGAAGATCGCTTTGGTGTTTTCCCGGACCGCGGCGGCGTAGTCCGCCGGGTCGGTGCCGGGGACGAAGGTGGTGTCCACGCCGAAGCGGCGCAGCGTGACGTCCAGCTGCGTGACCGTGCCGCCGTAGAGCTGGGAGGCGGCAACGATGTGGTCGCCGGACTGCGTGAGCGCGGCGAAGGTGATGAACTCCGCTGCCATGCCCGAGGACGTGGCGACGGCGCCGATGCCGCCCTCGAGGGAAGCGATGCGCTCCTCGAACGCGGCCACCGTGGGGTTGCCAATCCGGGAGTAGATGTTGCCGTACTTCTGCAGCGCGAAGAGGTTGGCGGCGTCCTGGGTGTCTTTGAACACGAAGGATGTGGTCTGGTAGATCGGCACGGCGCGGGCGCCGTGCTCGGCGTCGGGCGTGCCGCCGGCGTGCAGCGCGCGGGTGCGGAAACCGAACTTGCGGTCAGCCATTACGCGTCCACCAGCTTGCTGGTAGTGCCGGCGCTGGCCGCCGGGGTGCCGGACAGGTCGAGTTCCGTGCCGTGCTTGCGGGCGAGGTCCGCTTCGAGTTCGCGGACGATGGGCAGGATGTCCTGGCCGAACGCGGCGACCTCCTCCTGGAAGTGCAGGTAGCCGGTGAGGAACAGGTTCACGCCGATCTTCTTGTACGCCACGATCCGCTCGGCGATCTGCTCCGGCGTGCCGATCAGCTGGGTCTTGAACCCGTCGTTGTACTGGACAAGGTCCTCGAAGCTCGAGTCGGCCCACATGCCCTTGCCGTCCTTCGTGGAGGCCCCGGCTTCCTGGACAGCGGCGCGGAAACCCTCGACGGCGGGCTTGTGCGCCTTCGCGACGATCTCACGAAGGGTGTCCCGGGCTTCCCTCTCGGAATCGCGGGCGATGACGAAGCCGTTCAGGCCAAACCTCGGAGAGGATAAAGCGGAGGGGAGCGAAGGCAGCGCGCCGTCGGCGCCGCGGTTGGCCTCACCCGAGGCAGCAACAACGCCGGCGATGTTCTCCTTGAAGCCCTCCAGGTCCTTGCCGTTGGAGAAGTACCAGTCCGCGACGCGTCCGGCCGTGGCCTGCGCTGCGGTGGAGTTGCCGCCGAAGAAAATCTCCGGGTGCGCCCGGCCCGGCACGTCCACCGGAGCCGGGTTCAGGGTGAAGTTGTTGATGTTGTAGTACTTGCCGGACTGGCTGAACTCCTGCTCCGTCCAGAGCCCGCGGAGGACCTTGATGAATTCCTCGGTGCGGACGTAGCGCTCGTCGTGCTCGAGCCATTCGAGGCCGAAGTTGGTGAACTCGTCCTTGAGCCAGCCGGAGACGATGTTCACGGCGGCGCGGCCATTGGAGATGTGGTCCGCGGTGATGATGTATTTCGCCAGCACGCCGGGGTGCCACATGCCCGGGTGGACAGCGGAAATCACCTTGAGCCGCTCGGTGGCGGCCAGCAGCGCGAGGCTGAACGAGGTGGCCTCGTGCTGCTTGTCCGCGCCGTAGGAGGCGGCGTAGCGGGTCTGGGTGAGGGCGTATTCGAAGCCGGAGTTCTCGGCAATCCGGGCGAGCTTCTTGTTGTAGTCGAAGTCCCAGCCCGTGCGCTGTTCGATGGTGGAAACCACCAGGCCGCCGGAAACATTCGGGACCCAATAGGCGAACTTGAGCGGTTCGGAAAGACGGGCGACGTTGCTGATGTCAGTCATGAAAGTTCCTTACTTCTGGGTATTTCGGGTTCGCAGGACATCCTGGATGGCCGCGATGGATGGTTCGTTCTGGAGCGAGGTGATGTCCCCGAGCGCGGTTCCTTCGAACAGCTGGGTCAGCAGCCGCCGCATGATCTTGCCGCTGCGGGTCTTCGGCACATCAGGCACGACGACGACGTCGCGCGGCTTAGCGATCGGCCCGATCTGCGTGGCGACGTGCGCCTTCAATTCGGACGCGATGTCCTCGGTAGCCGCGCATCGCGCGAGCGAGGAACGAGCGAGTGAAGTGATCGGGCCGGGGTCCCCGGGCGAGCTTGCGAGCTCGGGGGAGGCCGTGAACGCTAAGCGGCGCGAGGACGTCGCGTCCGAAGTCTTGAGAACGACGAACGCCACGATGGCGTGGCCGGTCTTGGGGTCCGCGACGGGACACACGCCGGCCTCCACCACGTCCGGGTGGGAAACGAGGGCCGATTCGATCTCGATCGTGGAGAGCAGGTGCCCGGAGACGTTGAGGGTGTCATCCACGCGCCCGAGGATCCAGATGTCGCCGTCGTCGTCGTATTTGGCGCCGTCACCGGCGAGGAACCAGCCCTGGGCCGCGTACTGCCGCCAGTAGGAGTCGAAGTAGCGCTGCGGGTTGCCCCACACGGTCCGGGCGATCGCGGGACCGGGGGCGTCCACCACGATGAAGCCCTGGACGCCCGGCGGCACCGTGTTGCCGGCCTCGTCCACGATCCGGGTGCCGACGCCGGGCAGGGGCCGGGCCGCGCAGCCGGGCTTGAACGCGGTGTCCGTCGGGGCAGGGGAGAGGATGGTGGCGCCCGTTTCGGACTGCCACCAGGTGTCCACCACGGGGGCGGTGCCGGCGCCGACGTTGGTCCGGAACCAGCGCCACGCTTCGGGGTTCACGGCTTCGCCCACGGTCCCGAGGAGGCGGATGGAGGAGAGGTCGTAGCTGGCCGGGACGCCGTCGGGGAACCAGCCCATGAGGGACCGCACCAGGGTGGGTGCGGTGTAGTACTGCGTGACGCCGTAGCGTTCGATGATTTCGAAGTGCCGGCCCGGGTGCGGCGTGTTGGGCGTGCCTTCGAAGATCACCTGGGTGGCGCCGTTGGAGAGCGGGCCGTAGAGCTCGTAGGTGTGCGCGGTGACCCAGGCGAGGTCGGCCGTGCACCAGTGCACGTCCTTCTCCCGGAGGGCGGGGTCCGGGTTGCTGAACAGGTGCTCGAAACTCCAGGAGGCCTGCGTCAGGTAGCCGCCGGAGGTGTGGACCAGGCCCTTGGGCTTCCCCGTGGTGCCGGAGGTGTACATGATGAACAGCGGCGTTTCGGCGTCGAACGGCTCGGCTTCGTGGACGTCGGGGGCCTGCCCGACGGCGTCATGCCACCAGACGTCGCGGCCCGCGGTCATCGGGACGGTGTCCAGGAGGTCCGGTGCGGTGGTGCGGTTGACCACCAGGACGTGTTCGATCGCGTTGTCCCCGGAGACGGCCGCATCCGCGTTGTCCTTGACCGGCACGGCGGCGCCGCGGCGGAACTGGCCGTCGGTGGTGACCAGCAGCTTGGCGCGGGTGTCCTCCACCCGGAACTTGAGCGCCTCGGCGGAAAAGCCGCCGAAGACCAGCGAGTGGATGGCGCCGATGCGGGCCACGGCCAGGGTGATGATCACGGTTTCGGGGATGACCGGGAGGTAAATGACCACCCGGTCGCCCTTGGTGATGCCGAGCTCCAGCAGCGCATTGGCGGCCCTGGACACCTCGCGCTGCAGGTCGGCGTAGCTGATGGTGCGGCGGTCGCCGGGCTCGCCCTCGAAGTGCAGGGCCACCTTGTCCCCGCGTCCCGCCGCTACATGGCGGTCGACGCAGTTATAGGCGACGTTGAGCCTTCCGCCTTCGAACCAGGTGATGCCCGGGCCGATGCCGGCGTCGACGTCGGCCGGAACCCGGCGGTGGGTGGTGTGCCACGGCTTGTCCTGCCCGGGCACGTCCTCCCAGTCGAGCCGGAGGGCGGCTTCCTCCCAGAAGGAGAGTCGCTCCTCTTCGGTGGCAAGGACAGCCTCCCGGGTCGTGTGGTGCGTCGGTGGCGCGGGCGAGGAAACGGCGGTTGTCATAGGGATACTCCATCGGTCCTGGCGGTAGCACCCTGCGGTCAGGGTTGCTGCGGCTTCATTGATCCAGGTCTCTTGGCCGCTCGGGATGGTCCTTCCCAACTAAAACGGATCGCGGGCTTTTCCTCAAATTCCGGTGATTTGTCGCGTAATATTCGGTGATGGCCCGTCTGGAGATGAACCGGCCGCCGATTGTTCGAAAATGGCGTGACCCGCGGACGCCCCGCGACTGGCCGGGACCGGGCGCCTCGGCGGTTAGGCTGTGCACATGGCCCATGTCAACGATCCGGCAGTCCTCGAAAAACTCATGCGCACCAAGGGGCGGTGGGCCATTGTTGGCCTGTCCACGAATCAATGGCGTGCCGCCTACGACACGTCCCTGTTCATCCGGGACCGGCTGGGGATGGAGATCATCCCCGTGAACCTGCCCGCCGATCCCGTCCACGGGGAAACCGGCTACGCCGCCCTGGGCGACATCCCGGCTGAGAAGCAGCCGATCGACGTCGTCGACTGCTTTGTGAATTCCCAGAAAGTGGGGGCCGTGGTGGATCAGGCGATCGCCATCGGCGCGAAGGCCGTCTGGATGCAGCTGGGTGTCATCGATGAGGCAGCGGCGGCCCGGGCGAAGGCTGCCGGCCTCGATGTGATCATGAACGCCTGCCCGGCGCAGGACGCCCGGCGCTTCGGCCTCTGACGGCCCGTGCGGTGGAGCCGGGAGGTCCCTGCAAAATGTCCGGGGCGGCCAGTAGGCTCGGAGCATGGATGTAGCTGCACTCCGGGGGATCTGCCTCGGGTTTCCCGGCGCCTTCGAGGACTTCCCGTTCGGACCGGAGACGTCCGTCTTCAAGGTGCGTGCCGCAGTGTCCGGCGGTGCCGGCCACGCAGCGAAGATGTTCGCGCTGTCCGCGATGGACCAGGACGATTTCGCGGTCAGCCTGAAATGCGAACCTGCCCTGGCGGAACAGCTGCGCGCCGCCCACCCGGAGATCACCGGTGCCTGGCACTTGAACAAAAAACACTGGAACGGGGTGCGCCTGGACGGGTCCCTGCCCGATTCGATGGTGCGTGACATGGTCGAGGACTCCTATGACCTCGTGGTGGCTTCGCTGACCCGCCGCCAACAGGAGCAACTGGGCTGGGCTCGGCTGGCCGGCGGCGGGTCGTGAACGCGCGGATCGCGGACGGGGAGCTGAACTACGAAGGGATCGGTTCCACCGAGCATGGGCCGCCGCCCGCGGACGCCGACTGCCTGGTCACCCACGCTTTTGTGGGGGAGGGAATGGCCACGTATCGTCGCGTGGTCCAGGGCATGCTGACCTGGCAGCTGCAGAAACGTGCGGGGCTGCGGGTCCGGGCGGAATCCGACGTCGTGGTCCCCGGCACGCGCGTGGTGAGTGGCTTCGGCGTCGGGCCGTTCCGGCTCAACGCGCCCTGCGAGGTTGTCTGGGTCCGCCGTCCGGTGCCCGGCGGCGCCCCGCAGTCCGCGGGGTTCGGCTACGGGACCCTCCCCGGTCATCCGGTCCGGGGTGAGGAAGCGTTCGAGATTTCCATCGATGCGAGGGGCCAGGTTTACCTCCACATCACGGCGTTCGGTGGGCCGTCGAACTGGTTCTACGCGGCGGGCGGCGCCGCGACGAAGCGGGCGCGGGGCCACATCACTTCCCGTTACATTAGGAGTGCACAGGAATTGGCCGCAGGTGTGGACTGAGAGCAGGCAGAATGCTGAATCAACAGACCCTTGACCAACTATGGGACTTCGATGACCCCGCCCTTTCGGAGGCCCGCTTCCGCGCGGCAGCCTCCGAGGACCGCTACGACGCCGACGAACAAGCCGAACTTTCCACCCAGCTGGGCCGGGCCATCGGGCTGCAGGGCCGCTACGAGGAAGCCGACGCGCTGCTGGATGCGATCGACGGCGACGAACCCACCGTGGCCGTCCGGGTGCTCCTGGAACGCGGCAGGGTGCTCAACTCCAGCGGCCACCCGGAAATGGCCGTGCCGCTCTTTGAACAGGCCGCCGAACTGGCGGACCACCTGGGCGAGGAGTTCCTGGCCGTGGATGCGCTGCACATGCTCGCCATTGCCGACTCCGCCCACGCCGAGACCTGGACCCGGAGCGCCTTGGAGTATGCCTCCACGGTCCACGATGAGAGGACCAAGCGGTGGCTCGTGGCCCTCCACAGCAACCTCGGCTGGACGCTGCACGACGCCGGCCGCTGCACGGAGGCGATGGTCGAGTTCCAGCTCGCGGAACAGTGGGCCGAACGCGTCGGCACCCCGCGGCAACAGGAACTGGCCCGGGACGCGATCCAGGCCTGCTGAGCTTCCTGCAAGAATGGAACACCATCCCCCACACCGAAAGGCACTTCTCCGTGATCTTCATTGTCGTCAAATTCAAGGTCAAG
>CALMVY010000010.1 GCA_937873245.1 uncultured Arthrobacter sp. | reverse complement strand
CGGGCTACGGGCTGAAGTCGCTCCAGGAACGGGTGGCGGCGCTGGCCGGCAGCCTGGACATCGAATCCGCCCCCGGCGAGGGCACGGTGGTGGCCATCCGGCTCCCGCTCGGGGACCCCCCGGCCAGGAGCATCCCGTGAACGACATCCGCGTACTCCTGGTCGATGACCATCCGGTGGTCCGGGCCGGACTGCGGGCCATGCTGAGCGACTTCGAGGGCATCACGGTCGCCGCCGAAGCGTCCGACGGCGGTGCGGCCCTGGCCGAGCTCTCCCGGCTCCACACCCTCGGCGAGCCGGCCGACGTCGTACTCATGGACCTGCAGATGGGCGCCGGCCTGGACGGCGTCACGGCGACCGGCAGGATCAAGGCGGGCGGGGGCGGAATGCCCGCCCCGCCCGTGCTCATCCTCACCACCTACGACTCCGACGCCGATATCCTCGCCGCGGTGGAAGCCGGCGCCAGCGGCTACATGCTCAAGGACGCGCCGCCGGAACAGATCCGCCAGGCGGTACTCTCCGCCGCGGCAGGCCAGACCGCGCTGGCGCCCGAGGTGGCCGCCCGGCTGCTGGGCCGGATCCGGAATCCGGAACCGGTCCTGTCCGCCCGCGAGATCCAGCTGCTGGAGCTGCTCGCCACCGGCCTGGGGAACCGGGCCATCGCCAAGCAGCTCTTCATTTCCGAGGCCACGGTGAAGACCCACCTCGTGCACATTTACGGCAAACTCGGGGTGGACAACCGCACGGCCGCGATCTCCGTGGCCACTCAGCGCAGGATCATCCGGCGCTTCTGAGCCGCGCTTCGGACCGGGCCGGCGCGCTCCTTCCCAGTTACCCGGGGCCAGCGGTGTTCCCCGCTGCGGATAATCCCCGGATTTCCGCGGAACTTCATGACTCCGGGGCGAGTGCACTCCGGAGTAACTGGGCGGGAGCGTCGGGATTCGGGCAGAACTCCGGGTCGCGGGCAGAACATTTGTGACACGGGAATTGTCCGGCGCCCGGTGCATAATGGCGCGATGGGGAACTCATCAAAACTTTCACTTGCCCTCGTTGGGCTCATCCTTGGCGGCTCGTTGGTGGGCTGCTCCGACGGCCGCGCCGGCGCCCAGGACGCGGCGAAGCAGCTTGCGTCTGCTGTCGCGGCGCTCGACGTCGGTTCCGTCGCGTTCGAGGGCAAGGACGCCAGTGCGGCCAATGAGCAGCTCAAAGAGGTATTCAAGGCGCTGGACCCGGTCAAACCCGCGGTGGAGAGCGGCGAACTGACACTGGAGAAGGACACCGCCACGGTCCCGCTGAAGTACAGCTGGAAGATCGGCTCCGGCGAATGGAAGTACACCACCACCGCCGCGCTGAAGAAGTCCGGCGACAAATGGCTCACGGTCTGGAACCCGGCCACCCTGGTGTCCGGGCTGGCCGAGGGTGAAATCCTTGGCACCTTGTCCCAGTCCCCGGCGCGGGCGGAGATCCTGGGTGCCGGTGACGCCAAGCTGGTCACCTATCGGTCTGTCGTGAACGTCGGCATCGACAAACCGCTACTGGCTGCCGCCGACCCGGCTGCGTCCGCCACGCAGCTCGCCGAACTCGTGGGAGTGGACCCGGCCGCCTACGTCCAACAGGTCCAGGCGGCCGGCCCTGAGGCTTTTGTCACCGCCATCACGCTGCGCGAGGACGGCCGGACCATTTCCGACAACCAGATCGGCGAGATTCCCGGCGCCCGCGCCATCCGCGACTCCCTCCCCCTCGCCCCGACGCGCACCTTCGCCCGCGCCCTGCTGGGCACAGCAGCCGAGGCCAACGCCGAACAGATCGAGAAATCAGGGGGTGCGCTAAAAGCCGGGGACACCACGGGCAGCGGCGGCCTCCAGCAGCAATATGACGCGCAGCTGCGCGGCAGCAACGGAACCCAGGTCTTTGCCGAGAAAGCGGGCCTCACGGCCGAGGAACGCCAGGCCTTGCTCAACGGCGGCCGCCGCGTCCTGTTCCAGGTTGACATGAAGGTCGGCACCCCCCTGAAAACCACCCTGGATCCGAACCTCCAGCAGCTGGCCGAGGACGTTTTGGGCAAGGTGGGCCCGGCCTCGGCGATCGTGGCGCTCCGGCCCTCCAGCGGCGCCGTCCTGGCCGCCGCCTCCGGACCGGGAAGCAACGGCTACGACACCGCGCTCCTGGGCCAGTACGCCCCCGGCTCCATCTTCAAAATCGTGGATTCCCTGGCCATGATCCGCAACGGCATGAACCCTGATTCCACGGTGGACTGCCCCGCAACCCTGATCGTCGACGGCCGGACCTTCAAGAACGCCGAAGGCTACCCGGCGTCCTCGCTCGGCTCCGTGACACTCCGCGACGCCTTCGCCCACTCCTGCAACACGGCGTTCATCAACGCCCGGGACACCGTCAGCCAGGCTCAGCTGGAATCCGCCGCCACCTCCCTCGGCGTCGCCGTGGAAGCCCCGGCCCTGGGAGCCGGCGCGTTCCTCGGCTCGGTTCCGGGCGACGCGTCAGGAACAGAGCACGCCGCCTCGATGATCGGCCAGGGGAAGGTGCTCATGTCCCCGCTGGCCGCTGCCATCATGGCCGGTTCCGTCGCCAAGGGCGCCCCCGTCACCCCGCAGCTCGTGCTGAACCCCGACGCCGGCGACGCGGCTGCAGGCACCGAAACAGCCGCCGCAGCAACGCCGTCAGCGGGTCCGACGGCGTCGTCCGCCCCGGCCCCGGTGCCGGCCTCCGGCACGCCGGTCACCGCAGCGGAAGCCGCCGCGCTGGCGGACATGATGCGCGCCGTGGTGACCTCCGGCCACACCGGATTCCTCGCCTCCGTCCCGGGCGCCCCGGTGGCGGCGAAGACCGGAACAGCCGAGTTCGGTTCCGACAACCCGCCCAAGACGCACGCCTGGATCGTCGCCGTGCACGGGGACCTCGCGGTCGCCGTGTTCGTCGAGGAAGGCGGGCTCGGGGCCACCGTCTCCGGCCCGCTGCTGAAGGAGTTCCTCACCGCGGCCGGCTGACCCCTCCCACGGACGCTCCCTCACCTTTGGAGCCGAAACGGCGGACGCCCCCTCACATCACGTGAGGGGGCGTCCGCATTAGTGTCGCGAGAGGTGAGGGAGCGTCTCAGGCGGCGAAGCCGTCCGCGATGTCCAGCACTTCGTCCAGGATGGAGAGCCCGGCCCGGGCATCCTCCACCAGGGTGTTGCAGGGCGGAACCACGTGGATGCGGTTGAAGTTGGCGAACGGCAGGAGGCCCCGGGACTTGCAGGCCGCCACCAGCTGGTTCATTTCCGGACTTGAGCCGCCATAGGGGGCCATCGGCTCGCGTGTTTCCCGGCTCTTGACCAGCTCGATGGCCCAGAAGACCCCTGTGCCGCGCACCTCGCCGACGGACGGGTGGTTCTCCGCGAAGCCGGCCAGGGCCGGGCCAATAACGCTCTCTCCGAGCAGGGCCGCATGTTGCACCGTCTGCTCGTCCTCCATGGCGTTGATGGTGGCCACCGCGGCCGCCGTCGCCAGCGGGTGGCCGGAGTAGGTCAGGCCGCCCGGGTAGATGCGCTTGCCGAACGTGGCCGCGATTTCGGGGCTGATGGCCACGCCGCCCAGCGGAACGTAGCCGGAGTTCACACCCTTGGCGAAGGTGAGCAGGTCCGGGACGACGTCGAAGTGCTCGACGGCGAACCATTTGCCGGTCCGGCCGAAGCCGGACATGACCTCGTCCGCGATCAGGACTATGCCGTGTCTGGTGCAGAGATCCCGTACGCCCTGGAGGTAGCCGGGCGGCGGCAGGTAGATGCCGGCGGTCCCCGGAATCGATTCGAGAATCAGCGCCGCGATGGTGGACGGACCCTCGAAACTGACCAGTTGCTCCAGGTGTTCCAGGGCGCGCTGGCTTTCTTCTTCCTGCGTCGTGGAATGGAACGCGGTGCGGTACAGGTAGGGCGGGAAGAAGTGGATGGTCCCGGTGCTGGCATTGTCACTGGCCCAGCGGCGCGGATCCCCCGTGAGGTTCACGGCGAGCTGGGTGCCGCCGTGATATGAGCGGTAGGCCGAGAGGACCTTGTGGCGGCCCGTGTGGAGCCGGGCCATGCGGACGGCGTGTTCATTGGCATCCGCCCCGCCGTTAGTGAAAAAGACCTTGTCCAGCTCGCCGGGGGTCCGTTCCGCGATCAGCCGGGCGGCCTCGGAGCGGGCGTCGTTGACGTAGCTCGGGGCGATCGTGCAGAGTTTCGCGGCTTGGGCCGCGATGGCGGCCACGACGGCGGGGTGCTGGTGGCCGATATTGGTGTTGACCAGCTGGGACGAGAAGTCCAGATACTTGTTGCCCTCACCGTCCCAGACGTGGGATCCCTCGGCCGCGGTGATCACCATGGGGTCCAGGAGGTCCTGGGCGGACCACGAGTGGAAGACGTGCTTGCGGTCCAGTTCATACGCCCGGCGGGCGCCTTCGGCGTCGTGCTGGAGCGGCAGAACGCCGCTTTCAAGAGTGGAAGTCATGTTGAGTGCCTTTCTGGTGTGGTGCCGGTCAGGCGTTCTGCGGGAAACCGAGGTTGATGCCGCCGTGGCTGGGATCCAGCCAGCGGGAGGTCACAGCCTTGCCCCGGGTGAAGAACCCGACGCCCTCGGTGCCGTGGGCGTGGGTATCGCCGAACAGCGAGTTCTTCCAGCCGCCGAAGGAGTAGTAGGCCATGGGGACCGGTACAGGGACGTTAATGCCGACCATGCCCACCTCCACCTCGTTCTCGAAGCGGCGGGCCGCGCCGCCGTCGTTCGTGAAGATGGCGGTGCCGTTGCCATAGGGGTTGGTGTTGATCAGCTCCAGTGCCTGCTCGTAGCTGTCAACCCGGACCACGGACAGGACGGGCCCGAAGATCTCGTCCTGGTAGATGGACATGTCCGGGGCGACGTTGTCGAAGAGCGTGGGGCCGACGAAGAAGCCGTCACCTTCCGCGTCGGCGGCGACGTTGCGTCCGTCGATCACCAGCGTGGCACCGGAGGCCTCTCCGGCGTCAACGTAGCCTGCAACCTTGTCGCGGTGGACAGCCGTGACGAGCGGGCCCATGTCGCAGCCTCGCAGGCCGTCGCCGGTGCGGAGCGACCGTGTACGCTCCGCGATTTTTGCCACTAGCTCATCGGCTATGTCTCCTACAGCGAGGAGCGCCGAAATGGCCATGCAGCGTTCGCCGGCCGAACCGAAGCCGGCGTTCACCG
>CALMVY010000009.1 GCA_937873245.1 uncultured Arthrobacter sp. | reverse complement strand
CCCCGCACGAGTTGATCGTCCGAAGCACGACGGCGCCGCCCCGCCGCGCCGGCGGCGAAGCCCGAAAGGCCGCCGCGCCGGATGCACTGACCCCGGACCAGGTCCCCCGGCAGCACGCCTAGTCACGGGGGCATCGGCCCGACAGGCCAACCCGAAAGCGCGGGCCAACCCGGAAGCGCAGGCCACGCCGGAGGTGCACGCCGGTCAGGAAGCGCGGGCCAGCTGCCGGATCGGAATCCAGCGGGACGCCAGGCGCCGGTATGCGGCAGCCGCCCCGGTCATGTCCCCTTCGGCCAGGCACTCGATGCCCAGCCGGACATCCATGGGTGAGTCATCGGGGTAGACCTTGTCCGCCACGGCGCCGTAGTCCAGCTCCACCACCGACTCCGGGTGGAAAAGCTCCAGCCATTCGGTGAGCTGCGTCAGGTCCTCGAGCATGTCCAGGTCCGGCGCGGCGAGGGCCAGGTGGGCCACCGCGTAGCGGACCCGCTGAAGTGCTTCGCCGATCGTCGCGCGGATCCGTACGGTGGCTATGTGCCCCTCGGATTCCACCACGTCCGTCGGGTCCGATTCCTGGAACAGGCAGAACCAGCTGAACGGGATGCCCCACGTGGATGCCCGGGTGTGTACGCGGCCCAGCCCTGCGTGCGCCCGCACGTCATCGATGCGCTCCTGATGCTTGTCCCGCTGTTCCTCCGGAATCAGCAGCTGCGCCAGGGGCCCGTGGATGCCCTCCATCAGGGCGTTGGCGGCAAGCCCTGCCCGGAGCACCAGCTGGCTCGGGCAGTACAGCAGGCCGTCAGGATGGCCGTCGTCGGGGGTTCCGGTGCCGCCGTCGGCAGCTGGCTCCGCCGGGGGAGCGCTGTCCGGGCGGGGCGCCGCAAGGACGCGGACCAGATCCGTCGCCCCGGTGGGGAACGGATCTCCGCCCGGGCGCGTGATGCGGCCGAGCGAGGCGAGCAGCTCGGCGTTTTCGACGGCCGCGCGGGAAACGCTCCGGGATCCCGCCTCGCGGAGGGCCTGCTGCTGGCCCTCCGGGAACGCGTCCAGGGGTTCGTAGATCCGCAGCGCGGAGGAGAACGGCAGCCCCGCCTGTCCGTGGTAGATGTTTCCCGTCACTGGATCACGTCGCTTCCCTGTGGACTCATCAGTCACTCAGCTCCACGATCACGGGGGCGTGGTCCGAGGCGCCCTTGCCCTTGCGCTCCTCGCGGTCGATCGCGGCGCCGGTGACCCGGGCGGCCAGCGCGGGGGAGGCAAGGACAAAGTCGATCCGCATCCCTTCCTTTTTCGGAAAGCGCAGCTGCGTGTAGTCCCAGTATGTGTAGACGCCGGGCCCGGGGGTATGCGGGCGGACAACGTCCTGGAAGCCGGCGTTCTCGAAGGCGTGGAAGGCCGCCCGCTCCGGTTCGCTGACGTGGGTGAGGGCGTTGGCCCGGAAATAGTCGATGTCCCAGACGTCGTCGTCCTGCGGGGCTATGTTCCAGTCACCCATCAGGGCGATCTGCGCCTGGGGATCCTCCCGGACCCAACCCTCGGCATGGGTCCGCAGGGAGTCAAGCCAGCTGAGTTTGTACGGCATATGCTCATCGTCAAGCGCCCGGCCATTGGGAACATAGAGGCTCCAGACCCTGATGCCGCCGCAGGTGGCGCCGATCGCGCGCGCCTCCTGCACGGCGTCCTTGCCGTTCTTGCCGAAGACCGGCTGGTCAATGAAGGTGCGTTCGACGTCGTCGAGCCCCACCCGGGAGGCGATCGCCACGCCGTTCCACTGGCTCAGGCCGAAGTGCGCCACCTCGTAGCCCATGCTCTCGAACAGCTCCCAAGGAAAGTTATCGTCCTTGCACTTGGTTTCCTGGATGGCCAGGACATCACAGTCGGTGCGCTGAAGCCAGGCTTCAACACGGTCGGCACGGGCGCGGAGCGAGTTCACATTCCAGGTAGCTATCTTCACAATCCCTAACTTACCGAACTTGGCTGCCGGACGAAGCTGCCGGCCGGCACCCACCCCTCTGGAATTTAGTAGGAAGTCCGAGTATATTCAGGAGCAGCAGATGACGTGGGTCACAGGCGGCCCGGCCGTTACTACGTCAATCACACGGTGCAAAGGAGCATTCCATCATGGTTCGCGAGCTATCCCACTACATTGACGGACAGCATGTTGAAGGCACCTCGGGGCGCTTCAGCGATGTCTACGATCCGTGCACCGGCGAGGTCCAGGCCCGGGTGCCGCTGGCCAGTACCGAGGAAGTCCGCAACGTGGTCTCCAACGCGGAAAAGGGCCAGCTCGAATGGGCGGCCATGAACCCGCAGCGCCGCGGCCGGATCCTGCTCAAGTTCGTCGACCTGGTCAACCAGAACCTGGACGAGCTCGCCACCCTGCTGTCCTCCGAACACGGCAAGACCTTCCTCGACGCGAAGGGTGACATCCAGCGCGGCATCGAGGTCGTCGAATTCGCCGCCGGCGCCCCGCACCTGCTCAAGGGCGAATTCTCGGACAGTGCCGGGACCGGCGTCGACGTCCACTCGCTGCGCCAGCCCCTCGGCGTCGTCGCCGGGATCACGCCCTTCAACTTCCCGGCCATGATCCCGCTCTGGAAGTCCGGCCCGGCCCTTGCCGCGGGCAACTCCTTCATCCTCAAGCCCTCGGAACGTGACCCCTCCGTGCCGCTGCGCCTTGCCGAGCTCTTCACCGAGGCCGGCCTCCCCGCCGGTGTCTTCAACGTCGTCAACGGCGACAAGGAGGCGGTGGACGCGCTGCTGGAAGACCCCCGGGTCCAGGCCATCGGCTTCGTCGGCTCCACGCCGATCGCGCAGTACATCTACGCCACGGCCGCCGCGAACGGCAAGCGCGCCCAGTGCTTCGGCGGCGCCAAGAACCACATGGTGATCATGCCGGACGCGGACCTGGATATGGCCGCGGACGCCCTGATGGGCGCGGGCTTCGGCTCCGCCGGTGAACGCTGCATGGCCATCTCGGTGGCCGTGCCGGTCGGCAAGGCCACCGGCGACGCGCTCGTCGCCAAGCTGGAGGAGCGCATCGCGGACCTCAAGGTCGGCCACAGCCTCGCGAAGGATTCCGACTTCGGCCCGGTGGTGGCGGCTTCCGCCAAGGAACGGATCGAAGGCTACATCCAGGCCGGCGTCGACGAGGGCGCCACCTTGCTGGCCGACGGCCGCGGCCTCAAGGTCGAAGGCTACGACGGCGGCTTCTGGGTCGGCCCCACGCTCTTCGACAACGTCACCAAGGACATGACGATCTACAAGGAAGAGATCTTCGGACCGGTCCTGAGCGTCCTCCGCGCGGAAAACTACGACGAGGCCCTGCGCCTGTGCAGCGAGCACGAGTTCGGCAACGGCGTGGCCATCTTCACCCGCGACGGCGACTCCGCCCGCGACTTCGCCAGCCGGGTCCAGGTGGGCATGGTGGGCATCAACGTGCCCATCCCGGTGCCCATCGCCTACTACACCTTCGGCGGCTGGAAAGCCTCCGGCTTCGGTGACCTCAACCAGCACGGCGCGGACGCCTTCCGCTTCTACACCAAGACCAAAACCGTCACCACCCGCTGGCCCTCCGGCATCCGCACCGGTGCCAGCTTCGTGATGCCGGAAGGCAGCTGATGGCGGGCAAGCACTCCGAGGGCGCCGCGCCGGCGGAGGTGCTGTTCGAACGGCGCGGCCGGCTGGGCGTGGTCACGCTGAACCGGCCCCGGGCCGTCAACGCGCTCACCGCGGGCATGGCCTCGGCCATGCTGGAACAGCTCACCCTCTGGGCCGACGACGACGCCGTGGCGGCCGTCCTGGTCCGCGGTGCCGGTGACCGCGGGCTGTGCGCCGGCGGCGACATCGTGGCCATCTACCGGGACATGCTCGACGGCGGCGACGCGACCGCTGACTTCTGGGCCGAGGAATACCGGCTGAACTCGCTCATCTCGGGCTACCCCAAGCCGTACGTGGCGTTCATGGACGGACTGGTCCTCGGCGGCGGGGTGGGGATCTCCGCGCACGGCTCGGTCCGGATCGTCACCGAACGCACCCGGATGGGCATGCCGGAGACCACCATCGGTTTTGTGCCCGACGTCGGCGGAACCCTGCTGCTCTCCCGCTCACCGGGGGAGTCGGGCACCCATGCAGCCCTCACGGGCGCGCACCTGACCGGCGCCGACGCGCTGTTCCTGGGGCTCGCGGACCACTTCGTGCCGTCCGCAAGCCTGGCTGATCTCGAGGTGGCGCTGGAGGCCGAGCCGGTGGACGCCGCCGTCGCACGCTTCGTCGAGGAAGCCCCCAGTTCCGTCCTCGCGGCGCAGCAGGAGTGGATCGACGCCTGCTACGCGAGCGATGACGCCGAAGAGATTGTGCAGCGGCTGCGGACTGCCGGCGGCGAAGCGGCCGATGCCGCCGATACGATCGAGGGCAAGTCGCCGACCGCCGTGAAGGTGGCACTGGCATCCCTGCGCCGGGCCGAGGGCCCCGGCCGCGAGGGAGGGGGGGAGGAGGGCT
>CALMVY010000008.1 GCA_937873245.1 uncultured Arthrobacter sp. | reverse complement strand
GTCCGAAGACCGGGGTTCCAATGCGTGCGCGAGGGGGGACTTGAACCCCCACGTCCTTTCGGACACTGGCACCTGAAGCCAGCGCGTCTGCCGTTCCGCCACTCGCGCGCAACTTCTTCCACTCAATTATTGGACCGTAATCCGGACCGCCAACCTCGTAAAAGCAGCGAGATCAAGCATAACGGACAATTGCGGGAAAACACCAATCGGCCCCCGGGGCCCGGCGGAGGGAGGTCACAGGCCGACCACACGGCGAGCTTCTCAGCCGCATTCCGGTGCCCTGTGAGACCCGCAACGGATCCCGCCCGGCGGAATGAAGATCCCGCCCGGCCCGGCAGAGCGCGGCGCTGTCAGCGCATGTCAGAGCCGGTCCGACGCAAATTTTCGGCACGGAGTGGCGACGCGCATTAAGGCCATTCCCAGACTCGCCCAGTAGTATCTGATGTAGGAGTGCCCGGCACCAGCGGGCTCCCGCAGTTGTGGGAAACCGAGTTCCGGAACGAATGCTGCCCTGCAGCCGTCACGAAAGGAGAAGGACCATGGGATTGCTGGACAAAGTCGAGCGCGGCATCGAAAAGGCCGTCCGCGGAGTCTTCTCCACCGGTTCCCGCGCCCAGGTTGAGCCTGTTGAGATCGCGAGCCACCTCCGCCGCGAGGTGGACAACAAGGCCATCACCATCGCCGCAGGACGGACCCTGGCCCCCAACGTCTTCGACGTTCTCCTCAGCGACGACGATTTCCAGCGGGCCCAGGAATGGGGAACCCCGCTCGCCGAAGAACTGTGCGACGTCGTCATCAACCACGTGCGCAGCCAGGGCTACACGCTTCAGGGTCCCGTCCGGATCAGTTTCCGCCGCGACGAGGAACGCCGCGCCGGGGACTTCGAAATCAAGTCGAAGACCGAAAAGTCCTCGTCGCCCTCCGCCCCGGCTCAGCCGGCGCACGGGGGCATGCCTGCCGCGCCGACGCGCCAGCCCTCCCGGATGCAGCCCGTGCTGGACATCGACGGGCAGCGCTACTCCCTGAACGCGCCCTCGATCATTCTGGGACGCTCCTCCGACGCAGACATCCTCATTGACGACACCGGCGTTTCCCGCCGCCATCTGGAAATCCGCACTGGACCTGGCACTGCCCAGGCCGTCGACCTGGGTTCCACCAACGGCAGCTACGTCAACGGCCACAAGATCGTGGGCTCCTCGGATCTCACCGACGGCTCCACGATCACGATGGGACGGACCAAAATCATCTACCGCCTTTTGCCCGCCAGCCCAGGCGGCCGCCAGTGAGCGAACTGACCATCACCGCCCTGCGCTTCGGTTTCCTCCTGCTCCTGTGGGTCCTGATCTTCAGCATTGTTGCCGCCATGCGCCGCGACCTTATGATTGGCCGCAAGGCCGCAGCAGGTGCCCCCACGGCGCGGCAGGTACGCAAGAACCCCGCGCTGGCCGAACCGGCCGCCCCCGTCAAGAAGCAGCCGCGTCAACTGGTGGTCACCGAAGGTCCCCTCAAGGGCACCACGATCCCGCTGGCAGCCAGCCCCATCCTGCTCGGCCGCGCCCAGGAGGCCACCCTCGTGCTGGAGGATGACTATGCCTCGGGACGCCACGCGCGCCTGTTCCCCCAGGGGAGCCGCTGGTTTATCGAGGATCTTGGCTCCACCAACGGCACCTACCTGGCCGATCAGCAGCTCACCCGGGCATTGCCCGTTGAGCTCGGTGTCCCCGTGAGAATCGGCAAGACGGTCATCGAATTGAGGCCGTAGCCATGGCTGCCCCGGATCTTCCCGCAGACAGGGCCGAAGGCAAAACAACTGCCCCGACGCGGCCGCTCATCATGCGCTACGCCGCGCGTTCCGACGTCGGCCGTGTGCGTGCGAAAAACGACGACTCCGCGTATGTCGGCCGGCACCTCGCCGTGGTCGCCGACGGCATGGGCGGACACGCCGGCGGCGATGTCGCCTCAGCCGCCACAGTGCTGGACATGATCCATCTCGACAAGGACGACTACGACGGCGATGCCGGCACCGTCCTGGCCGACGAGATCCAGACCGCTAATTCGTTGCTTTCCGAACTCGTGCACATCAATCCCAAGCTGGCGGGCATGGGCACCACCGTGACAGCCCTCCTCCTGGCCGAAGGCAAGCTGCACTTCGCCCATATTGGCGATTCCCGCGCCTACCGGCTGCGGAACGGCGAATTCGAACAAGTCAGCGTGGACCACACCTTCGTCCAGCGCCTCATTGATGAAGGCCGGCTCCGGCCCGAGGACGCGGAAACTCATCCGCACAAGAACGTCCTGATGCGCGTCCTCGGCGACGTCGATGCGAGCCCTGAGCTGGATCTGGACACCCTTGATGTGGAACCGGGTGAGCGCTGGCTGCTCTGCTCCGACGGCCTGAACTACGTGGCTGGCCACGTAGTTGAACGCACGGTCCGGGAGACCCGGAATCTGCGCGAATGCGTCGAATTGCTGGTTGATCTCACCCTCGAGGCCGGCGCCCCGGACAACGTCACGGTTGTGATGCTGGAAATCGCCGAACAGACGACCGACGACGTCCGGACCGCCACCGTCGAGATTGTCCCCGCCCCGTCGCCCTCCACCGTGACAGCGACCGTGTCCGGGGATGCCCCCCGGCGGACCGGAAGCAACGTGGGGGCAGCGAAGACTGTCGAAGCCCCGCAGAAGACCCGGGACGCCGGTAACACCGGCAAATCCCCCGCGGCCCCCGTGGCCGCCGGGGCAGCAGCCCCGGCCGTGCCCAAGGCGCCGGGATCCCCGACTGAAGCCGGCCCGGCGGGCGAAGACCCGGACCCCGGAGCCACCGGCAAGGGAGAACCGGAGACCTCCACGGATCCGCACCTGGGTGAGCATCTTTCTGCCGAGGTGCTCCGCGAAGAACTTTCCGGCCGCCCCCACGAACTCGTCGGCGCCGCAGCGGCTGCCGCGGAATCCGGTTCCATCCCCACCATTGCGGGGCGCACCATGGCCCGCCGGGCGGCCACCGTCCTGACCCACAAGTCGGAGCAGGCGAAGGAAGAGGCGGACGAATACCGGCCGGCCGGCCCGCCCCGCCGCTGGGTTACGGTTTCCATCGCCGCCTCCATCGTGGCACTTCTGACGGTGGGCCTGTGGCTGGGCTATGCCTGGACGCAGACGCGGTACTACATCGGGGAGCACAACCAGAACGTGGCCATCTTCAACGGGGTCTCCCAGCGCCTGGGGCCCATCCAGCTTTCCACCCTCGAAGCGGAGACCGATATCCGGATGTCAGATCTCCCCGAATTCTCGCAGCAGCGGGTGCGACAGACCGTCCCGGCCCGGGATCTCTATGACGCCCAGCGGATCGTCAAGAACCTCGAACGCACAGGCACCACCGCCCCGGCGGACGAGTGCATCACTCCCTCCCCGACCCCCGCCACGCCCGGCGCTACAGTGACACCGGGCGCCACGCCGAGCCCCGGCGCCGCCGGCACTGCCACCCCATCACCCGCCGCTCCCACTTGCGGGGTGGGCCAGTGACACCCATTGATCCCACACCCAAGCCGCGGCGGAACGTCGAACTGGTCCTCCTCGTGCTGGCCCTCGCCGTCGGCATCGGCGCCAACGTCCTGGTGGGCGTGGACCAGCAGAAGGCTTTCGATACCGATTTCTGGTTCCAGTCGAGTCTGCTCGCCGCTGCCGCCCTCGCTTTCCACCTCGTGCTGCGGTTCCGCGCAAAATATGCCGATCCGGTAATACTTCCGCTGGTGGTGGCCCTCAACGGCCTCGGACTGGCGATGATCCACCGGCTGGACCGGGCCGGGGAAGACACTGGCAACAACCAACTGCGCTGGACTCTGGTGGCCATGGCCGTCTCGATCGCCGTTATCTGGTTCCTCAAGGACCACCGGGTCCTCCGCCGATTTACCTACATCTCCCTGGCCGTCAGTGCGGTCCTCCTGATCCTGCCGCTCGTACCCGGAATATCGGCTGGTGAAATCCTGGGGGCGCGGGTCTGGATCAAGTTCGGTTCCATGACGTTCCAGCCCGGTGAAATCGCCAAGATCACCCTCGCCATATTCTTCGCCGGGTATCTTTCCTCCAACCGGGACCTCATCCTGCTGGCCGGCCGGAAGGTCGGGCCCATCCAGTTCCCGCGGTTCAAGGACATGGGCCCCATGCTCGCCGCTTGGCTGGTGAGCATCGGCGTGCTGATCTTCCAGCGGGACCTGGGCTCCTCGATCCTGTTCTTCGGCCTGTTTCTCGTGATGATCTACGTCGCCACGAGCCGCATCAGCTGGGTGATCATCGGCGTCGGGCTCATCGCCGCCGGCGGATTCGTCGCCTCCCGCGCCTTCTCCCACGTCGCGTTGCGGATTGACGGCTGGATCAACGCGTTCACCGACGAGGTCTACGGTCGGGAGTTCGGCGGCAGCCGGCAAATCGTCGAAGGGCTGTTCGGCATGGCGAACGGCGGACTTGTGGGCACCGGTCTCGGCCAGGGGCGCCCCAATCTGGTTCCCTTCGCCAACAGCGACATGATCATTGCCTCCTTCGGCGAGGAACTGGGCCTGATCGGTCTCTTCGCGATCGTGCTGATGTACCTGCTGCTCTTCACCCGGGGCTTCCGCGCCGCGCTCGGGACCCGGGACGCGTTCGGAAAGCTGCTGGCTACCGGGCTCTCCTTCGCCATCGCGCTGCAGTGCTTTGTCGTGATCGGCGGCGTTACCCGGCTCATTCCGCTCACGGGCCTCACCACCCCCTTCCTGGCCGCGGGCGGCTCATCGCTGCTGGCCAACTGG
This sequence comes from uncultured Arthrobacter sp., assembly GCA_937873245.1. Classification (GTDB taxonomy): domain Bacteria; phylum Actinomycetota; class Actinomycetes; order Actinomycetales; family Micrococcaceae; genus Arthrobacter. The sequence continues at coordinate 17,067 of CALMVY010000008.1, read as the reverse complement.
ATCATCGTCGGTCTGTTGTTGATGATCTCGCACTCGGCCCGCGGCCCGGTGGATACCACCCCGCTGGCCCCCGGCGAAGAACCCGACGCACAGAAAGCAACTCCTGCCATGCCTTCGAAGCCGGCCGCCGTACCCGGCGCTGGACGGAACAGTCCGGACGCTCCGACCGAGGCGGTGAAGCTGTGAATCAAGCCATCCGCAACGCCTGGATAGCCTCGATCGCCATGTTCGTGCTGATCTTTGGCGCCCTCAGCTACGTCCAAGTGATCGGCGCGGACGATCTGGAGGCCAATGCCTGGAACAAGCGCACCCTCCTGGCCAACTACTGCAACGACCGCGGCGCCATCATCGTCGGCGGCGCCCCCGTGGCGGAGTCCGTGCCTGCCACGGAGAGCTGCGAGTTCCAGCGCACCTACACACAGCCCGAGCCGTACGCCGGGATCACCGGCTACTTCTCCCGGAGCTTCGGTGTGACCGGGCTGGAGAGCACAATGGGCGAGGAACTCGCGGGCAGCTCGGACCAGCAGTTCCTGGACCGGGTCGGCCAGCTCTTCCTGGGCAACCAGCCCAAGGGTGCCTCCGTGGAGCTCACGCTCGATCCCGAGATCCAGAAGCTTGCCTTCGATCTCATCCCGGACGGCCAGCGCGGATCAATCGTCGTGACCAACCCCAAGACCGGCGCGATCATCGCCATGGTGTCCAAGCCGTCCTACGACCCCAACCTGATCGCCACCCATGATCCGGTGGCCGAGGCCGCCAACTTCGCAGAGCTGAACAAAATCCCCGGGATCAACCTGAACCAGAACGTCAGCGGACCCACCGGGGAGTTGCTGGCACCGGGCTCAGTTTTCAAGATCATCGACACATCCGCGGCTCTTAGGTCGGGCAAGTACAACAAAGACAGCATTCTGCCCAACCCGGCGGAGATGACCTTCCCGGGCATTGAATACACGCTGCCCAACTATGCCGGTGGCAACTGCTACACCCGCGATACCGCGACTTTTGCGTTCGCCCTGCAGCAGTCCTGCAACACCCCGTTCGCCAGCATCGCCCTGGATCTGAACCAGAAGGCCATCGCGGACGAGGCGGAGAAGTTCGGTTTCGGGCAGGACTGGGGCGAGGAGCTGAAACTGGATTCCGCGCCGAGTTTCTTCCCCACCGAAGAACTGGACGACGCCAGCCTGGCCCAGTCGTCGATCGGCCAGCGGGACGTCCGGGCCACGCCGCTGCAGATCAACCAGATGACTTCCGCGATCGCCAACAACGGGGTGCAGATGCAGCCCAACCTGATCAAGGCCGTACGTTCCCCGGACCTGCGGCCGATCAGCGAACCGAAACCCCAGATCCTGCGGACCTCCACCACCCCGGACATTGCCCGGCAGATCAACGAGTGGATGGTCAGCGTCGTCGACGACGGAATCGCCAGCAAGGCGGCAGTGCGCGGAGTCAAAGTGGCCGGAAAGACCGGTACCGCGGAACTCGGCGACGGCCTGAATAACTCATGGTTTACCGGGTTTGCCCCGGCGAATGACCCGCAGGTGGCTGTCACTATCGTCATGGAAGGCGTAGACATCACCACCGGCGCACAGCTAACCAGTCCGAATGCGAAGAAGATTTTTGAGGCGGTGTTGAATAAGTGAGGCCTTCATCAGGAATCACCCTCGGCGGCAGGTTCCAGCTGACCACGCGTATTGCGATCGGGGGCATGGGAGAAGTCTGGAAGGCCAAAGACCTGATCCTCGGCCGCATCGTTGCCATCAAGGTTCTCAAAGAGGAGTACACGGGCGATCCCGGCTTCCTCCAGCGGTTCCGCGCCGAGGCACGCCACACTGCGCTCCTGAACCATGTGGGCATCGCCAACGTTTTTGACTACGGCGAGGAAGAAGGTTCCGCGTACCTCGTCATGGAGTTGGTTCCGGGCCAGCCGCTCAGCAGCATCATCGAACACGAACAGGTGCTCTCCCCGGACCGCACCCTGTCCATGATTGCCCAGACGGCGCGCGCACTCTCGGTTGCCCACGCCCAGGGCCTGGTCCACCGCGACATCAAGCCGGGCAACCTCCTGATCACCCCGGACGGGCGCGTCAAGGTCACGGACTTCGGCATCGCCCGCCTCGCGGACCAGGTCCCCCTCACCCAGACCGGTCAGGTGATGGGCACCGCCCAGTACCTTGCTCCGGAGCAGGCCACCGGCCAGCTGGCAACCGGCGCGTCGGACATCTACGCCCTCGGCGTGATCGGCTACGAGTGCCTCACCGGCCACCGCCCGTTCTCCGGCGAATCCCAGATCGCCATCGCGCTGGCCCAGGTCAACGATGCCCCGCCGCCACTGCCGGAACACCTGCCGAAACCGGTCCGCGCCCTGCTGATGTCCATGCTGGCCAAGGATCCCAAGAACCGCCCGGCCGACGCCCTCAAACTCTCCGAGGCCGCCGAGGCCATCCGGAACGGTGACATCGCCGCAGCCCACGCCGCCGTTCCGGGCATGCTGCTTTTCGAGCAGGCAACCGGCCCCATCACTGCGCCGGTGGACCTTCCCACGGCCGCGACGGGTGTTATCGGCACAGCAGACCGCACGACGTCGGCCACGTCGGCTTTGCCGGTGGTCGGGGCCGCCGGCGCGGGCGCCGCGGCAGGCCTCGCTGCCGGAGCCGCCGCCGCCAGTGCCTACGGAGCCCGCAATACGCTCTCGCGCGCCGACGCCCTTGCCGCGGAACGCAATTGGGTCCAGGAGGACGAGGACTACGAAGAGCCCGTCGACGAGCCCGAACGGCGCGGCCGCAGCCCCTGGACCTGGCCCCTGATCGCCCTGATCCTGCTGGTGCTGTTCTCACTGGTGGGCGTCGTGCTGACCCAGGCCGGGATCCTGTTCCCGGAGACACCGGCGAGCAGCAGTGCCGCCACCACCACCAGCACGCCGGCCACCACCAGCGCCTCGCCCACCACCACGAGCCCCAGCCCGACCAGCAGCTCCGCGACTCCGACCAAGTCCACCCCGGCGGCAGTCAATCTGGTCCCGGAAAGCTATCTGGGCCGGCCTTACAACGAGGTCCGCAGCGAACTGATCGCCCTGGGGCTGGGCGTCACCGGCGCCGAGGTCTTCGACGCCTCCGCCCCCGGAACGGTTACCAACATCGACCCGGCCGGGCGGGTCCAGCCCGGGACCACCATCACCGTGTCGTACTCCAAGGGCCCCAAGCCCCCCGAGACCGTCACCGTTCCCACGCTCCAGTCCGGCGCCAGCGAAGCCGCCGTCCAACAGGCCATCGAGAGTGCCGGTCTTCGCTGGGCCAAGGGCGACGCTGTCGACCCGACCAACAAAAAGGAGCCAGCCGGCACCTTCGTCAGCTCCGAGCCCGCTTCCGGCAGCAAGGTGCCCGCCGGTTCCATCGTCACGTACCACCTGGCCAAGGCCGCCACTTCCAGCCCGAGCCCCACGGGAACGTAGGCCTTCATGCCCAATTCACCCCGCACCCCATCACACCGGGAGGACCGCGGCCCCGTGAACACGCAGCGCGTCCTCAGCGGGCGTTATGAGCTGGGTGAGCTGATCGGCCGCGGCGGCATGGCTGATGTCTTCCGCGGCACCGACACCCGCCTGGGACGCACCGTTGCCGTCAAGCTGCTGCGTCCGGACCTGGCCAGGGATCCCCAGTTCCAGGCCAGGTTCAAGCGTGAGGCACAGGCAGTGGCTGCCCTGAACCACCCCTCGATCGTTGCCATCTATGACACCGGGGACCACGCCGTCCCCGGTGACCATGAGGACACCGTCCGGGTGCCGTACATCGTTATGGAGTTCGTTTCCGGGAAGACGATCCGGGACCTGATCAGGGCCAAGGACGTCAGCATCGACCAGGCGATCGACTTCACCCTGGGAGTGCTTGCCGCCCTGGATTACAGCCACAAGGCCGGGATCGTCCACCGCGACATCAAGCCGGCCAATGTGATGTTCTGCCCGGATACCAACAGCGTGAAGGTGATGGACTTCGGGATTGCCCGCGCCATGGCCGACTCCGCGGCCACCATGACCCAGACCCAGGCCGTGGTGGGGACCGCCCAGTACCTCTCACCGGAACAGGCCCGCGGCGAGACCGTGGACGCCCGGAGCGATCTGTACTCGGCCGGATGCCTGCTGTACGAGATGCTGGCCGGCCGGCCGCCGTTCATCGGAGACAGCCCGGTTTCCGTTGCGTACCAGCACGTGCGCGAGATCCCCGAACTGGCCAGCAGCTTGAACCCGGACGTCTCGGAGGCGCTGGACAGCGTGCTGATGAAGGCCCTGCAGAAAAACCGCGCGGACCGCTTCCAGGACGCCGCAGCGTTCCGCCGCGCCCTCCGGGCGGCGCGGAGCGGAGTCGGCGTGGTCCCGCCGGCCGCGAGCGAGGCGGCCACCGACCCCCAAGACACGGTTCCGACGCCGGGCAGCGCACCCACGGCCGCGTTCTCGGTCACGGGCGCCAAGTTCCTCGACGAGACCCCCACCGGCAGGCTCCGGCCGCCGCAGGATTCGTGGGCTGATGACGACAACGACCTTGCGGCCCAAGGTGTCGCCTATGACGCGGCGGATACGGGCAGCCTGCCGCTGGTCCTGCCGCCCGAGCGCGAACACACGCCGAGCCAGAAGTCCCGCCGTAGGACGTGGATCACCACGCTGGTCATCGTTACGGTCCTGGTGCTGGCAGGAGGCGGACTGTGGCTCTACAACATGATGAACCAGGCTCCGCCGCCCGTGGCCAAGGTCCTGGTGCCATCGGTGACGTCACTGACCGAGTCTGAGGCCCTCCAGAAGCTCTACAACGCGGGGCTCAAACCCCAGCTCAGCCGGATGCAGCACGAGACCATCGCCAAGGGCATCGCCGTCGGCACCGTGCCGGCAACGGGGAGCTCGCTGGATCCGAACTCGGACATCACCCTCAATATTTCCGAGGGCCCCAGCGTCATCACCATCCCCGCGGACCTGCCCGGGCGGACGGAGGCTGCCGCCCGCGATGTTCTGCGCCAGAAGGGTCTTGCCGGGGCGCCTGGCACCACCATGGCCAACAGCGCCACGGTCCCGGCCGGCATCGTGATCACGACCAACCCGGCGCCGGGGCAAAACGTCGCGGCGGGCAGCACGGTGGAAATCATCGTGTCCACCGGGAAGGTGGCCGTCCCTCAGCTCGTTGGTCTCCCTGTCGCCGAGGCTGAGGCCGCACTGAAGAACCTCGGGCTTGGCATAAGCGCCACGGAAGTCGAAAACTCCCAGGTGGAACCGGGCAAGGTCACCGGACAAACTGACGCCGCAGAGTCCCTGGTCGAACAGGGCAAAACGGTTGCCGTGACTGTAGCCAAGGCCCCCGCGCCCCCGCCGTCGCCGAGTCCCACACCGACCCCGACGCCGACGTCCAGCAAGGGTGCCAAGGAAGACGGATCCCTCTTGGGCGGACCCTCCCGCTAGTGCTTGATGAGCGGGCTCAGCGCCGCGGCCCGCTGCGCGGCGCCGGCCATGCCGAGCGACTCAAGCCAGTTGCCGAGCATCTGGTAGCCGCCTTCGGTGAGCACGGACTCCGGGTGGAACTGCACCCCGCAGAGGGGCGCGGTGCGGTGCTGGAGCCCCATGACAACTCCGCTGGCCGTCTCAGCGGTGATTTCCAGGATGTCCGGGATGCTCTCCCGGACGGCGGCGAGGGAATGGTAGCGGGTGGCGGTGAAGGGTGATGGCAGGCCGGTAAACACACTGTCGCCGTGGTGCTCCACGAGGGACGTCTTGCCGTGCATCAACTCGGGCGCGTGCGTCACGGTCCCCCCGTACGCCTCGGCCAGCGCCTGATGGCCCAGGCAGACTCCCAGCATCGGCTTGCCATGGCTGCCGCACCACTTAATCAACTCGATGCAAACGCCCGCGCCGGCAGGGTTGCCGGGACCCGGCGAGATGAGGACGCCGTCGCGCGCTTCCGCGAGCTCGATTGCTTCGACGAGCGTGACGTCGTCGTTGCGGACCACTGTGGTCTCCGCGCCGAGTTCCTGAAGGTATCCCACCAGGGTGTACACAAAGCTGTCGTAGTTGTCGACGACGAGGATCTTGGTTGTGCTCATGGATGCCTTGCTAAACCAATCGTTGAATCAGTGAACTGGGTGGATTGCCATCCAGGGGAACGAAACGGAACCGTCAATACCGGCACGTGGCATCTCCTCCCGGACATTCGCGGCGGACACTACTGTGGCCTGAACTACAGCTAGAATTGGCTCCGGATAAGAACTCAAACATGACCAAGAGCGCGCTGACCGCCGGTGTATTCCTTCTTGCAGGATATCAAGCCGGGGTCCCGCTCCTGTTCCAGCCGCCCAGGAGGACCCGTGCCCGAGTCAAAGCGCCGGAAAAGGACTGATCACGCAACGCCGCAGACGTCCGCCCAGGCCTACAAGCCCAACCCGGTCTGGTTCAAACCGGTGATGTTCGGCCTGATGATCATTGGCCTGCTGTGGATCATCACCTTCTACATCAGCGAAGGAACCCTTCCGGTAGCCGCTTGGGGATCCGGAAACATCCTCGCCGGCTTCGGAATCGCCATCATCGGCTTCCTGATGACCACCCGCTGGCGCTCCTGACGCCCGCTGCAACTCGCGAAAGACCGGTACACCCTGTGTGCCGGTCTTTCGCGTTAACGTGATGTCTGACCGGGGCCAGATAATGCTGGGACGGAGAACAATGCGAGGGAAGGAACCCGGATGGCCCCGGCAGTAATCGGCTCAGTGATCGGCGACGACGGCCTGGCCCGGCCCCCGTGGGCGGCCGTGGATCCGATGATGCGCGAGTACTACGACACCGAGTGGGGACTTCCGGTACGCGACGAGCAGGGCCTGTACGAGCGCATCAGCCTGGAGGCCTTCCAGGCGGGACTCTCCTGGGCCACGATTCTCCGGAAGAGGCCCGCGTTCCGGGCTGCATTCCACGATTTCCATCCCGAGACGGTGGCCGCGTTCACCGAAGCGGATGTTGAACGTCTCCTCCTGGACGCCGGGATCGTCCGTAACCGCCTCAAAATCAGGGCCGCCATCACCAACGCCCAGGCCACGATCGCCCTGAGGGAGGACGGCGGACTGGTTGACTTCGTGTGGGCCTTCCAGCCGGATGCAACGCCCGAGCCGGCCTCCCACTCCGAGATCCCCACCACCTCGCCAGAGTCGATCGCGCTGTCCAAGGCGCTGCGGAAGCGGGGTTTCGCGTTCGTCGGCCCCACGACGATGTATGCCCTGATGGAAGCGATCGGCATGATCGACACCCACTTGATGGACAGCCACCGCCGTGCCACCTCGGGAGTCTGGCCTCGCTGACGGCGCCCCGCTGTGCACAACCCTGTGCAAGGTTATCCACAATGTTGATAACTCTTGCGGGTATCTCGAGCGGGATTGGCATTTCCCGTGCACTGTGGCGCCCACAGCCACGCCCCACCCTGGGATCTCGACAGAATCACAATCGTGTGGGTTATTAACAGTGTGGATTCCTTGTGGATAAGTCGGCGGTGTGTGGCTTCTGGAACTGGAATCGGGCTCCGCAGCGCGGGATTCCCATGTCCTTCTGCCAGTCGTGCGCCGGGGTCGGGTTATCCACTTAACAACAGTTCGGTACCCACAACTTATCCACAGCTGGGGATAACGGAGCGGGCGGATCACCGTCCTCGCAGTCCTGGCGCCACTTGGCGGCGATTTCGCCCCGGCGTAGAGCACGAGGACGTTATTAACACTGTGTACAAACGTGTTGAAATCAGCTTTTATCCGGCCCTCGCCGTCGTTGTGGGTGCCCGGCCGCGCTGCAGTCCCCGATCTCGACACCCGGAAACCTGCTGTTTTCGCGCCTTACAAGCCGGGTTGTCCACTTAACCACAGGGCAACCCACAGGAGTTATCCACAATTGTGGAGATCCTCAAAGCCCGCGGGGCAAAATCGCCAGTAGTGGCCCTCAAATCCACCTCCCCCGCTTGAACTACAGCGATGTAAGTTACCAACAGTGTGGATAAACCCTGTGGACAACTTCCCGGCTATCTGCGTTCAGCGCGTCCGGGGGGACCGCGGAGAAAATCGGAGGCCGTGGCGCACAAGGACGCGCACGTGCACGACGTGCTGTGGATGACAGGAAATGGCTGTGGAAACGTCCGCCGGCGCGAGGTCCCAAGGCGCCTTGGGCCTACGTGAAGGCCTCTATAGACTTGGCCGCACACGACGCTCCAGCCCGGTTACTTCCCGCTCCAGGCCGGCACGCCTGTGGAAATCCGGGGTGGCTTAGGAGATGCCGCGCCTACAAGGCCCCAGCAAGTGGGCAGGAACGTCTGGTCGGGTGCCGGCTTGCGTGCTGGCGGGGAGGGGACGCACGGCCAGGTGCTGGCCATCCGGAAGGCAGTTGGGAGCCGCGGACCGGATCCGCCGGAGCGCTCCCGCCCAGTTACTTCCCACTGCGCGCAGACACACCCGCGGAAATCCGCGGTTCGAGGATGCTGGGAGCGCTTAAAACACCGAGTAACTGGGCTGGAGCGTCTTGATCGGCTGTTGGCAGGGAGGGGACGCGCGGTTAGGCGCTGGCTACCCGAAGGGCGGAGACGGCGATCAGCAGGGCGAGAACCAGCACCAGGCCACCCGCCTGCAGCAGGCCCTGCCGGGGGCCGCGGGGCGTGTACGCAATGACGGCGGCACACAGGGCACCGGTAACGGCACCACCAAGATGGGCTTGCCAGGCAATCGAGGGGACCACGAAGCCGATGGCGCCATTAATGAGGATCAACACCCAGAGTTGTTTGGTCTCCCCGCCGCGGCGGCGCTGGACCACCAGCATGGCGCCGAAGAGACCGAAGATGGCACCAGAAGCCCCCACAACGCCGCTCAGCGGCTGGCCCGGGACATAGCCCGGGGTCAGCAGGAGGTAGCCGACGGATCCGCCAAAGGCGGACAACAGGTAGACGGCCAGGAAGCGGATCCGGCCCAGCAGGGGCTCAAGTGCCTGGCCAAACATCCACAGCATGTACATGTTGAGGGCGATATGGAGGATGAAGCCCTGGGAATGGAGGAAGGCGGACGTCACCATCCGCCAGGGTTCGAAGACCCCGTACTCCGGGGAGGCGTAGACCGTGGCGAACGCCAGGTTCCGGTAGATCCCGTCGTTGGGGACCAGCCATTGAAGGACGAACACCGCGGCGCAGAGTCCAATGATGAAGTAGGTGACCACGGGCTTCCCGGTGGTCACCGCACCGCCGTAGACGGTCTTGACGTCCGGCGTCGTGCGTTTTGATTCGTTGACGCAGTCAACACACTGGAATCCGACGGCGGCCGCCCGCTGGCAGTCGGGGCACGCAGGGCGCCCGCAGCGCTGGCAGCGCACATAGGCGGGCCGGTCCGGGTGCCTCGGGCACACCGGGATCTGCGCGGACGGCTCTGCCGCCGGAATTCCGTAGCTCATGCGCTGGGCTTAGAGCTTTTCTACATCAATGCTGTTGATGGTGACGTCCTCGACCGGGCGGTCACCCATCCCGGTGCGGACACCCTCGATGGCGTCGACGACCTTCTTGGAGTCCTCGTCCGCCACCTCACCAAAGATGCTGTGCTTTCCCTGCAGCCAGCCGGTGGGGATGGTCGTGATGAAGAACTGCGAGCCGTTGGTGCCGCGGCCCATCTGGATGCCGGCGTTCGCCATGGCCAGCTTGTAGGGCTCGTTGAACGTCAGTTCCGGGTGGATTTCGTCGTCGAACTTGTAGCCCGGTCCGCCGACGCCGCGGCCCAGGGGATCGCCGGCCTGGATCATGAAGTCCTTGATGATGCGGTGGAAGATGGTGCCGTCATACAGGGGCGTACCCGTCTTGTCCTCGCCGGATTCCGGGTGGGTCCAGGCTTTCTCGCCCGTGGCCAGTCCGGTGAAATTCTCGACCGTCTTGGGGGCGTGGTTGCCGAAGAGGTTGACGACGATGTCGCCCATGCTCGTGTGGATGGTTGCTTTTGCGGTTGCGATGGCAGTCATAGGCCCCATTCTTCCACGACGGGCCCCAGCGCACAGGGCCCCTCCGCCAGTTCCGCGCTGGGTGAAATCCACTCCAAATCCGCTTGGAAGAATAGCCGGTGAGGTCCGGGACACGTAGGCTAACTGCAGAACCGTCACATTAATCGGGAGGTAGTTGTGAAGAAAACGGATCGTATTGCCCGTGAACTGGAGTACTCAGTCAGCACAGGGGTAGAAAATGCCAAGGACTGGGCGGCTCCGCGGGTTGAGGCGGCAGTCAACTGGGCCGTTCCGCGCCTGCAGCAGGGGCTGGATACCGCTTCTCCCAAAATCCAGGAGGGGCTCAAGTCGGCGGCCTACAATCTGGCCGACGGCGTCGCGACGGTAACCCCGCGACTCCAGGACGGACTCGCCCACCTCGCACCGAAAATCAACGACGCCGTTGAGGGCGCCACCCCGCGCCTGCACGAGGCGCTGGACAAGGCTACGCCGGTGATCGCCAACGCCCGGGACCGGGTGGTCGTCGAGTACCTGCCGAGGCTTTCCACCCAGATCGGCCAGGCATCCGACGCCGTGCACCGTACGCTCGAGAGCGCTCCGGGACACGTCGACGCGGTTGCCCAGAAGCTCAGCGATGCGGGGATTATCCACGCCGTCCAGGAGCAGGCAAAGACCGCCGGAGGCCACGTGAAGGTAGTTGCGAGAAAAGCTGGCAAGGCCGTCAATATCGAGGTAGCCAAGCCGCAGAAGCCCAAGCACCGCGGGTGGCTGATCTTCGGCATCATCGCCGCAGCAGCTGCCGCCGCAGCTGCCGCTTGGAAGGCGTCCAAGCCGGTCGAGGATCCGTGGAAGACACCGGCTCCCGTGACGCCCGCCCCCGTGCCGGCCACTACCGTCAACGAGGTCAAAGATTCCGTCAAGGAAGCTGCCGATCAGGCCGGCGTGGCGACGGTCGCAGCAGCGGACGCCGCCGCGGATGCTTCCGGTGACCTCGCGGAGTCCACCGATGAGGCAGCTGACACTGCCAAGCACGCGGCCAAGGACGCTGTAGAAGATATGAAGGATGCCTCCGCCAAGGTTGCCACCGATGCGAAGACCGCAGTCCGGAACATCGCCGCGAGCCGGAACAACGGTTCGGACAAGGACACCGGCGCCTAAACACCTTGCGCCCAAGGCTTCAGGAAGCCATTGAGGGAGGGATTCCGCCAGAGGCGGGATCCCTCCCTTTTTTCTGCACAGTTTTCTGCACGATGTTTACCAGTTTGTAGCCGGGGCGACGCCCGGTACCGGGCAGAAAAAATCCCGTTGGTGCTAAATTTGGGGGGATGTCACCCGAAAAATCCTCTGAGGATGCCTTACACGATGCTGTGCAGACGCCGGCTGTGTCTATCGTCATCCCGGCGTACAACGAGGAAAGTGTCATCCGGCAGTGCCTCATTGCTGCGGTGTACCAGTCCGTTCCGGCCCACGAAATCATCGTCGTCGACAACATGTCGAAGGACCGCACGGCCGACATCGTCCGGCAGATGCAACTGGAATATCCAGAGAGCCCCATCATCCTGCTCAGCCAGGACCGGGACCAGGGCCTGATCCCCACCCGCAACTTCGGCCTCGACCACGCCACCGGAGACGTCCTCGGCCGGATCGACGCCGACTCCGTACTGGAGCCCGACTGGGTTGAACAGGTGCAGAAGGCATTCCGGGACAAATCCGTCCACGCCGCGACCGGCCCGGTGGTCTACTACGACATGCCGATGCGGCGCTTCGGCCTGAAGGCCGACGACAAGATGCGCCAGCTGATGCTCAGGCTGGCCAAACACCAGTACCACTTCCTCTTCGGGTCCAACATGGCCCTCCGCCGCTCCGCCTGGGAAATTATCCGCACCGAAGCGTGCCGGGATGAGAAGGATGAGATGCATGAGGACATCGATTTGTCCCTGCACTTGGCCGAGAACGAGCTCAGGATCCAGTACTGGCCGCAGATGGTCTCCGGCATGTCCGCACGCCGCTTGGAAGACTCCCCCCGCGACTACCGTTACTACGTGACGCGCTTCGACCGCACGTACAAGGCTCACAACGTCAAGAAAATGGCGCTGAAGGCCCCCATGGTGGTCTTTTTCTCGGTGTACTTCCCGGCCAAGCTCCTGCGCGCGATCCACACGGTCAACACGGTCCAGCCGGCCCGACGCGGGGGCCAGTAGCGGAAGGCGTTGCAGGCGCCGGTCTTCAAAAGTCAGTCAGTCCCGAGGTCCGCCAGTGCCGCCGCTGTGCGCCGGGCTGAGCGGGTGCCCCGCTGTCCCAGGACGACGACGGCGAGCCCCACGAGGATCATCGTCAATCCGACGTAGGTACCGGCCGGCAGGGTCTCGGACAGGAATGCAGCGGCGAGCAGTGCGGCACCGGGGATCTCCAGCAGGATGATCATGGACACCAGCAGCGGACTCATCGTGGCGAGCAGGTGGTTGAAGGCAGTGTGCCCGATCAGCTGGGCACACACTGTAATCGCCAGGATGCCGAACCAGCCGGCGGCCTCGAACCCCGCAAGGGGCTGCTGTGAGAAGAGCGCCAGGATGGCCACGACGGCCGCGCACATCCCGTAGCAGAGGGTGGTGTAGACGCCGGTGCCCATGGTCTGACGGGCCTTGCCGCCGGCGAGGGTGTAGATACCCGCCAGGGCTCCGCCTGCCACCGCCAGGAGGTCACCCAGCAGCGCCTCCGAAGAGGTGCCCATGTCGAACCCCGTAATGGCGATGACGCCGCCGAAAGCAATCCCCAGCCCGGCCAGCACCGGCCAGCGGTGCCTGACGCCCCGGAAGAGTTGGAAGATGGCGATCCAACCGGACTGCAGGCAGACGAGGGCCGTGGCTGCCGCGACGGAGGTCAGCTGCAGCGAGGTGATGAAGCAGGCGAAGTGCAGCGCCAGGGCAACGGCCGCCGCCAGTGACCAACGGAACTCCTTGCCGGTGACGCGGCCGAACTGGCGGGGATCCCGGACCAGCACGGGTCCGGCCATGACGACCGAACCGATCGCGTTGCGCCAAAAGGCGATGGCCAGGGCACTGACCGACGTGGCCCCCAGGGTGGCGGCTATGAGCGGCCCGGAGGAGGCAACGCCCAGGACGCCCAGGGCGGCAAGGAAGAAGTTCACGGTCCAACAGTAGTGGGGCCCTGGGCCGCTCAGCGGATGTAAGGGTTCTTGACGGCGAAATATGGCGGTGCCAGTCTTAAAACCGGTCTCACCACCATCCGCAAAAGGAGACCATCATGGCTTCAACGATCCGCAAGAGCCTGGACAATCCGGAGGAAACCCGCCCCGTCAAGGACGGTATGGGCCAAGTGGAGCTGGTCAATCTGGACGCCGGCGCCGTGGCACGTGCGACGTTCCTGCCGGGCTGGAGGTGGTCGCAGCACGTCAAGCCGATAGCCCAGACCGACAGCTGCATGATTGCCCACAAGGGTTACACCATCTCGGGACGCCTCAAGGTCGTCATGGATGACGGCGAGGAAACGGAGTACGGCCCGGGCGACTACGGATTCATTCCTCCGGGACACGATGCCTGGGTCGTCGGTGATGAGCCGTACGTTTTCATCGACTGGCAGGGCATGGATGACTACGCCAAACCCAAGGATTGAGTAGTCGCTGCCCGGCCCTTCAGGCCGGGCATGCAAAAGGCCCCGGACCGCATTTCTGCGATCCGGGGCCTTTCTTATGGTGGAGGCACGGGGACTCGAACCCCGAACCCCCTGCTTGCAAAGCAGGTGCGCTACCAATTGCGCCATGCCCCCATAAGAAGCAACCCGACAATCATACCCTAGTTCGGCGAGCTGATTTCCAACTCCCGAACCGGGTAATCCGGACTAATCAACCGTATCGGTTGATTCGCTCCAGACCGTTTTCCGGGCTTCGGATTCCTGCACTTTCTTGTAGAGCAGGACGCCTGCGATCGTAGCTGCAACAACGAGCAACTTCTTCACATGCACCCCGTTCCGGTCCTGCGATAAACGAATATCAACCGAACCTCCACTTGAATCCGTACAGATTCCGTGGGCGTACCAGGACTTGAACCTGGGACCTCTTCGTTATCAGCGAAGCGCTCTAACCGCCTGAGCTATACGCCCCGATGCCTCATCGGGCCGAGATATGACTTTACAGCACATCCCGGCCCGATCTCAAATCGAGGCATTTCCCCGGGAAAAATCCGGGAAAACTATGGGTTTTAGTCGTCCGTCAGGGTGACGCCGATGCCGCCCACCAGGGTGGCCGAGATGTTGTACAGCACTGCGGAGAGCATCGACAGCGCCGTCAACAGAACGACGTTGATGACGGCGATGATGGTGGCAAAGGATGCCACCTGCCCCAGCGAGGCGACCTTCTTCAATTCGAAGCCGCCACCTTCGGAGCCGGCCAGCGTCCCCAGGAGGCCGTCAACCTGATCGAAGATTCCGGTCAGGTCCAAGACCGTCCACAGCACGATCGCTGCCACGACAGTCACGATGCCCAGGGCCACGGAGAGCAGGAAGGCCATCTTCAGGACGGACCAGGGGTCCACCTTGCTCACCAGCAGGCGCGCGCGGCGGACCTTGGCCTTGGGTGCCGGCTTGATCAGCCCGGCAGTGTTTTGTCCCGGACGGTCTTGTACCGGACGGTTTTGGCCCGGACCCTGTCCAACTGTAGCCGGGCGCTGGCCCGGAGCCGCCGGGCGGCCCTGCACGGGACGCTGACCCGGAGCCTGTGGCCGCTGACCCGAGCCGTTAGCGCCGCCGGATACACCCGGGCGCTGCTCGGGGCGCGACGGGGCGCTGACCCGCGGGGCGGAGGCAGGCTGCCGCACTCCGCCGGGAACGCCGCTGTTCGGCTTGGGATATGAGTCGGAATTACTCACTCGTTACCTCCGGTGTTGTCTTCGTCCAGCTCGGCATTGCCTGATGACTCATCTGACTCCGGGGCCGGTGCTGATTCTTCCGCTGCGGACCCCTCGAGGGATCCGTTATCTTCAGCCAACGTTACGTCATCCGGCGCCGATGCCTCACTTTCGGCACCATCGCTTTCAACACCCTCATCGGTCTCGAGGCCCCGTTCGCTGTTGCGCGCCACCTCGATGATGCGGTCGTTCTTGTCCGGCTTGGCGAAGATGACACCCATGGTGTCGCGGCCCTTGGCCGGTACTCCGGTCACGGAGGAACGGACCACCTTGCCACCTTCCATGACCACCAGGACTTCATCTTCTTCCTGGACGATCAGGGCGCCCACGAGGTGGCCGCGCTCCTCCTGGTACTTGCCGACCTTGATGCCCAGGCCGCCACGGCCCTGGAGGCGGTATTCCTCGACGGCGGTGCGCTTGGCATAGCCGCCCTCGGTGACGACGAATACGAAGGAGCCGTCCGTGACGACGTCGGCCGCCAGCAGCTCATCGTCCTCACGGAACTTCATTCCCGTGACGCCGGAGGTTGCCCTGCCCATCGGGCGCAGCGCCTCATCGGTCGCGGTGAACCGGATCGACTGGCCCATGCGGGAGACGAGCATCAGATCATCCGTCTCCGAGACCAACTGGGCGGAGACCAGCTCATCGCCGTCGCGCAGGTTGATAGCGATGACTCCCGCGGAGCGGTTGGTGTCGTAGTCCTCCAGGCGGGTCTTCTTCACCAGGCCGCGTTTGGTGGCCAGGACCAGGTACGGCGATTGCTGGTAGTCCCGCAGGTCCAGCACCTGGGCGATGTGCTCATCCGGTTGGAACGCCAGCAGGTTCGCCACGTGCTGTCCCTTGGCGTCGCGGCCGGCTTCCACCAGTTCGTACGCCTTCGCCCTGTACACACGGCCGAGGTTGGTGAAGAACAACAGCCAGTGGTGGGTCGTGGTCACGAAGAAGTGCTCGACGACGTCGTCGCCGCGGAGTTGGGCGCCCTTGATGCCCTTGCCGCCGCGCTGCTGCGAGCGGTAGTTGTCGCTGCGGGTGCGCTTGACGTAGCCGCCGCGGGTGATGGTGACCACCATTTCCTCTTCGGGGATCAGGTCCTCCATGGACATGTCTCCGTCGAAGCCCATCAGGATCTTGGTCCGACGGTCATCGCCGTGCTTGGCGACGATCTCGCCGAGCTCGGTGCTGATGATCTCGCGCTGGCGCTCCTCGGAGGCCAGGATCGAGTTGTACTCGGCGATCAGGGCCTCGAGTTCGGCGTGGCGGTCCTGGATTTTCTGGCGCTCCAGGGCCGCGAGCTTGCGCAGCTGCATGTCCAGGATGGCCCGGGCCTGCTGTTCGTCGATGTCCAGCAGTTCCATCAGGCCGTCCCGCGCGGCTTCAGTGGTGCTGGAGGCACGGATGAGCGCAATCACTTCATCCAAGGCGTCCAGCGCCTTGAGGAGGGCGCGCAGGATGTGTGCTTCCTCCTCGGCCTTCCGGAGGCGGTAGCGGGTCCGGCGTGCGATGACATCCATCTGGTGTGTGACCCAGTGCCGGATGAAGGCGTCAAGGCTGAGCGTGCGGGGAACGCCGTCGACGATCGCGAGCATGTTCGCGGCGAAGTTGTCCTGCAGCTGGGTGTGCTTGTAGAGGTTGTTCAGCACCACCTTCGCGACCGCGTCGCGCTTGAGCACAATGACAAGGCGCTGGCCGGTGCGTCCCGAAGTTTCATCGCGCAGGTCCGCGATGCCGGAGATCTTGCCGTCCTTGACCAGTTCGGCAATCTTGATCGCCAGGTTGTCCGGGTTGGCCTGGTAGGGCAGTTCGGTGACCACGAGGCAGGTGCGGCCCTGGAGTTCCTCGACGTTGACGACGGCGCGCATGGTGATTGAGCCGCGGCCGGTGCGGTAGGCGTCCTCGATCCCCTTGTGGCCCAGGATGGTGGCACCGGTCGGGAAGTCGGGTCCCTTGATGCGCACGATCAGCTCTTCGAGCAGTTCCTCGCGGGTCGCGGTCGGGTTCGCCAGGTACCACTGGACGCCGTCGGCCACCTCGCGGAGGTTGTGCGGCGGGATGTTGGTGGCCATGCCGACGGCGATGCCGGAGGATCCGTTGACCAGGAGGTTCGGGAACCGCGCCGGCAGGATGGTGGGTTCCTGGTTCTTGCCGTCGTAGTTGTCCTGGAAATCGACGGTTTCCTCGTCGATG
>CALMVY010000007.1 GCA_937873245.1 uncultured Arthrobacter sp. | reverse complement strand
GCCGAGCGGTTCGATGGAGGTGATGCCGAGCGCGTAGGCGACGATGGAGCTTGCTGCCGAACCGCGCACGTTGAACCAAATTCCATTTTCGCGCGCGTGGCGAATCAGGTCCCACACGATGAGAAAGTACGTGTCGAATCCCATCGCATGGATCACGCCGAGCTCATACTCCATGCGCTGGCGTACCATGGCGCTGCTTTGCTGGTAGCGCCGCGCGATGCCCTCCTCGCACAATGCGCGCAAATATGATTCTGGCGTATGTTGAGACGCAAAATCTCGCGTCTCTTCGGGAACGGCAAAACGCGGGAGCCGGTAACCCCTGAATGACAAATCCAGATTGCAGCGTTCCGCAATCTCCAACGTATTCGTGAGCGCATCTGGCACATCACTCCACAATGCCGCCATTTCCTCCGCCGCGCGCATGTAATAATCGCGGCTGGTCAGTTTCAATCGTTTCGGGTCGTCGAGTGTCTTGCCCGTTTGAACGCACAACAATAGGTCATGCGCGTCCGCATCTTCCGCGCGCAGATAGTGCGCGTCGCATGTTGCGACGAGTGGAACGTCGAATTGCTTGCTCCACTGAATGAGTTGGCGATTGATCCCGTCGAGTTCATCCAGCAGCATCTTGGTGCCCAGTTCGGCTTGCTCGTCGGGGCGCTGCCTGACCGTGGTAAGGCCCATGGCCTCGGAAAAATCGTGGTCATCGATCCCGATCACGGAGAGGTCCGCAGGGATGCGGACTCCGGCCCGGGTGGCTTCGAAGATGATCCCCATGGCCATCTCATCAGAGGCGCAGAAGATGGCCGTGGGCTTTGGCCCGGGCCTGTCCCAAAGCCGGCGGAAGGCGTCCTGGCCGCTGCGGACCGTAAAGTCCCCCCATTCGTCCCATTCCTCCCGGACGCTCAGGCCGGCTTCGGCCATCATGTCCTGGAAAGCTTTGATCCGGACCCGGGGGACGTCGAAGTTCAGGTCGGTTTCGTCGTCGCCGTGCAGCAGGGCGATCTCCTTGTGCCCGAGGTCGATCAGGTGCCGCACGGCCGTGGCGGCAGCGGCGTAATCGTCAATCCCGATGTAGGGGCATTCTTCGACGTGTCCGCCGACGACGACCAACGGGATGTCGATCTTCTGGAGGTGTTCGATCTCTTCATGCGTCAGCGCCATACACAGCACCAGCAGCGCGTCGATCTGCTTGTAGACCATCGTTTTGCTGAAGAGCCGCTCACGGTGGCTGCCGTGGCCGCCCAGATTGAACAGTGAGAGGTTGTATTGCCGGGCATGCAGTTCCCGGTCCGCGCCCTCGATGGCCTTGGAGAAAAACCAGCGGCTGACGAACGGGGCCAGCACACCGATGGTCTTGGTGCGGCCGGTTGCCAGCCCGGAGGCCGACGAGGAGGCGACGTAGCCCAGGGCCTCGGCGACGCCCAGGATCTTCTCCCGTGTGGCCGGTGAGACCCTGGGCAGGCCGCGGACGGCCCGGGACACGGTGGCGGTGGATACCCCAGCGGCGAGGGCTACATCCTCGATGCTGACGCCGGAGTGGCCTCCGCGCTGCGCCCTGTCTGTTGTCTTTGCCACCGTGTCCCCTTGTCGACTGTCTGCTGCCGCCTGATGCAACGCGGGGTCACTTGCCGCCCATAAACCCCCTCGGGATGGGCGCTAAGTGACCCCGCGATCACTTGCGTCTGGTTGCCGTCCTTTCGGGCAGGCGACGGCGCAGCCGGATCAATCCGTACAGAGCCAGCACCATGGCCAACAGGCCCAGGGCCCAGCCGAGAGCGGGCTGTCCGGTCACCTCCATCCAGACGGTGACCACAAACAGCACCAGCGCCCAAAAACCGAGCAGCCCGATGATGATGTCGAAATCCTCGCCGGAGCGGACACGACGGTGCTCGCTCCGCACCAGACCCCGGCTCGGCTTGCCGTTCATTGCCCGGCCGTCACTTCACGGCGCCGGCCGTGAGGCCAGCGACGATCTTACGCTGGAAGACCAGCACCAGGATGACCAGCGGAATTGTGACGATGGTTCCGGCGGCCATGATGGCCGTGTACGGAATCTGCTGCGGCTGGGCCCCGGCGAAGTTGGCAATGGCCACCGTCACCGGCTGGGTTGCGTCGTTGGAGAGCTGGCTGGCAATCAGGAACTCGTTCCACGAGGAGATGAACGCCAGGATCGCCGTCGTAAAGATGGCCGGTGCCGCGAGCGGCATGATCACCCTCCGGAACGCCTGCCCCTGGGTGCAGCCGTCCACGCGGGCCGCTTCCTCCAACTCCCACGGCATTTCCCGGAAGAACGACGTCATGGTGTAGACCGTCAGGGGGAGGACGAAGGAGATGTTCGGAATGATCAGCGCCTGGTAGGTGCCGATCCAGCCGATATTCGTGAACAGCTGGAACAGCGGGGTGATGAGGGCGACGCCGGGGAACATGGACGCCCCCAGGATGAAGCCCAACACCAGGTACTTGAACCGGAAGTTCAACCGGGCCAAGGCGTAGGCCGCGAACACACCCAACACCAGCGAGATCAGGGTCACCGTCACACCGATGAACACACTGTTCAGCAGCGCCTGGCCGAATTTGTTGCCAAACGAGGTATCAAAAGCGGTGATGAAGTTATCCAGTGTCACATGGGTGGGCAGGAGCGAGGTGTCGTAGGTGTAGCCCACGTCGCGGAACGCGGTCACCACCATCCAGTACGCCGGCGCAAGGCACCAGAACAGGATGACGGCGGCGCTGATATACGTGCGGACGCTCGCCCATTTCTCGCGGTTCTGGGCTGCTTTGCGGCCACGGTCCTGCTCGGCCCGGAGTTCGGTCGCGGCGGTCATTTCTTCCCCTTACCTGCGCCGGTTTGCTGCTCCACGACGTTCGCTCCGAGGAAGCGGACAAAGATGAAGGCCACAATGAAGATGATGATGAACGTGATGGTGGACAAGGCTGCGGCGGAGTTGAAGCCTTGCCTGATCTGGTTGACCACCAAAATGGAGAGCGTCGTGGTGTTGTTGGAGCCTTCCGTCAGGATGTACGGGAGGTCGAACATCCGCAGGGCATCCAGCGTCCGGAAGAGGATCGCGACCATCAGCGCCGGCTTCACCAGCGGCAGGGTAATCATCCGGAACCGTTGCCAGGCAGAGGCGCCGTCGACCTTGGCCGCTTCGTAGACTTCGGCGGGAATCATCTGCAGGCCGGCCAGGATCAGAAGTGCCATGAACGGCGTCGTCTTCCAGGTGTCGGCGATGATGACCGCCCACCGGGCCGGGATCTCGCTGCCCGTCCACAGGATCGTGGTGTTGAACAGCTTGTTGCCGATGCCTTCAAAAGCGAAGATGAACAGCCACAGCTGGGCGGTGACGGCGGTGGGGATGGCCCACGGCACCAGCACGGCTGCGCGGACCAGGCTGCGGCCCCGGAAGGTCCGCGCCATGATGATGGCCATCCAGAAACCGAGAATGGTCTCCAGGGTCACCGTGACGATGGTGAAGTAGAAGGTGGTCCCGGTGGCTGACCAGAACTGCGAC
>CALMVY010000006.1 GCA_937873245.1 uncultured Arthrobacter sp. | reverse complement strand
AGGCTGCGGACGAGCCGCCGGCCGGTCCGGCCAGACGAAGATGTCGTCGAGCGAGGACATGGCAGAGCCGCGCTCCGTCTCAAGCCGTTCCTCGAACACGTGTTCGAACCTACGCTCTGCCCCAAGGGCCTGTCAACCCCTTGGGGCAACGAAAGTTCCTTCTGTGGAGAACTTTTCGTTATCCACAGGTCGTCCACACCTTTGTCGTGCCGCAGGGCACGATGGAACGCGGCTCTGTCGTCGCCCTTGCGCACCATCGCCCCTGGCTTGGACTCCGCGGTCCTGCAGGTGCTCGCCGGCACGCAATCCGGGCTCAGTGCTTCACAGATCGCGCACCTGACCGATCGCGGGACCCGGGTAGGGCAGCTGCCGGCTTGGCATTTGGCTGGTCCGAGGACGTCTACGCATACGCCGAAGCCGTCCGCTTGTGAGAGCGCATCAGCGGCTTGACGTTGGACGACAACTGGATCTTCGGGCAGAAGGCGGGCTACACCGGAGCGCCAGTACCGCACTACTGACCGAGCGGGAACCACGAGGGGAGCCGTTCCCGAGACCGCGCCGCGAGAAGGGAGTGCCGCTCAGGAAGCGTGCCGCTCGTCCCCAAGTCGATCGAGCAGCCACGCTCGGGCCATCGTCGACAGTGGGAGGTGCCTGTCCCGTGCAGCCTGTTCGAGCTGCTGATACTGCTCGTCGGTGAGCCGGATGTTGAACATCCGCGACGGGGCTTGGGCACGGCGGACCGTAGTGCCGACCGGGTATCTCCCCTCAGCGTCAGCGCGCTTCTCCAGCTTCCGCGCGTCAGCGCGCACCTTGGCCGCGGTGTCTGGGTGTAGTCGCTTACTCATCAGCTGCCTCCTCGAAGGACGTGGCCAAGTCCCGGCCGGATGCCGGCCAGGCGTTCATCCCGTGCCAGTCGCCGTCGAGGTCTTGGTAGGCGATCACAACGAGGACCCGTTCCGCGCTGGGGGAGAACCCGATGAACGCCGACGCCCTGGTTCGCGACCGCGGGTACGGCGTGACCTGCACGAGCTGCGGATCCGCGACCACCTCCTGCGCCCAACCGACCTCGATGTCGAGCGCATCGGGATAACGCTGCGACCGGGTGCCGATGCAAGCGACGTCCTCCGACGCCCACTCGATCCGCACAGAAGGAGCGTAAGACATGGTCTTACATGTGGGAAGGTGCCGTCGGCTGTGGATCGTGACCGGCTCATTTGCCAACCACGTATCCGCGGGCTTGCTGCCGAACTCAGCCGCGGGTGATCGCGGCGAAGTACCTGGAGGTGGCCGAGCTGATCTCCAGTGAGGACGGAGCTGCAGCGGAACTGCTGGAGCGCGTGGACGCCGAAGCGGGCAAGCGCCTACGTCAGCTGGTTGATCGCCGACATCACTACGGGGAGGCTTGCTCTCCGACGCCGACCGCAAGACGGCGCTGCGTTGCGCTGCCGCACTGGTCCAGGAAGCACGCACGCGCAGGCTGTAGCGCGTCTGCTCGTCCGCATGACGCCGCCGGCGCTGATCCCCACCTGCGACGATGGCCCGCATGACCCCCCTGCACGAGCGCCTCGAGCACCTGTCCTTCCTCGTCGGCACCTGGCGCGGTCTCGGCGTCGTCGGCTACCCGACGATCGAGGAGCAGCGCTACGAGCAGGAGGTCGTCTTCGCCCACGACGGCCGGCCGTTCCTGTCCTACGAGAGCCGCGCCTGGATCCTCGACGACGACGGCAGCCGCGTGAAGCCGAGTGCGCGCGAGGCCGGCTTCTGGCGTCCGGGCAAGCAGCCGCGCGACGTCGAGGTGATGCTGGCGCACCCGACCGGGATCGTCGAGATCTACCTCGGCGAGGTCGTCTTCCACAAGATCGAGCTGCGGAGCGACGTGGTGGCGCGTACGGACACCGCGAAGTCGGTGACCGCCTTCCACCGGCTCTACGGCCTGGTGGAGGGCGACCTGGCGTACGCCATCGACATGGCCGCCATGGACCAGCCGCTGCAGCCGCACCTGTCCGCGAGGCTCAAGAAGGTCAGCTGAACAGCGCGTCCACGTCGACGGTCATCGCCACGGGCTCCGTGACCTCGTCGGTCGGCATGTCAGCAGCCTGCTGCGGACCGCCGGCCGCCGGAAGGCTTCGAGGACGAGCTGGGGACACGGCTTCGATTCTGGGCGCGCCCGCTGCCCCAGCGATCGGCGGGACCGACGACCCACCAGGATCCTCGGTGTCCGAGGGTGAATCCGCCACAAGCATCGACGCACCCGCGGGAGGCTCCAGCGGTACGACGACTGCCGCCCCTGGCCCCGCCGCCCCGGCCGGCACCCGCGCGACCGGCCCCGCTCCTGGAGTGACCGCCACCGAGATCCGCATCGGCTTCCAGCCGGCGCTCGACGTCGAGCAGGCGCAGGATCCGGGAGGCATCCTCCGAAACCGTTCGCGGCGGAATAGCACACATGCCGGCATGGCCGTGCTTGACCGATGGGTGCTAGCATTGCTGTCAGGAGGTGTTGTGATGAGCACTCTCACAATTCGGCAGTTGGACGCACGCACGCACGCACGGCTGAGGGGGCGCGCGGCCGAGCACGGCCGTTCGGTGGAGGCTGAGGTTCGGGCGATCCTGGACGCGGCCGTCAACCTGCCCGCGCACAACTTCTTGCTGTCCCTACACGCAGCCGTGGCTGAGGTTGGCGGGGTCGACCTCGACGTGCCGTCGCGCACCGATCAACCTCGTCCGGTGGATCTGTCGTGATCATCGCCGACACCAACGTGGTGTCGGAGTTCATGAGGGACACGCCAGACCCGGCGGTTCTCGGCTGGGCGCAGGCCATCGACCCGGCCGCCCTGACCATCTGCGTGGTGACGGTCGAGGAGATCGAACGCGGACTGGGGCGGCTACCCCAGGGGCGACGTCGCCGAGAATTGGAACAGCGATGGAGCCAGTTGGTGGACGCGTTCACCGAAGCCGTCGCCGTCTACGACCTTCCCGCCGCCCGAGAGACCGCCATGATCCTGGTGGCAGCCGAGGCGTCGGGTCGCCCGATGGCCCTCGCCGACGCCCAGATCGCCGGGATCTGCCTCGCCAACAGCCATGAGCTGGCGACCCGCAACGTGCGTGACTTCTCCGACACGGCCGGCCTGACCATCATCAACCCCTTCGAGTAGGGCGCCCCATGTGGGTGGACACGTGCCACGATGACCCCCCTGCACGAGCGCCTCGAACCGCTGTCCTTCCTCGTCGGCACCTGGCACGGCCTGGGCGTCGTCGGCGACCCCACGATCGAGCTGCGGAGCGACGTGGTGGCGCGTACGGATGCAGCTACTCCAAAGTGTTGAGAGTAAAGATCAAGCAGGCGTCAGCTGAACAGCGCGTCCAGGTCGACGGTCATCGCCACCGGCTCGGTCACCTGCACCGCGTCACCGCTGCGAGCACTCTCGCGGTAGACCCCGTCCTCGAGCACGTGCTGGACCAGCTGCGGCGGGTCCGCCTCGATCCGCCAGTAGTACGGGATGCCGGCGGCGGCGTACTGCGCCGGCTTGGTGATCCGGTCGTTCGAGACGCTGCTGGGGCTCATCACCTCGACGGCCAGCAGCACGTCCGACGGGACGATCGACGCTGCGTTCAAGACCGCACTGCGGACCACCGCCACGTCGGGCTCCCGGTAGTTCCGCCGGTCGAACGTCACGCCCGCACCGGCGAGCACGTCCCAGCCGGGACCGACCACGTCCCACAACGCCCGCTGCAGGCGGGCGGCGACCCCGCTGTGCCGCGGCGTCGGTGACGGGCTCAACAGCAGCGCCCCGTCCACCAGCTCGTACCGGAAGTCCTCCCGGTCGGGCAGGTCATCGACGGTCCACCCGTCCGGTCGCACCTGCAGGCTGGTCACAGCAGTCATCCTGCTCCTCGTCGGTCGGCATGTCAGCAGCGTGCGTCGGTCGCCCGGCTGCCGGAAGGCCATGCGGACGATCTGGGGACAGCTTCCGGCCCGTCCACACGGTCGTTGCCGCCTCCCGGATCAGGTGGCGCTGCAGTACCGCGGGCACTCGCGTGATCAGGAAGCCAGGTAGCGCTCCAGCGCCTCACGGACGAGCGTCGAGGCTCGGGCCGGCAGCCGCAAGGCGGTCGCGGAACTCCGCAGGTACTCGGGCCATGATCTCGGGGAAGCGGGCAGCGTGGCACCTGCGCGGCCCGTCCCGTCTGGCGCTGCGTCGACCGCGACCGCCGTCCGAACGGACTGCTCGGGAGGTCATCCGAGAGGAGGGCCTGGCTGATCGCGACCGAAGACCGTAGACAGTCGATGACAAGCAAGCAGAAGCATCAGCTGAACAAGGCGTCCAGGTCGACGGTCATCGTCACCGGCTCGGTCACCTGCACCACACCGCCGCCGCGACCCACCTCGCGGTAGACGCCGTTCTCGAGCGCGTGCTGGACGAGAGTCGGCGGGTCCGCTTCGATCCGCCAGTAGTACGGGATGCCGGCCGCGGCGTACTGCACCGGCTTGGTGATCCGGTCGTTCGAGACGCTGCTGGGGCTCATCACCTCGACGGCCAACAGGACGTCCGAGGGCGTGATCGCCGCGGCATCCAAGGCCGCGCTGCGCACCACGGCGATGCTCTATCAGCTCAGCCTGGTGAACTTCCTCTAGGCACCGAAGGGCCGGCGGCCTGCCCTCACGCCTGGCCGCGCTTAAACCCGGCCAGGACAGGTTTTAGTTTTTAACCCAAGCAATCGAACGATTATTCCCCGGCATGGGCCGGTCGCACAACAATGTCATTCCGTTTTTTTCCGCCTGCTCGTTCACGGCCTCGAAGTCGCGCAGCCCCGATTCCGGATCGCGCGCGCGTAGCAATTGGTCGAAGGACTCATTGCTCGGTTCGAGCGGGCGGTTGGCATAGCGATAGGCCCCATAAACATACAGTACTCCGCCGGGCGACAACACCCGTCCGGCGCCCGCGAATAGATTCACAACGCCACGCCATGCGACGATATGCACGGTATTAATACAGACAATGGCCTGGGCCACCGACAACGGCCAGGTTTTCAGGCCGGCAAGCAGATCGAGCTCCAAGGGCCGGCATAAATTCGCCAAGGACTTTTCCCGCGCCCAGGCGCGGATGCTGGGAAAATTGGCGGAAAGTTCGGTCGGTTGCCACGTGAGATGCGGCAATTGCGCGGCGAAATACACGGCGTGCTGACCCGTGCCACTGCCGACTTCCAGCACGGTACCGCTGGCGGGCAGAATTTCCTTCAGCACCTTCAGGATAAACTCTTTAT
>CALMVY010000005.1 GCA_937873245.1 uncultured Arthrobacter sp. | reverse complement strand
CGCCGGAACATCATTAAGGTCGAGGACCCCCAACCACGTTGGGGGTCCTCCCGCATTTAACCCCCAAACACCTGCGGACTCCCCCACCAGGACGCCTGTTCAGCGGGGGAATTTCCTGCCGTGAATCCAGGCCAGGACCTCCAGGGCGAGCCCTCCGCCAACCGCGGCGACGAGGGCTGCCCGCAGCAAATCCGCCGGCGGCCAGGCCAGATGGAAGAACTCCTGTGCCAGCGGCAAGTTGAACAGGATGACGAAGCTGGCACACATCGCCAGCACAACGGCCAGCTTCTTCGCATCGAGCGGGCGGGAGACCACCGTGAGGATCCACAACCCGGTCACAGACAGGGTCAGGACCGATGCGGACTGCAGCGACTCCGGCCCGGAGCCGGCAGCTCCGCTGGACGTCGCGTACAGGTTCAACCCCAGCAGTGAACCCGCGACGATGAGCCCGGCGGGGATAGCGAAGGACAGGGACCGGCGCAGGAACCCCGGCCGGTAGCGGCGGGTATTCGGCATCAGCGCCAGGAAGAAGGACGGGATGCCGATCGTCAGGCCATCGGTAAAAGAGAGCTGGCGCGGCAAGAAGGGAAACTGCAGGCTGAGCAGTCCGAAACTGACTGCGATCGCGATTGAGTACGCAGTCTTGCTGAGGAACAGCTTGGACACCCGCTCTATGTTGGCAATCACCCGGCGGCCCTCCGCCACCACACCGGGCAGCCGCTCGAAGCGTCCGTCCAGCAGCACCAGCCGGGCCACGGCCTTCGTGGCAGATGCGGCCGAGTTCATGGCAATGCCAAGGTCTGCCTCCTTCAGCGCCAGGACGTCATTGACGCCGTCGCCGGTCATTGCGACCGTGTGGCCCCGGCGCTGAAGCGCGGCCACCATGTCCTTCTTCTGGTGCGGGCTCACCCGGCCGAAGACCGAGTTGTCGTCCATGACCTCTTCAAGCAGCAGGGGGTCCGCCGGGAGTTTGCGGGCATCGTAGCCCTCCGCGACTTCCAAGCCCACGGTGCGTGCAATCGCTGCGACGGTCCGGGGGTCGTCTCCCGAAATGACTTTCAACTCAACACCCTCATCGCGGAAGTAGTCCAGCGTCTGCCGGGCATCGGGGCGGATCTGTTCCCGGAACGTGAGCACAACCACTGGGATCACATCTGCGGGCAGCGTTGGGTCGTTCACGGTGATGGTGGTGCCGTCCGCGTAGGCGAGCAAGACCGTCCGCAGCCCGGAAGCGGCGAGCTGGCCCGCCCTGTCCAGGACGCCGCCCGCCGCCGGACCCGTTCCAGCGCCGCCAGGTGGAGCCCCGAGCACTACTTCAGGGGCACCGAGGATCCAGGAGCCCGGGCGTGGACCTCCGCCGTCGAACGTCACGGAGCTCCACTTCCGGGCGGAAGAGAACGGAACCGACGAGACCGCCGGCGTGCCGCCGTCGTGCTCAAAATCCGACTCAAGGCAACGCGACGTGGCGTTTGCCTCCGGATCCGCCGCGAACCAGCCCAATGCGTGTTCCCAGCCAGGTTCGGCCGGCCCGGCCAGCTCATGCACGCCGTCAAAGATGATTCGCCCTTCGGTGAGCGTCCCGGTCTTGTCCAGGCAGAGGACGTCGACGCGGGCCAGGCCTTCGACGGCAGCCAGTTCCTGGATGAGAACCTTGTTCCCGGCCAGCCGGACCCCGCCTACGGCGAAAGCCACGCTCGAGAGCAGGACCAGCCCGAGCGGCACCATGGCGATGACGCTCGCAATCACTCCCACCAGAGCGGATGTCCATGCGCCACTTGCGATGGCCTCCTGCCAGCCGCCCCTTGCCTGCATCTCGCCGTTGGCAACGATGAGGGCGACCGGCAGCAACGCCCAAGTGAGCCAGCGCAGAATGCGGTCGAGACTGTTGCGGATCTCAGAGTTGACCAAGGAGAACCGTTTCGCGTCGGCGGCGAGCCTGCTCGAAAAGGAATCGGCGCCCACCCGGACCACTCGCGCGGTGCCCCGGCCGGCGACAACGATCGAGCCGGAGAGCACTTCAGACCCCGCATCCTTATCCACGGGATCCGACTCCCCGGTGAGGAGCGATTCATCGGACTCCAGTCCTCCGCTTTCCAGGACGGAGGCATCCGCTGTCACCTGGTCGCCGGCACGCAGGACCAAAACATCGTCAAGCACGACGTCGGCGGTCGGGATTTCCTGCACGGCGCCGTCCCGCAGCACCCGGGCGAGCGGAGCCTCGAGGACGGCAAGGCGGTCCAGTGACCGTTTAGCGCGGTACTCCTGTACGACGCCGATGACGGCGTTGCCGACGGCTGCCAGGCCAAAGAGTGCGTCCTGCCAGCTGCCCAGCAGGAGCAGAATGATAAAGCTCGCGCCCACAATCGCGTTGAACAGAGTCAGCACGTTGGCGCGGATGATTTCCCAGAGGCTGCGGCTCGTTGCATCCGGTATGCGGTTTGCCAGACCGCTGCGCGTCCGGGTGGCGACGTCGCCACGGGACAGGCCGGCGCCGGCAGGTCCGGTCACACGCCGATGGAACATCGCTGGTCCATGGCGCCGATGTTCTGCCATCACCTGCTGATCGTAGCGAGAGGCGCTCCGGAATGCAGGTGATGCAGCCCACAGCAGCGACATTCCGGGGTTTTTGGGTGCAGCGGGACCCGGGCGGCGATGAATTCCGTGTGGTGGCGGGGTTTTTGGGGGTGTGGGGCGGGTTGTGGGGGTGGATTTGTGTGGGGTCGATGTCGCGTGTATTGTTGTTCGAGTCGCCGCCGCTGATGCGGAAAGATTGCGACCGACCCCCTTCTGAACAGCCTGGAATATGGTGCGGTTTTTTACGAGCTGATTTCGGGTGGGGCGC
>CALMVY010000004.1 GCA_937873245.1 uncultured Arthrobacter sp. | reverse complement strand
TGGTTGAGCTGGTTCTGGACCAGCTGGAAGGAGGCGATCGGGCGGCCAAACTGGCTGCGTTCGACGGCGTAGCGGCGGGCGACGTCGAAGGCTGCGAGCTGCTGGCCCACCGCCTGCCAGGCGACGGCCAGCCGGGTGACCTTGAGGACTTTGTTCGTGTCGCGGAAGCTGTTGGCGTTCGCGAGCTTGAAGAAGTCCGGCACCACGACGTTGTCGAGGGTGATGTCGGCGTTCTGCACGGTGCGCAGCGAGATCTTGTTCTCGATCTTGGTGGCGCTGTAGCCCTCAGCCTTGGTGTCGACGAGGAAGCCCTTGACCTGGTTGTCAGCGAGATCCCGGGCGTAGATGACCACCCAGTCGGAGAACGTGGCGTTGCCGATCCAGCGCTTGGCCCCGTTGAGGATCCAGCTGTCCCCCTCGCGGCGCGCAGTGGTGCGGGTGCCGCCGGCGACGTCGGAACCGCCAAGGGGTTCGGTGAGGCCGAAGGCGCCGATCTTCTTGAGCGAGTAGATCTCCGGCAGCCAGGCTTCCTGCTGTTCCTGCGAAGCGAGTGCTTCGATGGAGCCGGTGAAGAGGCCGTCGTGGACGCCCATGAAGGTGGCGATGGATGTGTCGGCCCGGGTCAGCTCGGCGTGCATGATGCCAGCGAAGACGTTGGAGTAGCCCTGCCTCCGGACCGGGCTGACCAGATCAATCTCGGCGAGCTTGGGAATAAGGTCCATCGGGAACTCGCCGCGGTTCCAGCAGTCGACGGCGATCGGCTTGACCTCACGGGCCAGAAAGTCGCGGACCTCCGCGAGCCGGTCCTGTTCCTTGCCGCTGAGCAGCTGTTCGAACGCGTAGAAGTCGCCATCGGCGTACGGGAGGTTATTGATGTCGACGGCAGCTTTGGACATGGTGTTCCTTCACGTGTGATCAGCAGCGACCAGAATGACGCGGGCTTCGCGCCAGCGGGATGTTACTCACCAGTAACTTACCGCAATCCGGAAGGACACTGCAAGTGACGGAAGCCATACGGGGCCACAACGCGGGCACGTTCCTCGCGGTGCGTGTTCCCTGGCGGGATAAAAGTTCATGGGCGCCGGTACCCGGAGACAAGAAAGGAGCCGGGCCGACGTCGAAACATCGGCCACGGCTCCCGTGGACGCGGATCCCCCGCAGGGTGCCGCGAAAATGTAGGGCTACTCGGACTTGAACCGAGGACCTTAGGATTATGAGTCCCGCGCTCTAACCAGCTGAGCTATAGCCCCGTGGGCCCGGAAACCGGCCCGGCGAGGGCCGGATTGTTTCCGGGCGAAAATCACTCTAACAATAGTAAAGGCCCGGTTCAGACCACGAGGTCGTCGTAGCTCGCGCCGCGGTACAGATCCTCAAAGGCCTGCAGGGTGCGCTCAATGCTGTGGTTCTCCACCATCCCCCGGCTCGCCTTGCCCATCGCCGCCAGCTCGGCCGCAGGGAGCGACAGGACGCGGACCATCTTGGCCGCGAGGTCATCGCTGTCATTGGGGGTGAACAGGTAGCCGTTTTCGCCGTCGCGCACCAGATGCGGCAGCGCCATGGCGTCCGCCAGCAGCACCGGAGTAGAGGCGGACATCGCTTCCAGCGTCACGAGTGACTGCAATTCGGCCGTGCCTGGCATGCAGAACAGGTCCGCCGCGATGTAGGCACGGCGGAGTTCGGCGTCGCTCGCCAGACCCAGGAACTTGACCCGGTCCTGGAGGCCGAGCCGCTCGACCTGGGCCTCCAGGGCCGGCCGCACCTCGCCGCCGCCGACGATCTCGAGATGGACGTCCAGCTCCTTAGGCGTCTTGGCAACAGCGTCGATCAGCACATCGACGTGCTTCTCCTCGGCGAGCCGGCCGGCGAACAGCACGGTGGGGCTGCTGTGGCGCGCCACTTCCTCGCCCGGCTTGAGTTCGTACGCCGCGGAGTCGATGCCGTTGGAGAGCGGCAGCACCTGACGGAGGAAAGCATGCTGGTGCATCGCCTTGGCCGCCAGCGGCGTAGGTGTGGTGACCACATCGGCCTGGCCCATGACCTTGCCCATGTCTTTCCAGGAAATGCGTCCCACGATGTCCTTGAACCATTGCGGGAACGGAAGGAAGGGGTTCAGGTTTTCCGGCATGAAGTGGTTGGTCGCCACGATCCGGATGCCGCGTTTGACGGCTTCGTAGAGTACGTGCTCGCCGATCATGTAGTGGCTCTGGATGTGCACGACGTCCGGCTGGATCCGGTCAAACAGCAGGCTGATTTCCTTCTTGATCTCCCACGGGAATGTGATGCGGAAGTACTCGTGCGTGGGAACTGAGTGCGAGCGGATCCGGTGGACCGTGCCCTCGTCGCTGAACTCGGTGTAGCTCTTGCCCTTGTCCGGGCGGCAGGCCAGGACGTGCACATCGTGTCCGCGCGCCGACATCCCCTTGGCCAGGCGGTATCCGAACATGGCAGCGCCGTTGACGTGGGGCGGGTAGGTGTCCGCGGCAATCAGGATGGTCAGCGGGTGCTGGTGGTCAGACATGGTCACGGGGAGAACTCCTGGTGGTCACGGTGCGGCAGCTGGAACTGTGGTGGCCGGCTGGCCGTCGGCGCAGGCGTACCGGGCCTACTGCTGAAGTCTGGTTTTGTCCTGGGCCACCCGCCCTGCGGCCTTCCGCGCGTCCTTCTTGCGCTTGGTGACTTCGGGGTGGTGCCTGGACAAGGCGATCACTCCCACGATAGCAAGCAAACCGGCCGCCCCCATCGCAATTGCCGTGACAGCGTGAACATCCGGGCGCAGCTCGCCGAGGATCGTGATGCCGATCCCGATGCCCACGATCGGGTCGATCACGGTCAGCCCGGCAATCACCAGATCCGGCGGTCCACCGGAGTAGGCGTTTTGGACGAACCACGAGCCAAGGACGCCGGCGGCCACAATCGCGACCACCGAATACCATGGCACATTCAGCACGCCCAGGCCGTTGGGATCCAGGAGGTGCTTGCCGATGATGCGGGTCAGGACGGCGACGAATCCGAACAGGATACCCGCGCCGAGGATGTAGATGAAGGCGCTCATCCGTCGCCGGAACACCAGGGCGAGCGTCCCGAACAGCCCGACAGCGAGGGCCAGCAGCAGCACAACGGTCAGCTCGTCAGAGGCGCTGACCTGGTGGTTCTCCTGGGTCACGTTGACCGCCAGGATCACGAACAAGGCCGAGCCCGTGACACAGGCGGTAATGGCCACTACCGTGGCCCGGTTGATGCTCAGCCCCTGGTCCTTGGCGTTGACGATGGTGGTGATGACGAGGGCAATCGCCCCGATCGGCTGGATCACGGTCAGCGGCGCCATCACCAGGGCGACCGAGTTCAGCGCCATGCCCACACACAGCAGGAACAGGCCGAACACCCAGCGGGGATTGCGGACCAGCCGGAGCATGCCATGGTTGCTGAGCGCCAGTCCCCCGGTGTCCGCCTTGACCGCGCTGCCCTGGCGCTGGGCGCCGAACGCGAGGCAGAACGCGCCAAGCACAGCCAGCAAAACGGCGAACCACATCATCAGCGGGCGCCGCCGTCGACGTCGGGATTTTTGCCCTTAAGCTTTTTGCCCTTGCGGACGATGGCCCAAAAGTAGTTGTATGCGGCAATCCAATGCCCCACGAGCCCCAGCCCCAGGAAAATCCAGGCGGCCACGAAGTAGACCTCGGCGCCCGGGACCGGGAGTGCCGAGAGGACCAGCAGCGGTGTGCCGACCAACAGCAGCGCGGTCCGGATCTTACCGATTCTGCTGACAGGCAGGTCAGGGTGGCCGTGGAAGTAATAGAGCGACATGGCGAGCAGAATGGCGTCCGGGACAAGCAGCGCCGCGAGGTACCACCACTCGACCACGCCGGCGATTACGAGCGTGACGGCAACCGCGATCAGCGACAGCCGGTCAGCGATGGGATCCATGACCCGGCCCAGGTTGGACATTTGGTTGAACCGGCGGGCCACGTAGCCGTCGATCCAGTCGGTGCTGCCCATGATCGCCAGGACGAGGGCGGCGTAGCCGTATTCCTGTACGCCAAGGACGAGCCAGATGAAAAGCGGGACGCCGAGGAACCTCACCACAGTCAGGAGGTTGGGGATGGTGAAGATTCTGTCATGGTGAATCTGGGCCTGACCAGGCCGGGCACCAGCGCCAATAAACTTCATCCAGTCCCCCTTTCCGTGGCCGGCAACGAGTGGGCGTTGCAGTTCAGCGGGCTGCCTAGCCCTTGAAGAGTCTGCGCAGCAGGAACACGAGGGCCGCGGCTGAGGCGGTGAGGGCGACGAGCGGCTTCCACCGCTGGCTCAGTTGGCCGGTCACGCCGGCGCTGTCCGGGGCGGCGCCGGCCGAAGTCGCCGGACGTTTCATGGTGCGCGCGGCCGAGGACCGGAAACCGGCGACCTTGCCGCTGAGCTGTTCCTTGCCGTCCTGCAGCTTCACCTGGGCCGCCGCCAGCAGGGCCTGGGCCTGCGTCTTGACGTCGAGCTCCTCGTTGAGTTCATCGCGGACCCCGGTGAGGTGCGTGCGGCGCTGGTCCAGCCGGCGTCGCAGTTCCGCTTCAGTGGGCGGCGGACCGAAGTCCGGTTCGGCGGCCTTCTTGGCCTCCTTCTCAGCCTTGGCCTTGGCGGCGGCCTCCTCTTTGGCGGCCTTGGCTGCCTTGTACTGCTCGGACTCCGGGTCCAGCACCGCGGGATCGAAGGCAGAGCCTTCCTTAGCGATGCCAAGGTCGTACTTGAGGCCACGGATGGTGTCTTCCGGCACCAGCGGCATGGCCTTCTTGAACTTGCCGACCCCCACGAGACCCGCGATCGCGGCGATCAGCAGGAAAACACCGCAGACCAGCAGGGCCGCGAGCCAGGCGGGCATGATCGTGGCCAGTCCCATGATGGCGGCAACGATGAGGCCGACGACCAGGAAGGCGACAAAGGCCAGCGCGACGGCGAGAATCGCGGCGGCTACGCCGACTTCGACACCCTTGCGTTTGAGCTCGACCTTGGCCAGGGCAATCTCGTCGGTGAGCTGCCGCGGGGCCAGTTTGAAGATCAGTTTGAGGGTTCTGGGCAGCGTGGAAATGCGCAGCCCCCCGCTTGTGCCGCCGCTGTGACGTCCGCTCATCGGTCCCGCCTAACTGGTTACATCCGTGTTTCCGCATTCGCGGGCTTGCCGGTCTGCGCAGCTTCACGCACACCCCGGTGTCAAAACTACCATTCAGGCTCCGGCCAGGGGCGCGGCGGCTGGCTGTGGCGCGCCCCCGCCGCGCACCTGGTCAGCTGAATGCGGGCCCTAGGATTGACCTCTGTGACTACACCCACCAATCCCGGCGATTCGCTGAGCCGCCGCCGCAAGCTCCTCTACATTCTGATGCTTGGCGCCCTCACCGCTCTGGGACCGTTCACGGTGGACCTGTACCTTCCGGCCTTCCCGGCGCTGGAGGAGAGCCTGGGCGTTTCCGAGGCGGCCGTACAGCTGACGCTGACTGGCACCACGATCGGCTTTGCCGTCGGCCAGCTTGTGGTGGGCCCGCTGAGCGACAAGTTCGGCCGGCGGCTGCCGCTGATCCTGGCCACCGCGGTGCACATCATGGCCTCCCTCGGGGCGGCCCTCTCGACGGACATCACGACTCTGGGCATCTTCCGGGTGCTGATGGGCATCGGCGCCGCGGGAGGCGGCGTGGTGGCCATGGCGATGGTGCGGGACCTGTTCAGCGGATTCGCCATGGTGCGGATGTTTTCGCGGATGGCCCTGGTGAACGGGCTGGCGCCGATCCTGGCGCCGGTGATCGGTTCGCAGCTGCTGCTGTTTATGCCGTGGCCGGGGATCTTCTTCTTCCTGGCCGCCTACGGGATGTGCGTCCTTATTGCGGCGGTGTTCGTGGTGCGCGAGACGCTGCCCCGGGAACTGCGGGGAAAGACGGGCATGACCGCCCGCCAGCGCTACGGCGTCCTGTTCGCGGACCGGATCTTCGTCGGGCTGTTGCTGGTGGGCGGAATGAACTTCGCCGGGCTGTTCACCTACCTGTCCGCGTCGCCGTTCCTGTTCCAGGACGTCTACGGTTTCAGCCCGCAGCAGTATGGCCTGCTCTTCGGCGTGAATTCCCTGGGCATCGTGGCGGGGGTGCAGACCAGCTCGAGGCTCGTCCGGAAAGTCCCGCCGCAGTGGATCCTGGCCTGCTCCACGGCGTGGATGTTCCTGATGGCCGTGTTGATCGTGGTCTTCGACCAGCTGGGCTTCGGGCTGTGGGGCGTCATGGTGCCGCTGTGGTTCTACATCCTCGGTGCCGGCTTCACGTTCCCCTGTGTCCAGGTGCTGGCGTTGGCCAAGCACGGCGCGCAGGCCGGTACCGCTGCCTCTTTGCTCGGTGCCGCCACCTTCTTGATGGCAGGCCTCGTCTCGCCGGTGGCGGGCTGGTTCGGCGTCAGTTCAGCCACACCGATGGGCGCCGTCCAGGCCGTGTGCATCTTCCTGGCCGCGGCCGCCCTCTGGCTGGTCGTCAGGCCCCGTACCGTCCCGCCAATCCAGTAGCCCGGCGGCGGGCCGAGGGTACTGACGCCACGTCCGGATGCGCTCCTGCCCAGTTGCCTGCCCCGAAACTGCCTTGGACCCCCGGCACGCCCCGGAATCGCGCGGGAGTTCCGGGCGCGCTCCACAGCAACTGGGCAGGAGCGTCTGGACGGGACTGTACCGGGCACCTCCCCCACTGGACATGCCCAGTCGCCGCGGCCGGGAGTGGGCATATGGGGTCTATGTCCACTCGCCGACCCCTGCACGGGGCATGTGCGGTGTCGGGGCACGCCCGGTGCTTGTGTGACCCGGCGGGTGCCCTCCGGCCCTGTTCCCGCCCCACCCCGGGCGATAAAGTTGTAAATGTGCCCCACTGGCAGGATCATCCGCCCCTACCCGCCACGTGGCAGCGGTCCGACGCCGGCATTCTGCCACTGTGGTGGGATCGCTTGTGCAGCCAGACCAGCCAGCAGTCGGCGGCGCTTTTCGCGGCCGGCCTGTTCACCGAGGACCGCCGGCGCCCGATCGCCCAGTGGTACAACCCGGCCTACGATTCCGCGCTCCTGGTCGCCCCCGAGACCTCCCCGGAGTGGCCCGTGCAGCGCTTTGGCATCTTCTACGCCCCGCCCGGCGGCGGCTTCACCCAGATTCACTCCGCGCCGCACGAGTGGCACCCGCGGCAGCCCCGTAAGTCCCCCACCGAGTTCGAAGCCTTCCAGGGTGCCGTCGCGGAGGCCGAGCGGTTTCTGCAGGTGGAGATGTACTTCGTCTGAGCACGAACTGAGACGCCGTAAGAGGGCACAAAAAAGGTCCCGCAGCCGGTTTTCACCGGCCGCGGGACCTGTCCGCTCCTCCTGCTGGACTTGAACCAGCAACCCTTCGATTAACAGTCGAATGCTCTGCCAATTGAGCTAAGGAGGAATGAAGCGGATATAAGCCTAGCAAACACCCGGCCGGGAAGTGAAATTGCCCCCGGACGGAGACTCAGGCCTCCGAGCGCAGGGACCGCCGCTGCATCTCCAGCTGCATCAGCTCCCGGTTCAGCCGCTGGAACTCCTCCGGGTCGGACGAAGCATCCAGCCGCTGCAGCTGTCCCATCTTTTCCGCCTTGACCCTGGTGATCTGCAGTTCGAACAGGCGGGCCAGGATGTCCCGGCAGTAGCGCAGGACGCCGTCGGCGGTGCTGGCCGGCAGCGGCACCACGGACAGCTCGGACACGAGCGGGCGCAGCGGCTCGGGAACCTCCTGGAGCAGCTGTTCCACCCAGCGCACCGGGTCGCCCGTGAGCGCCAGGCCGTTGGCCCGGATGGCCTCGTGGATGGCCAGGTACGCCGGCGTCGAGAACCTCGCCTCGGAGAACCGCTGCCAGGTCTCACCCTCCAGCATCCCGGGCTGCTGCAGGGCAACCTCCAGCGCCTGCCGTTCCATCGCGGCGACGGGGTCCCGCGGGTCGGGCCGGTGGAAGGACGGCAGGACGGGCGACGGCGGCAAGGGCGCAACTCCAGGCGCTGATCCCCCGCCGGAGGGCCCACCGTACCCTGCACCATACCCCGCCCCCTGGCCGCGGACCGGGCCGTTGCCCTGCCCCTGGTACTGGCCGGAGCCGGGACCGCCCGACGGCGGCTGGGCCGCACGCTTGGTGGCCGCGCCCACGGCCCGGCTGACTTCCTCGACCGGCATGCCCAGCCAGCCGGCCAGCTCCCGGGCGTAGGCCGGGCGGATGCCGGCGTCGCGGATCTGGGCGACGACCGGCGCGGATTCCCGCAAAGCGGCGATGCGGCCTTCGACGGTGTCCAGGTTGTGCCGTTTCAGGGCGGCGCGGATGGCGAATTCAAACAAGGGACGGCGGGTGCCGATCAGGTCGCGGACGGCGGCGTCGCCCTTGGACTGGCGCAGCTCGCAGGGGTCTGCGCCGCTGGACTCCACAGCCACGTAAGTCTGCGCCACGAAGCGCTGGTCCTCCTCGAAGGCCCTCAGGGCCGCCTTCTGGCCGGCGGCGTCGCCGTCGAAAGTGAAGATGACCTCACCGCCGCTGCCGTCGTCGGAGAGCAGGCGGCGGGCGATCTTGATGTGCTCGGTGCCGAACGCCGTGCCGCAGGTGGCCACCGCCGTCGGGATCCCGGCGAGGTGGCAGGCCATCACGTCGGTGTAGCCCTCCACGACTACGAGCTGGCGGTCCTTGGCGATGTTGCGTTTGGCGAGGTCGATCCCGTAGAGGACCTGCGACTTCTTGTAGAGCGCTGTTTCCGGCGTGTTGAGGTACTTGGGACCCTGGTCGTCCTCGTAGAGCTTGCGGGCGCCGAAGCCGATCGTGTCCCCCGCGATGTCCCGGATGGGCCAGATCAGCCGGCCCCGGAACCGGTCGTAGATGCCACGGCCGCCTTCGGAAAACATGCCCGTGAGCTTCAGTTCCGGATCCGTGTAGCCCTTGCCGCGGAGATGCTTGAGCAGGGAGTCCCAGCCTTGCGGGGCGTAACCGACGCCGAACTGGTCCGCCGCGGC
Organism: uncultured Arthrobacter sp.; assembly: GCA_937873245.1. GTDB lineage: Bacteria > Actinomycetota > Actinomycetes > Actinomycetales > Micrococcaceae > Arthrobacter. Next base: position 20,799 of record CALMVY010000004.1, on the reverse strand, counting down.
GCGGTCGAAGCCGCGTTCGTGCAGGAAATTGCGGGCCTCGGCGGCTCCCGGAGCCAGCAGCTGGGCGCGGAAGAACTCGTCCGCGACCTTGTGGGCATCAAGCAGGCGCTGCCGCCGGCCCACGTCCTCGCGGTTCGGTCCGGAACCGCCGTCCTCGTAGCGGAGCTCGAAGCCGATCCGGGCAGCCAATTTTTCGACGGCCTCGTGGAACGAGGTGTGGTCCAGTTTCTGCACGAAGGAGATGACATCGCCGTCCTCGCCGCAGCCGAAGCAGTGGTACCTGCCCACCTGCGGGCGGACGGTGAACGAGGGCGAGCGCTCGTCGTGGAAAGGACACAGGCCTTTGTAGGAGCCCAGCCCGGCGCCCTTGAGCGTCACGTAGCCATCGACGACTTCCTTGATGTCCGTGCGCTGGCGTACTTCGTCGATGTCTTCACGTTTGATCAGGCCGGCCACAGTGCCATCCTAGTACCCGGGTACGACGCCGAAGGGCCGGTTATGGCGCCTGTCACCACAGCGACGGCAGACTGCCCACGAGCCGCTCGTACATGGCCAGCGCGGAGCCGTCGGTCAGCGACGCGACCTGGTCGATCACGACGCGCAGCCGCGCGCCGTCGTCCGCCGCATCGCGCCAGTCGGCAGCGAACATCGGCTCCAGGTGGCGGTCGCCGGTGGCACTCACGGCCGTCACGAGGGCGTGCAGGACCTCGCGCTGGCGTTCGTAGATGGGCTGCCGGTGTTCGGTGGTCATCACGAAGGTGGTGGCCAGGCCCTTCATCACGGCGATTTCCATCACGGTCTCGTCCGGAACGATCAGCTCCGCGTTGTAGCGGGTCAGGTTTTCCGGGCCGTAGACGGCGCGGGTGGACGCGAGCGCACTCTGGCAGAACCGGCCAATGAGCTGGCTGGTCATGTCCTTGAGCGCCGCCATCGACTTGCGGCTGCCATCGGCCTCGCGCACCCAGACGCTAGTGGCTTCCAGCCGGGCGAGGGCCGCATCAATCGCGGCGGGGTCGTTGTGCGGGAGGTACCACTGCTTGGCGTACCCGACCACCCGGGCGCGGTGGTCCGGGTTGTCCATCCAGCGGAGCTGGAAGTGCCCGGCGACGATCGCGTCCTCGACGTCGTGCACGGAGTACGAGATGTCGTCGGCGAGGTCCATGACCTGCGCCTCCAGGCAGGAGCGGCGCTCCGGGGCGTCCTCGCGGATCCAGTCGAAGATTGGGAGGTCGTCCTCGTAGGCGCCGAACTTGCTGGTCCGCTCGCCGTGGATGACGGGCGCGTTCGCGGCGGACCACGGGTATTTGGCGGCGGCGTCGAGGCTGGCGCGGGTGAGATTGAGGCCGGCGGGGCGTCCGTCGGGGGCCACGACCTTGGGCTCCAGCCGGGTCAGCAGGCGCAGCGTCTGGGCGTTTCCTTCGAAGCCGCCGATCGCGTGGGCGACCTCGTTCAGGGCCGATTCGCCGTTGTGGCCGAAGGGCGGGTGGCCGAGGTCGTGGCTCAGGCAGGCGGTGTCCACGACGTCGGGGTCGCAGCCGAGGGCGCGGCCCAGTTCGCGGCCCACCTGGGCCACCTCGAGGCTGTGGGTGAGGCGGGTCCGGACGAAGTCGTCAGTGTCCGGGGCCACGACCTGGGTCTTTGCCCCGAGCCTACGCAGGGCCGAGGAGTGCAGCACGCGGGCGCGGTCGCGTTCGAAGTCGGAACGGTAGGTGGACTTGGCCGGCTCTTCCACCCAGCGGGCGGAGTCGCGGGCCACGTAGCCGTCCAGCACGGGTGCGGTGGTCCTGGTTTCAGCCACCGGACACGTCCAGTTCCGCGTGGCAGATCTCGCGCGACTGCTCGGCGTCCATGTTGCGGTCCAGCAGCCAGTCCTTCGGCAGTGCGGGCTTCTTGGGCGAGCCCGCGCGGCCGCGGGGTCCTTCGGCATCGACGCCGGGGTACGGCGAATCAAGGTCCAACTGGTCCAGCGTCCCGCGGAGCACCTCGAGGCTGGTCACCATCGCAAGTTTGGTCCGCAGTTCACTGCCGACCACGTAGCCCTTGAAGTACCAAGCCATGTGCTTGCGGATCTCCCGGAGCGCTTTGCCTTCATCGTTGCCAAAGGTTTCCACCATCAGCTCAGCGTGGCGGTACACCCCTTCGGCCACCTGCCCCAGGTTCGGTTTGTGGCGCTCGTCGCTGCCCTCGAAGGCGGCCATCAGGTCGCCGAACAGCCACGGGCGGCCTTGGCAGCCGCGGCCCACCACAACACCGTCGACGCCGGTCTCGCGGACCATGCGGATGGCGTCCTCGGCGGACCAGATGTCGCCGTTGCCGAGAACCGGGATGTCCGGAAGCGCTTCACGCAGCCGGGCAATCGCGGACCAGTCGGCCTGGCCGGAGTAGAACTGCGCCGCGGTGCGGCCGTGGAGTGCAACGGCGGCGACACCGGAATCGCGCGCGATCCGTCCGGCATCGAGGTAGGTGAGATGGTCCTCGTCAATGCCCTTGCGCATCTTGATGGTCAGCGGGACGTTGCCCTTGGAGGCTTCCTTGACAGCGGTCTGCACGATCGACGTGAACAGATCGATTTTCCAGGGCAGCGCGGAACCGCCGCCGCGCCGGGTCACCTTGGGCACGGGGCAGCCGAAGTTGAGGTCGATGTGGTCCGCTCGGTCTTCCTCGACGAGCATGCGGACGGCCTTGCCCACAGTAACGGGGTCCACGCCGTAGAGCTGGACGGACCGGACTTTCTCGTCGTCGTCGTGGGAAATGATGCGCAAGGACTCCGGCGTGCGCTCCACGAGGGCACGGGACGTGACCATCTCCGCGACGTACAGGCCACCGCCGTATTCACGGCAGAGCCTGCGGAACGCGGAGTTGGTGATGCCCGCCATGGGAGCCAGGATCACGGGAGTGTCCACCGTGAGGGGACCCAGCTTCAGGGGCGGGAGTTCCAGCTTGGGGGCGGGAGGGGTAGCTACAACAGTCACCCGTTCATTGTCTCAAATCCGGGCAAATCGGCCGGATCCGCGCCGGCTATGTGGAAATCCGGGGTCAGTCCCGCGGTGCGGCACGGCGCCCGCTGCGCCCGGCCGGCGCCGTTTCGAAGGCATCGGCGGGCGCGACGTCGTCGTCCTCCAGCCGGCGGTCGTCGTCGAGCCAACGGCCGTGGTCGTCCGCAGCAGCACGGGCGGGGGCGGCGCCCTGGCGGCCGGCGTTCCGGGGGCGAGTTCCCAGAGTTCCCACACCGCCGAAGACTGGGTGAGACATAAGTAGAGCACCCCGATCATGATCACCGTGGACCCCACCAGCGCCAGCAGCCGACAACTTTACGTCGTGCGAGAACCTCCTGATGACACGGCGCCGCGTCAGCCCGTCCGCTTATGCGGGAGTGATGTTCTGGTTCACGTGGAAGAGGTTCTGCGGATCGTACTTGGCTTTGACCTCGCGCAGGCGTTCGTAGTTCGGCCCGTAGTTTTCCGCGACCCGGGGCAGGTCGTCGCCGTCCATGAAGTTGATGTAGCCGCCGGGAGCCGAATAGGGCCGCAGCGCGGCCGCGTAGTCCCGCACCCAGGCGATGTTTGCTTCGTTCTCCGCGGGGTCCATCCACTGTGCCGCGATCACGGGCGAGAACTTCACGTTCCGGTTGGCGAACGCCGTATCCGTGGCGCCCACCCGCTGAACAGCGCCATCGATGGGGTAGATATGTACCGCGGTTTGCACACTGGGGACCTTAGCGCCGTGTTCGATGTGCGCAGCGATGGCACCGTCGTTGAGCTCCGCCAGGAAATCCGCTTTCCAGTACGCCTGCATACCGGGGGGCTGCAGCGGGTCGAAGGCTGTGTTCAAGGCGGGGTACGGCATCGGCCCCACCATGGATCCCGCCGGCTGCGCGACGTCCAGGAACGGCTGCCAGCGCCCCGGTCCTTCCGCCGCATCGCCGGTCCACATGCCGACGACGACGCACACCGGCTTGCCATGCCACTCCTCGGGCAGGAACGGCACGGGCGGGCCCTGATGGAAGGCGAGGAAGGCGCCGAACTCCTCCGGGGCGGAGGCCATGTGGTCCCGGTAAAACCTTGCCACCGTCTCCGCATGCTCGATGGGGTAAATGATGATGCCGGCGTGGACCATGTCCACGGGGTGCATCCGGTACTCGAATGACGTCACGACGCCGAAGTTCCCGCCGCCGCCGCGCAGCGCCCAGAACAGGTCCTCGTTTTCGCTTTCGCTGGCGGTAAGGAACTTTCCCTCGGCCGTGACGACGTCGGCCGAGAGGAGGTTGTCGCAACTGAGCCCATATTTGCGGCTGAGGTATCCGATGCCGCCGCCGAGGGTCAGCCCGGCGATGCCGGTCGAGCCGACAATGCCGCCAGGCGTGGCCAGCCCGAAGGCATGCGTCGCATGGTTGAAGTCGGCCCACGTCGCACCGGCCTCCGCGCGCGCCGTCCTGTTTGCCGGATCTACCCGGACGCCGGTGGTCTTTGAGAAGTCGATGACCAGGGCGTCATCCCACGTCCCAAAGCCGGGCGCGCTGTGTCCTCCCCCGCGGACCGCCAAATCAAGGGAGTTGTCCCTGGCGAAGGTGACGCAGGAGATGACATCGGCCACCTGGGCTACCTGGGCCACCGCTGCCGGCCTCTTGTCGATCATGCCGTTGAAGACCGCACGTGCCGCGTCGTAGCCGGCGTCGCCGGGCGTGATGACCTGCCCGCGGACTTGTTCGCGCAGGTTATCGAAGTTGGTTGCATTCATTTCTGTACCGTCGATTTCGTCGTGGTTCCGACCCGGACGGCGATCTTTGTGCTCCCAGCCGGCATGGCGTCCGGAGGTTTACGAGCACTGGCTTACTCCTCCGTCCCGGAAGCGTCAAGAGGATCCGGCCGGCCGGGGCGCCACGCTCGACGGCGATTGAGCGCGCCCCATCTTCGTGGGCCCATCTTCGTGTGCCCATCCTCGTGGGCCCATCCTCGTGTGCCCCATCTTCCGCAGGCACCGCTCCGAATGTTCAATAGGCATGATGGAATTGACGGACGAGACGTGGAGGATTCAGCGTGGCCAAACGCAAGATGGACGACCGTGAACCTGCGACGGCGGGCGCCGGCGCAGGTGCCAGGGCCGCGTTGAGCATTGCCGGGGCCACCGGGGAAACCCGCGGCGTCGCCCTGGTCCTGCACGGCGGCCGCTCGAACAGCTACGAATCCGTCCGCGGGACGCACCTCAGCCCGGCCCGGATGCTTCCGTTCGCCCGGGCACTCCGGCGTGGGGGCGGAAGCGACGGGCTGGCCGTCTGGACGCTCCGGAACCGGTACCGGGGCTGGAACGGGAAGGACATGTCCCCCGTGCACGATGCCCGCTGGGCCCTCTCCCACATCAGCCGCGAACATCCCGGAGTCCCCATCTATCTCCTCGGCCATTCGATGGGCGGCCTGACCGCACTCTGCGTCGCGGACCACCCGCAGGTGGAGGCCGTCGTCGCGCTCGCGCCCTGGCTGGACGGCGGAACCCCGGTGGACCGTGTGGCCGGCCGCCGGATCCTGATCGTCCATGGCACCGAGGACCGCTGGACCAGCCCCGCGAACTCGCTCGCCTACGCACGCCGGGCCGACGGCGTCGCGGAGTCCGTGGACTACGTCGCCCTCAAGGGGGCGGGACATTTTATGTTCCGCCGGGTGGGCCTGTGGAACTCGCTCGCGACCGGCTTCATCCTTGATGCCTTCGCCGGCAGTTCAGGCCGAAACGTCCGTGGCAGCTCCGGCGCGTTCCGCAGCCTTCTTCCGGCCGCCGGCGCGGGCCTCCCGGTGGTGCTGTGATGCCGGACTTTCCGCTGAATGCCTTCCTGGCCAGCCTTCCGTGGGTGGCGGCGGGCCTGGTGGTGCTGCTGGCCGTGACCTTCGCTGTTGCCGTCCGCCAGAGCCGCCACTCGGTCATCGACACCGTCTGGGGCCTCGGCTTCGTCGTCGTGGCCGCGATCTCCTGGTTCCTCTCGGCCGGACACGGCGACGGCGGCCGCCGCCTGCTGCTGCTGGCGCTCGTGGCGGTCTGGGGCATCCGCCTCGCCCTCCACATCGGCCTCCGGGCCCGCGGCGGCCACGAGGATCCACGCTACGTGGACATGCTCTCCTCCGCCCCCGGGTCCCGCAACGTCTACGCGCTGCGCAAGGTGTACCTGCCGCAGGGCGTGATCCTGTTTTTCGTCTCGCTCACCGTCCAGGTGGGGATGTTCAGCACCGGGAGCCTCGGCTGGCTGGCCTGGCTGGGCGTCGTCTTCTGGGCGGTCGGCTTTGTCTTCGAGACGGTCGGCGACTGGCAGCTGGCGCAGTTCAAGTCCGATCCCTCGAGGCGCGGCACGGTGCTCGACACCGGGCTCTGGCGTTACACCCGGCACCCGAACTATTTCGGCGACGCCGCCGTCTGGACCGGGATCTTCCTCGTCGCCGCCGATTCCTGGCCGGGGGTGCTGACCGTCCTCTCCCCCGTGCTGATGATCTGGCTGCTCGCCGGCAAGTCCGGCAAGCCGCTCACCGAAAAGGCCATGTCCGCCCGACCCGGCTACAAGGAATACGTCGAAGCCACCTCGGGTTTTCTCCCGCTGCCGCCGCGCCGGCCCCGCGGCGGACACCAGCCGGGCAGGCACCAGCCGGGCGGGCGCTGACATGCCCTGGCGCCCCCGGCCCAGCGACCGCTTCTACCGCGTCATTGTCCGCACCGGGCTGGCGCTGCGCGGGCTGTTCCGGATCCGGGTCATCGTGACCGGACAGGAGCACCTCCCTGCCCCGCACGGCTCTTCCCGCGGTTCATCCCACGGCTCTTCCCGTCCCGTGATTCCGGGCCGCGGCGCCGTCGTCGCGATCACGCACTTCGGCTACCTCGACTTCGCGTTCGCCGAACTGCTGCTGTGGCGGCACGCCGGGGCCCAGATGCGCTTCCTGGTCACCCAGGGGGCGGCCGACCACTGGTTTGCCGGACCCGCGATCAGCGCAGCCGGGCACGTCGTCGTCGGCTATGAGAGCGGAGCGCACGCCTACGACGCCGCCGTCGAGAAGCTCCGCACGGGCGAGTACATAGCGATCCTGCCGGAAGCCGGGGTCAGCCGCAGTTTCCGGGTGCGCGAATGCAAGACCGGCGCCGTGCGGATGGCGGCCGAGGCCGGGGTGCCGGTCATCCCGGTCTCCGTCTGGGGAGCCCACCGGCTGATGACCCGCCGCCACGGGTTCTCCCCGGCCCGCGCCTGGCGTGCCCCGGTGCGGATCCATGTAGGCGAACCGGTGATGGTCGACCCGTCCCGGGACGCCGCGGCGGCCACCGAAGAGCTGCGCGCAACCCTCCAGGCCGGGATCGACACCTGCATCGCGGACTTCCCGCTGAAAGCGGCCCCGGGCGCCTGGTGGATGCCGGCGGAACTGGGCGGCGGTGCGCCCACCGACGAGGAACGGCAGCGGCTCGACCAGACCGAAGGCCCGCGGCGCGCAGGCGGCCGGCGCCGATAAACCCGGTTACCGCGATCGTCTTGACTAAACTCCATCGGGTACAAAATCGCACTCAATGGAGAGGTACTCCTCTGTGGCAAACACAGTCCTGACGAAAAGCGGAATCGGCGAAGAACGCGGTCTCGCCCGAATAGCCCAACGGATGGCGGCGTGGACCGAAAAGTGGTTCCCGGACGCCTACATCTTCGCCCTGGCCGGCGTCATCATCATTGCCCTGGCCGCCCTGGCCATCGGCGCCTCGCCCCAGTCGATCGCCGATTCCTTCGGCAACGGATTCTGGGACCTGACCGCCTTCACGCTGCAGATGGCCATGGTGGTGCTGACCGGCTATGTGGTGGCCACTTCCCCGCCCGTGGCGAAGCTGATCAACCGGCTGGCCCTGGTTCCCGCCACCGCCCGCACCGCTGTGAGCTTCGTGGCGCTGATGTCGATGTCGGTATCCTTCCTCAACTGGGGCCTCAGCCTCATCTTCGGCGGACTGCTGGCCCGGGCCATCGCCCGCCGCAAGGACCTGACTGTGGACTACCGCGCCCTTGGCGCCGCAGCCTTCATGGGCCTTGGCGCCGTCTGGGCGCTCGGCCTGTCCTCCTCCGCGGCGCAGCTGCAGGCCACCGCGGCCTCGCTGCCGCCGGCCCTGCTGAAGATCACCGGCATCCTGGACTTCGGCACCACCATCTTCACGTGGCAGTCGCTGCTTACCCTGGCCATCCTGATGGCGCTGACCACGGTGATCGCGCACTTCTCTGCCCCCCAGGGCGGCGCCATCCGCACCGCGGAGGATCTGGACGTCGACCTTGACGACGAACCCAGCGAACCGGAGCCGCGCTCCCGCCCGGGCGAATGGCTCGAATACAGCATGATCCTGCCGATCCTGGCCGGCCTCCTGACGCTCGGCTGGCTGGTCTCGCAGTTCCTGACCAAGCCCTTCCTGACCGTGGTGAGCAGCCTCAACGGCTACCTGCTGGTCTTCCTGATCCTCGGCCTGGTGCTGCACGGCACCCCGCGGAACTTCCTGCAGGCCGTCACCAAGGCTGTGCCGGCCACCGCCGGCATCCTGGTCCAGTTCCCCCTCTACGCCGCCATGGCCGCGATCCTGACCAAGGCCACCGGCCACGGCGGTATGACCGTCTCCGCGCACCTGGCCGAGTTCTTCACGGAGATCGGCAGCGGCGGCGGGTTCGCCGTCGTCATTGCGCTGTACACGGCCCTGCTGGGCCTGCTGGTCCCCTCCGGCGGCGGCAAGTGGCTGGTGGAGGCGCCGTATGTGATGCAGTCCGCCACCGATGTGCAGATGAACCTCGGCTGGACCGTGCAGATCTACAACATCGCCGAGGCCCTGCCGAACCTGATCAACCCGTTCTTTATGCTGCCCCTGCTGGCGGTGCTGAGGCTGCGGGCCCGCGACCTGGTGGGCTTCACGTTCCTGCAGTTCGTGTTCCACCTGCCGGTGGTGCTGCTGCTCGTCTGGCTGCTGGGGATGACATTCGAGTTCGTTCCGCCGGTGATGCCTCCGGCCAAGTAGCTGGCCTGACTTAACCAACTGACCCGCAGCTGTGGCCGTTTTCACGCTTCATAACGGCCACAGCTGCGGGTCAGCTGGGATAAGGCTTAGGCCGGGTCCGAGACCACCAGGGTGTCGGCGCCCTGGACGCGGGCCTTGCCGGCCTCCAGCAAGGGTTCGACGACGGCGCGCAGCGCCTCCATCGAGTCGTCCAGTTCCAGCACCACGGGGTGCTGGAACGCGATCAGGGCCAGCAGATCCCGGACTGCGGCCCGCGCCTCCTCCGCGGAGAGTTTCGGCTCGTGGCCGAGGAAGACGTCGGTGGGCTGGCCGGACGCGGCCGCGCCCTGACCTGCCGCATTGTCCCCTGAGGGAGCGAGCTCGGCGTAGCTGATCGCGAACGCCTCGAGCCGGCCCTTCCTGCTGGCCGCCACCCCCTGGCCGAAGGCGCTGGCCTTCGGCGCCCGGAGCACGATCGCGCCGTGGGCTCCGCTGAGCTCGTCCAGGAACAGCCGCTGGACCGTGGCGATGCTGAGCTCGCCCGGGCTGTCCCAGCCGTGCACGGCAGTGTAGTACCGGCCCACGACGTCGCTGAGCTCCACCGAGCCGGTGGCCAGGTCCTCGACCTGCTCGGAGGCGGCGGCCTCGGAACCGTCACCGAAGACGGGCAGCTTGAGCGCGCCCGGCTCCACGACGACCAGCCGGGACCGCTGGATCGGGGCCAGTCCTGCCGCCTCGGCGAAGGCCGCGCCGGGCGTGCCCGGCTCCACCTTGGTCCGGAGCCGGGAGACGCCCGACGGCGACTTGGCGGCTTCGTGCCGCAGCATGGTCAGCAGGGTGGAGCCGACGCCGGTGCGGCGGTGGTGCCGGTCAACCTCGATGTAGGCCCAGAGCCGTTCCGGGTGCAGCGAGGCCTCGTGGACCACGCCGGCCGCGACCGGGATGGCCACGCCGTCGACGACGTCCACAGCGACGATGCAGCGCCGCCACGGCGCGTTGCCAGACGGTGCCAGGGTGCCGCGGAACTGCCGGGCCTGTTCGGTTTCGGGACCGCCCCAGATTTCGAGCAGGGCGAGGTCGTCGCCGTCGCGCCATTCGCGGTATTCGATCGCCATGTCAGGCACCGATCAGCCGTGCGGCCAGGTAGCCCTCCACCTTGTCCAGGGAGACGCGTTCCTGGCTCATGGTGTCGCGTTCGCGGATGGTGACGGCCTGGTCGTCCAGGGTCTCGAAGTCCACGGTGATGCAGAACGGGGTGCCGATCTCGTCCTGGCGGCGGTAGCGGCGGCCGATCGCGCCGGCGTCGTCGAATTCGATGTTCCAGCTCTTGCGCAGCTGCGCGGCGAGGTCCTTGGCCTTCGGGGACAGGTCCTCATTGCGGCTCAGCGGCAGCACGGTCGCCTTGACCGGCGCCAGGCGCGGATCGAGCTTGAGCACGGTGCGGATGTCGACGCCGCCCTTGGCATTGGGTGCCTCGTCCTCGGTGTACGCGTCGATCATGAAGGCCATGAAGGAACGGGTGAGGCCGGCGGCGGGTTCAATCACGTAGGGGGTGTAGCGCTCGTTGGTGGCCTGGTTGAAGTAGCTCAGGTCCTGGCCGGAGGCCTTGGCGTGCGTGGACAGGTCGAAGTCCGTGCGGTTGGCGATGCCCTCGAGCTCGCCCCACTCGGAGCCGTGGAACCCGAAGCGGTATTCGATGTCCGTGGTGCCCTTGGAGTAGTGGCTGAGCTTTTCCAGCGGGTGCTCGAAGAAGCGCAGGTTGTCTTCCCGGATGCCGAGGCCGGTGTACCAGGACATGCGTTCCTTCATCCAGTACTGGTGCCACTGCTCGTCGGTGCCGGGCTCGACAAAGAATTCCATCTCCATCTGCTCGAACTCGCGGGTGCGGAAAATGAAGTTGCCCGGGGTGATCTCGTTGCGGAAGGACTTGCCGATCTGGCCGATGCCGAACGGGGGCTTCTTGCGGGAAGTGGTGAGGACGTTGCTGAAGTTGACGAAGATGCCCTGGGCCGTTTCGGGGCGCAGGTAGTGCAGGCCCTCCTCGCTGGCCACCGGGCCGAGGTAGGTCTTGAGCAGGCCGGAGAATTCCTGGGGCTCGGTCCATTCGCCGCGGGTGCCGCAGTTGGCGCAGGCGATGTCCTTGAGGCCGTTCTCGGCCGGACGGCCCTTCTTTTCCTCGTATTCTTCCTCGAGGTGGTCGGCGCGGTAGCGCTTGTGGCAGGAGAGGCATTCCACCAGCGGGTCGGAAAATACCTCGACGTGGCCGGACGCCTCCCAGACCTGGCGGGGAAGGATGACGGAGGAGTCCAGGCCGACGACGTCTTCGCGGCCGCGGACCACTGACTGCCACCACTGGCGCTTGATGTTTTCCTTGAGCTCGGCCCCCAGGGGCCCGTAGTCCCAGGCAGAACGCGAGCCTCCATAGATCTCACCGGCCTGGAATACGAAACCCCGGCGCTTGGCGAGGGAAATGATCTGGTCGAGGACGGATTTTGCTGCCATGGGAACTCCACTTTCTACAGGGCCGCTGGGTGCGGTCCGCGGTCTCAGCCCCGGGACCCCGGCTGGTTGCCGGACGGGGCACTACAAGAACGTAAAACTTGCCTGTCAGCTGCGCACACAACAAACACGTGCCCGCAGCGGCGGGCTGAATGATGGCTGTGCAGGAAGCTGCGCCTCCTAGCCTACCGGCCTGTCGGCACCGGGCGCCGCCTCAGCGTCACCGCTTCAGGGCACCCCTGGGCCACGGCAGGCTCGCGAGCACGATCGCGGCGAGGGTCAGCAGGGTTCCGAGCACGGTGGGCAACGCCACCACGGTGCCCGGCGCCGGGAAAGCCAGGTCCAGGCCCAGGGAGCCCAGCAGCTGGCCCGCGATCATGCCGAGTCCCGTCACCAGCACACCGAGGCTGCGGACCAGCAGGGCACCGACCCCGATAAAGATGCAGCCCATGGGTCCGCCAAGGTAGTACCACCATTCCCCCGGCAGCGCGTTGCCCGGTCCCGTGACGGCGGTCTTGACCAGCCAGGCGGCCCACAGCATGACCGACCCGGCGGTGAAATTCATCAGGGTCGCCGCAATGGGCGTGCCGTAGTGCACCGCGGCGGTTCCGTTCATGGCCTGCTGGAAGCTCATGAGGAACCCGGCCAGCACGGGGAGGAGCACCGGCACCAGCAGCTCCCCCGGCCCTTGGCCGGCGCCGGAGAAACGCGGCGAGACGGCCCAGGCGACGGCGGCGACGGTCAGGATGCTGCCGACCACCCGGATCCCGGTGATGGATCTCTTGCCGGCCGGGCCGATCCCCATCCGGTCCACGAGCAGCCCGCTCAGGGTCTGCCCGGTCACGGTGGCAACCGTAAACAGGGCGACCCCCAGCAGGCCCACGGTGAAGGACTGCGCAAAGACGAAGAACCCGCCGATGCAGCCTGCCAGGAGGTAGTAGGGCGGGAACTTGCGTTCCCGGACGGCCGGCAGGATGCCCCGCAGCCCGGCCCGGCCGCGTGGCAGCGCGAGCGAGATCACGATCATCAAGACCAGCCCGGTGGTGAACCTCACCACCGCGGCGGCGATCCCGTCCGCGAGCGCCGTCCCGAGGGCGCCGTTGATCCTGCCTTGGACAGGCATCAGCAGCCCCGCCGCCACCGCGAGGGGCAGCCCCGCGAGGAACGGAAGCCGGGGAGTGTGGGTCATTGCTGTCACCTTACGTCAGGCATCATTGCTTGTATGAGCAACCCGGAAATTGAAGAAATCCCCATCCGCGACGACATGATCCGGCTCGGTCAGCTGTTGAAGCTCGCCAGCCTGGTGGAGGACGGGGTGGAGGCGGCAGAGCTGATCAAGGCCGGGCTCGTCAAGGTCAACGGTGAGATCGACGAACGCCGCGGCCGCCAGCTCCACCACGGCGACACCGTCACCGTGAACGGGCGGACTGTGCGGATCAGCACCCCCGCCGGAGCCTAGCCTCCGGGGGCAGGGGCACCGGGGGCGGGGCGGCGGACGACGGGCGGACAGCCGCCCGTCGTCGTGAGGTGTCCGTGCGTCGTGCGGCTACTTGTTCAGCACCCCGTGGGTGAGGAATTCGGAGACGTGCCCGATTTCCTGCTGGTTGATGCCGTGCCACATTCCGGTGTACAGGACCTTGGTGAGCTTCACGTGCTTGCGCACCCAGCCCATGGTGAACTCGATCTTGTCCGGCGTGATCACCGGATCCTGCTGGTCGCGGCCCCAGAACATCGGCACTGTGCCGTCCAGTTCGGTGTCGCGGAAGGCGGGGTCACCGTCGGCGTCGACCGCAAAACCGGACAGCCCGACGACGGCGGCGTAGTCCGCGGGCCGCCGCCGCAGCAAAGTGGTGGCCAGTGCCATCCCCATCGAAAAGCCCAGCAGCGTCACGGACGGGTGGTCCGGCCGGACCGAGTCCAGCCAGTCCTCCACGTACGAGGCGGCATCCTTGACCGCGTCCAGGGAGTACTCGATCGAGGCGGTCAGCGGGAACCAGGTGAAGCCGGCACCGGACACCATCGGGGCGCGCACCGAGGCCACCACGAATTCCTGCGGCAGCAGGTCCGCCAGGCTCAGGAGGTCCTCCTCGTTGGCCCCGTAGCCGTGCAGCAGGACCAGGAGCGGCTTTCCGGCACGCTCCTGCGCGGGCTTGGACCAGAGGACAACGGGGGCGGGGAAGGCAGCGGCATCAGTCATGGCTCCATTCTTACAGTTACCCGAAGGTAACAACCTACGGTGGCGTAGCTTTGACGGAACAGTGCACGATATGAAGGTGAGCGAAACCGAAGCCATGGAGAACTCTCCAGACAACGCCGTTACCCACCCCTGGACGCGCTATGTGGCTATGGGTGATTCCTTTACGGAAGGCATCGGTGATCCCGAACCGGCGAGTCCGGGGGGACACCGGGGCTGGGCGGACCGCGTGGCCGAGGAACTCAGCCGCGGCCACGAGGGGTTCGCCTACGCGAACCTGGCTGTCCGGGGCCGGTTGCTGCAGCAGATCGTGGACCAGCAGCTGGCACACTGCCTGTCGCTCCGGCCCGACCTCGTGACGCTTTCCGCCGGCGGGAACGACCTCATCCGTCCCGGCGGGGATCCGGATGCCCTGGCCGAGAAGCTGGACTCGGTGGTGCAGATCCTCAGCCTGGCCGGCGCCACGGTGGTCCTTTTCAACGGCCCCGACACCGGCTCGTCGGTGCTGGGCAGGGTGCGCAGCAAGGTGGCGATCTATAACGAGAACCTCCGCACCATCGCGGCCCGCCACGACGCCATCATTGCGGACATGTGGTCCCTGCGGCAGCTGAACGATCCGCAAATGTGGGATGCGGACCGCCTGCATTTCTCGCCGCTGGGCCACCACACGATCGCAGCGATGGTCCTGGATTCCCTCAATGTCGATCACACCCTGGAACCGCTCTCCCCCAAGCCCCTGCCGCCGCGCAGCTGGCGGCAGGCGCGGTCCGGTGATCTGGTGTGGGCGCGCGAACATTTTGTGCCGTGGGTGGTCCGCCGGCTCCGGCACCGGTCCTCCGGCGACGGCGTCACGGCCAAACGGCCCCTCCCCGGGCCGGTCTTCGGCCCCGGCGTGCCGCTCGGCTCGGGCGAAGGCCCGCCCGGCGCCGAAGAGCCCGTGCGCTCCTGACCCGTGCGCTCCTGACCCGTGCGCTGCCAAGCAGTGCAGCGCAGCGGCCGGGCAGCCGGGGGCACCACGGGCACCATGGCCCGGCGCCGGGCGTTAAGCTGGAAGAACACTTCCTGAGAGGCCCGGTACCGTGAACAGTCTGTTCTTTTGGATCATCATCTTGTCATTCCTGATCCCGATCGCGATGCGCTACTACAAGAGGTCCATGCGTGGCCGGAACCAGAACCAGGGCATGCCCGGCGGCCCGGACCACTTTGGCCAGTTCGGCGGCCACTCCGGATACGGTGCCGGCCCCTACCCGGGTCCGCAAAACAAGCAGCCTCGCGACGGAATGACCCAACGCGACTACTTCGGGGCCTTCGGCGAGCTCGGCGCGCCGCAACGGCCCGCGCCGCCGGCGAACCAGCCGTATCCCGGCCAGCCGTACCCCGGCCAGCCGTATCCCGGCCAGCAGTACCCCGTCCCCTATGAGGACAGCCCGGAATACCCCGGCAACCAGCCCCGGCCCTTCCCCCAGTCCCACCCGCAGCAGGACGCACAGCAGTCCGGGGCCCCGCGGTCCAGCACTCCCCCGCCCGCCGTGCCCCCGTCGCCGTCCGCGCCGCAGGGTTTCCGGGCGCGCAAGCTCGCTGAGCTGGACCAGCGCTACAGCGACGGCGACCTCACGATGGAGGACTACATGGCCCAGCGTGCGGAGATCATGAAGGGTTAAGACCCACCACCAACAGCAACGCGGGGTCACTTTCCGCCCATCATCCGGTCGTGGATGGGCGGAAAGTGACCCCGCGTTGCTTCGTCTTGGGGGGTGCGGCGTCAGTCGACCTGCGGGAAGCCGAGGTCGATCACGGAGGTGGACGGGTCCGGCCAGCGGGTGGTGACCACCTTGCCGCGGGTGTAGAAGCGGATGCTCTCCGGGCCGTACATGTGGGTGTCGCCGAAGAGCGAGTTCTTCCAGCCGCCGAAGGAGAAGGTGCCCACCGGAACCGGGATCGGCACGTTGACGCCCACCATGCCGGCCTCGACGTCGAACTCGAACTGCCGTGCGGCGCCGCCGTCGCGGGTGAAGATCGCCACGCCGTTGCCGAACTCGTTGTCGTTCACGAGCTGGACGGCGTCGGCGTAGGTCTCGACGCGGACCACGGACAGGACCGGGCCGAAGATCTCGTCGTCGTAGACCTTCATGCCGGGCTTGACGTGGTCCACCAGGCTGACGCCGATGAAGAAGCCCTTGGAGTCGAACTGCTGGTCCCGGCCGTCCACCACCACGGTGGCGCCTTCCCCGGCCGCGCCGGCGACGTAGGAGGCGACCTTGTCGCGGTGTTCGGCGGTGATGAGCGGGCCCATCTGGGAGGCCGGGTCGGTGCCGGGGCCGATCTTGAGCGTGGCCATCCGGGTCTTGATCGCGTCGACGAGTTCGTCCGCGATGTTCCCGACGGCGACCAGCACGCTGACCGCCATGCAGCGTTCGCCGGCGGAGCCGTAGGCCGCCGAGACGGCGGCGTCGGCGGCCATGTTCAGGTCCGCGTCCGGGAGCACGACCATGTGGTTCTTGGCGCCGCCGAGGGCCTGGACGCGCTTGCCGTGGTCGGCGGCGCGCTTGTAGATGGACTGGGCAATCGGCGTCGAGCCGACAAAGCTGACGGCCTTGACGTCGGGGTGTTCGAGCAGGACGTCGACGGCCTCCTTGTCGCCGTGCACCACGTTGAGCACGCCGGCGGGCAGTCCGGCCTCGGCGAAGACCTGGGCGATGAAGATGGCGGAGGACGGGTCCTTCTCGCTGGGCTTGAGGAGCACGGTGTTGCCGCAGGCCAGGGCGCTGCCGATCATCCACAGCGGCACCATGGCCGGGAAGTTGAACGGCGTAATGCAGGCGACGACGCCGACCGGCTGGCGCACGGAGTGGACGTCGACGCCGCCGGCCACCTGCTCGGAGCGTTCACCCTTGAGCGCGTGCGACAGCCCGGTGGCGAACTCGATGTTCTCCAGGCCGCGGGTGATCTCGCCCTCGGCGTCGGAGAGGACCTTGCCGTGTTCGCTGGTCAGCAGGGCGGCCAGTTCGGGCCGGCGCTGCATGAGCAGTTCGCGGACCTTGAAGAAGATGGTGGTGCGCTTGGCGAGGCTGGTGGCGCGCCAGCCGGGCAGGGCGGCACGGGCGGCCAGGATGGCCTCCTCGACGCGGGCTGCCGAGGCCAGGGCGACCTCCTTCTCCTGCTCGCCGGTGGCCGGGTTGAAGACCGGGCCGTAGCGCTCGGCGTCGGAAATCAGGGCGCCGTTGATGAAGTGCGGAATGCGTTCCATGGGGTGGGTCTCTTTCTAAAGGCTGTGGTTGTTACTTGGCGGCGTCGAAGGTGCCGTCGACCAGCTTGACGATCGCGGAGCAGTCGATGCCGGACTGGCCGGCGTCGATGAGGCGCTGGAAGAGCTGCTGGACGTGCTCGCCGATTTCCAGCGGGGTGCCGGTGTCGCGGGCCGCGCTGATGGCGAGGCCGATGTCCTTGTTGGCGAGCTCGGTGGTGAAAGTCGGGGCGAAATCGTTGTTGGAGGCAGCGGTGGGGACCACCCCGGCTACGGGGTACCAGGTACGCAGCGCCCAGCTGTCGCCCGAGGAGACGGACGCGATATCCCAGAAGACCTGCTTGTCCAGGCCGAGCCGGTCGGCCAGGACGGCGCCTTCCGCGGTGGAGGCGAGGTTGATGAAGAGCATGAGGTTGTTGCAGATCTTGGCGGCCTGGCCGGTGGTGGCCCCGCCGGTCGGGATGATGTTCGCGGCCATCGGCTTGATGTATTCGGTGGCCTCGGCCACGGCGCCGGTTTCACCGCCGATCATGAACGTCAGGGTGGCGGCCTTCGCGCCGCTCATGCCGCCGGACACCGGGGCGTCAACGAAGCGGAACCCGGCGGCAGCGGCGGCGTCGTGCAGGGCCTGCGCGGAGGCGATGTCGATCGTGGAGGAATCCACCAGCAGCGTGCGCGTGTCCGCGTGGGCCAGAACGCCGTCCTCGCCGAGGTATACCGCGCGGGCGTGCTCTCCCTTGGGAAGCATGGTGAAGACGACGTCGGCGCCGTCCACGGCGTCGGCGATGCTTCCGGCAGGCTTCACGCCGCCTGCCTCCGCGGCGGCGACGGCCTCCGCGTTGAGGTCGAAGCCGCGGACGTCGTGGCCTGCCTTGGCGAGGTTCACCGACATGGACCCGCCCATGTTCCCCAGTCCGATCCAAGCGATTACTGCCATGGCATAAGCTCCTTTGCTTTGCTTTGCTTTGTGTGGTGCGCCGGCGCGCCGGCGCGCCGGTGCGTGCGGTCCGGACGTGCACCGGATGTTCCGTGTCCAGCATCACACCCTGTTACAGTGCAATCAAGGGAAAAATTTACAGATGGCGTGTGCATGGATGCACATCCCTGAATCCAGAGGAGTCACTGTGGACTTGAGACGGCTTCCGAGTCCGGACGATCTGCTGATCCTGCTGACCGTTGCCCGGCTGGGCAGGTTCAATGCGGTGGCGGAAACCCTCGGCACCACCCACACCACCATCTCCCGCCGGATCCTGGCCCTGGACAAACAACTGGGCGGGCGCACCCTGGAGCGGAGCCCGCACGGCTGGGAACTCACCGATCTCGGCAACGAGGCCGTGGCCGCCGCGGAGGCGATCGAGGGTACCCTGGGCGCGCTGAGCAACCGGATCGCACAGTCCGAAGACGTCCTCTCGGGTCTGGTCCGCATCAGCACGCCCGACGGCTTCGGCGCCGGGTTCGTTGCGCCGGCGCTCGTGCGGCTCCAGCGGCAGCACCCGCTGCTCAACGTCGAAATGCTCAGCGCCACCCGCAAGGTCAGCCAGAACCGCTCCGGAGTGGACCTCGAGGTGGTGGTGGGCAACCTCGACGTCAGCAACGCGCAGACGATCTTCCTGTCCAACTATTTCCTGCGGCTCTACGCGAGCCCGGAGTACGTCGGGGAACACGGACTGCCGGAGACGCTCGACGACGTCCGGCAGCACGGTTTCGTCTCGTACGTGGAGTCGGCGCTGCAGGTCGCTGAACTGGGCCACCGGTCCACCCAGCTGCCCGTCCCGCGGTCCAGTTTCCAGGCCACCAGCATCTTCGCCCAGCTGGAGGCCGTCCGGCGGGGCGCCGGGATCGGGCTGCTGCCCAACTTCCTGGTGGCGGGTGACCCCACGTTGCTGCCGGTGCTGCCGGACGACTTCCAGCGGCAGCTGCCGATCTGGGCGGTGGCGCGGGCGGAATCGTTGCGCTCGGCCGCCGTCCAGGCCGTGCTGGAGGCGATCCGGACGGAGATTTCCGCCCGCCAGGCCGTTCTGGCAGGCTGAGCGGTTCTGGCAGGCTGAGCGGTTCTGGCGGGCTGAACCGACAGCACAAACGGCAACAGCCCGGGTCCCGCAGTGCGGGCCCGGGCTGTTGCCGTTGCTATGTCGTTGCTTGTGGTGCTACTTGCCTACTTCTTGGCAGCGGCAAGCAGGTCCGCGGTGCCCTGGGCATCGGCGGCGTCGACGTCGTGCAGGGAGATGCCGCGGGTTTCCTTGAGGAAGAACACGGCCACCATAGTGACCACACAGGCACCGAGGAGGTAAATCGCCACCGGTGTGGAGGACTTGTACTGGCTCAACAGGGCCGTGGCAATGATCGGAGCCAGCGAACCGGCCACGATCGAGGTGACCTGATAGCCCAGCGAAACACCCGAGTAGCGCATGCGGGTCGGGAACATCTCGGCCATCAAGGCCGGCTGGCCCGCGTACATCAGGGCGTGGAAGAGAAGGCCGATAGTGATCGCCGCGAGGATGATGAGGTCGTTCTTGGTGTCCATCATCGGGAAGGCAAAGAAGCCCCAGGAACCGCCCAGGACGGCCCCGGCCATGTAGACCGGCTTGCGGCCGAAGGCGTCGGACAGCTTGCCGACCAGCGGAATGACGCAGAAGTGGATGAAGTGCGCCACCAGCAGCAGGAGCAGGATGCGCGAGGTATCCGTCTGGACAATGATCTTCAGGTACGTGATGGAGAACGTGACCACAAGGTAGTAGAGGATGTTCTCCGCAAACCGCAGGCCCATGGCGGTGAAGACGCCACGCGGGTAGCGGCGGAAGACTTCGGCGACGCCGTAGCCCTTGTTCTCAACGGTGACCTCTTTGCGGGCCTCCAGGAAGATCGGGGCGTCCTGGACCTTGGTGCGGATGTAGTAGCCGACGATGACGATCACAGCGGAGAGCCAGAAGGCCACTCGCCAGCCCCAGCTGAGGAAGTCGGCGGAGGACAGCGTGGCAGACAGCGTGAACAGCACACCGGTGGCGAGCAGGTTGCCCATCGGGACGGCCGACTGCGGCCAGGAGGACCAGAAACCGCGGGACTTGCTGGGGCTGTGCTCGGCCACGAGGAGGACTGCGCCGCCCCATTCGCCGCCGACGGCGAAGCCCTGGACAAAGCGCAGGAAGACCAGGAGGGCCGGAGCCCAGTAGCCGATCTGCTGGAAGGTGGGCAGGCAGCCCATCAGGAAGGTTGCAACGCCGACGAGGACGATGCTCAGCTGGAGCAGCTGCTTGCGGCCGAACTTGTCGCCGAAGTGGCCGAAGACGATGCCGCCGATGGGGCGGGCCACGAAACCAACAGCATAGGTAACGAAGGCGGCGATGATGCCGTCCAGTTCCGTGCCGGAGTTCGGGAAGAACAGCTTGCCGAAGACGAGGGTCGCCGCGGAGGCGTAGAGGAAGAACTCATACCATTCGACAACGGTGCCGGCCATGGAGGCCGTGACGACTTTCTTCAGGCCTGTGGCCTTGACGTCGGTTTCCTCGGGCCGCCGCGCGGCGGACTTTTCCGTACTCATTGATGAACTCCTTCGGCGTCTTCTTCGACACCACTGGGACAGTCTGAGGCGGGTACGTGTGATTTTGGCCACGAACCGCCGGGTCCCAACGAGTATGGTCCGCCTGAACGCCAAGCTCAACGGCGAATCATGCAGAGGCTATCTGCATAAATGCACAAAAGTGTGCCTGCGAGGGCGGTCTTAGGCCGAGAGGTGCACCCGAAGCTGATGGCCCAGCTGGCCAAGGGGGACAAGTCCGGCCTGCCCAAGGACGGCATCCTCTACATCCCGCACATCGTCATCACCAAGGACAACGTCGAGGAGTTCCACCAGAAGCTGAACGGGCTGCTGGGGAAGTGAGTGGTGAGAACG
>CALMVY010000003.1 GCA_937873245.1 uncultured Arthrobacter sp. | reverse complement strand
GCCGGCGAACGCCTTCTTCTCGGCGTCCTCCTGTTCTTTCTTCAGCAGCAACAGCCGGGACTGCAGCACGCGCAGGGCGGCCGCACGGTTCTGCAGCTGCGACTTCTCGTTCTGCATGGACACGACCGTGCCGGTGGGGATGTGGGTCAGGCGCACGGCGGAGTCCGTGGTGTTGACGGACTGGCCGCCCGGGCCGGAGGAACGGAAGACGTCGACGCGGATCTCGTTGTCCGGGATGTCGATGGAGTCCGTCTGCTCGATCAGCGGGATGACTTCGACGGCGGCGAACGAGGTCTGGCGGCGGCCCTGGTTGTCGAAGGGGCTGATCCGGACCAGGCGGTGCGTGCCGGCCTCGACGCTGAGCGTGCCGTAGGCGTAGGGGGCCTTGACCTCGAACGTGGCGGACTTCAGCCCGGCTTCCTCGGCGTAGGAGGTGTCCATGATGGTGGTCGGGTAGCCGTGGCGTTCGGCCCAGCGCAGGTACATCCGCATCAGCATTTCGGCGAAGTCCGCAGCGTCCACTCCCCCGGCGCCGGCGCGGATGGTGACGACGGCCTCGCGCTCGTCGAACTCGCCGGACAGCAGGGTCACGACTTCGAGGTCCTTCAGCGCTTTCCGGATCGACTCCAGTTCGGCGGCGGCCTCCCCCATGGAGTCGGCGTCGTCCTCGTCCTGGCCCAGCTCCACGAGGACTTCCAGGTCGTCGATCCGCGCGGTGAGGGAGTCCAGGCGGGCCAGTTCGGACTGGCGGTGCGAGAGCCGCGAGGTGATCACCTGGGCGGCCGCGGGATCGTCCCACAGGTTGGGTTCGCCGGCCCGTTCGCTGAGTTCGGCGATGTCTTCCTTCAGCGCCTCGACATTCGAAACGTTCTCGATGGAGGCGTAGGTGGCGCGCAGGGCGCGGATTTCTGCGGGAAAATCAATGTTTGCCATGGTTTTTTAAGCCTACGCTATCCATGCGCGCGGCCCGGACTTGGGCGTGCGCCTCGGCGGGTGACCTGGCCGCGGGGCTACCGCGTGAGCCGGGAACGCGCCGTCGAACTCGCCTCGATCCTGATGCCGTCGGGGACCAGGAAATTGACCACGGGCGGGTGGACGGCGGCGCTGAGCACCACGACGGCGGTGGAACCGTCCGGGCTGCCCGTTCCCGGCCCGATGCTGAGGCTGCTGAACCGGGTGAAGGCGCTGCTCCGGTCCAGGAAGTCGACGGCGGCGCCCCGCACACGGGCACCGGTCAGGACGGCGGTGGGGCTGCCGCTGGCAGTCTCAAGCTGTCCCAGCGTGAAACTGTCCGCCGCGGCCACCGAGGCGCCGTCGGCCAGCGAGAGGAGCTTTTTGTGCTCGATGTAGACGCTCGAGGCGGCGGTGACGACGGTGGCCAGCAACAGTGCGAGCAGGACGTAGCCGATGATCAGCACCATGAGTTGCCCGTCGTCGTTGCGAACGGCCGGGCGTGATTGATCCGCGCCCGGTCCTTGCCGCGGACGCCGCCCGAGGCGCTGCTCCTGGGAAAGACTCACCGGAAGCGGCCCACCAGTTGCGTGGCGGAGGCGCTGAGCTGCCCCGCGTTCAGATCCAGTGCCTCGCTGAACGGGACGAACGGCAACGGCACTGTGAGGTGGACGGTGACCGTCACGGCCGAGCCGGCGGCCATGCAGTCCGCGGGGGCACAGCTCGTCTCGACGCGGGCCTCCGCCGCGGAGTGCCCGTGGTCGGCGAGCGCCAGCAGAACGGCCTGCTCGGCGGCGGCCCGGCCGCCTGCCGCGTCAGGCTGGGCGACGAAGACCTTGGCGGCCTGGTCCGCGGCGCCGACCACCGCGAAAGAACCGCCCTGAAGCTGGCTCATGGTGATGATGAAGTAGACCAGCGGCACCATCAGCAGCAGTGACAGGAACGTGAATTCGACGACGGCGCTGCCTCGTTCGGGCCCGTCCGGCGCGTCAGGGCTGGATGGCGGCATGACCCTTCACCTCCAGGACTGCGCGGGGACCGATCAAGCCGATCACGGGCAACGGCGCGCGGACGGTGACCTCCAGGGTCCGGACGCCCTGGTACGTGGCTTCGGCTGTGGTCACGTCCGTGGCGAACTCCTGGTTGAGCGCGACCCCAATCAGGTGCGCTGTCCGGTCCTTGGCATCCCCTGCGCCGCGGTCCGCAAGGGTCCCGTACCTGGCACCGGAGGCCGCGGCGTCAATCAGCGTGTTCCGGACATGGAGGACCAGGGTGAGCTGGACGATGGCGAGGAAGAACAGCGTCAGCAGTCCGCCCACGAGGACGAAGTCCACCACCGCCGAGCCCCGCTCCTCAGTTCTGCCCCAGCCGCTGCCGGGCAGGCGCACGTGCTACTGCCCGACCTTGTCCATGGCCTGGTTGAACAGCCCTTCCAAGGCCGGCCCGGCGAGCGCGCGCAGCGCCGCGACGAGGACGGCCGACATCAGCGTGATCATCACCCACCCCGGAACATCACCCCGCTCCCGATGATCGCCGGGCTGCTGCGGTCGCGTGGTTTCGTACCCCCTGTGGAATCTGGCCAGCCCGGGCACCAGGTTGATGTTGCAGAGCCACAGTGCCATGCGGTTTGGGATCTGTTTCACTTTCTCCCCTTTGTCGGTGGTTCGGTTGTCTTCCTGCCGCTTTAGTGCGGTTCATTCGCCCCTGTTACGAAAACTGTGCTGACCTACAAACCCATGCTGATCGCGGCCAGGCCGGGGTAGACGGCGAACACGACCGTCAGCGGCAGGACGCCGAAGACGACGGGAACCATCATTGCGATTTCCTTCTTTCCGGCGGACTCCATCAGGTCGCGCTTGGCCGTGTCTCGGACGTCCTGGGCCTGTGCCCTGAGCACATCGGCGAGCGGTGTTCCCCGTTCGACCGCCACGATCAGCCCGTCCACAAAGCGGAGCAAGGGGCCAAGCTCCGTCCGGGACGAGAACTCCTGCAGAGCTTCCACGAGCGGCTTCCCTGCCCGGGTCTCCGCCAGGACGCGGGTGAAGTCCTTGGACAGCTCTCCCCGGGCGCTGCGGCACACTCTGTCCAGTGCGCCCGTGGCACTCTCACCCGCGCTGACCGCGAGCGCCATGAGTTCGGCAATGCTGGGGAACTCCGCCATCATGCGCGCTTCGCGCTTCCTGACCTGGGCGCCCAGCAGGTAGTCCCGCAACATGAAACCACCGGCCGCGCCGCCAAGCACCAGCACGACGGCGAGGAGTGGGCTGAACCGTCCCGCCGCACCAAACAGAACGACTGCTCCGACCGCAGCGACAAATCCACCTGCGCCCCAAAGAAGCTGCTGTGCCCGGAAATCGGCCGGCGACTTGGCGCTTCCCGCCCTGGCCAGCCGGCGGTTCAAGGCCGAGGAACCGGGACTGAGTCTCCCCAGCCACGTCACGGCGTCGCCGATGACCGGACGCAGAATCCGTTCCAGCGGCCCGAACGGAGTGATGTTTCCCGGCACCGTCCGCAGGAGCCGTGATTCCAGGTTGTGGGACTTCAACTGAGGGGCGATGCGTTCAACAAACGTGGCCGGGCGCATGAACGGCAGCCTGACCAGCAACAACCAGCAACCGCAACCCAGGACGACTCCGCAGGCCACTGCCGCCGCCGTCAGCCCGGTCACCGGAGCACCCTCTCATCTGCCGGCAGCGCTCCAATGCGCAGCATGACGGCATAGGAGACAAGGGAGACCGCCAGCCCGCCAAGCAGGACGGCGGCCCCGACGGGAGTGTTGTAGGCTGCCACCGCTTCGGGCCTGCTTGCCAGCAGCACCAGGACTATCCAGGGCGCTGCCACCGCGAGCCGGGCGGCGTTGACGGTCCAGGATTGACGAGCTTCCAGTTCGCCGTCGCGCGATTCTTCAAATGATGCGCTTCATCCACGATAACAAGATCATATTGCAGTTCAGAGATAACCTTACTATGATTTAAGCGCTTGGCTGTTGATATAGAAGCAATGATCTTATTATAATGACCCCAAGCCTCACTCCCACGCTTAACAAATTCAGGATCATCCGAACGAATAAAGTCCTGATTGAATTTGCTTTTCATTTCTTCATGCCACTGATTGACAAGTGAAGGTGGAACAAGCACAAGTATTTTCCTGACAAGCCCTCTCATAATATATTCAAGCATGCATAGGCCGGCTTCCACCGTTTTCCCTAATCCGACCTCATCACAGAGCATGGCGCGTCCTTTCAAACGTCCAATCACCGCTTTAACGGTTCTCGTCTGGTACTCAAAGGGCTGCAAGTCCCGAATGTGCGGCAGGCAGACTAGCTCGTCCACTCGCTTAACAGTAAACTGTTGCGCGCTGTCATACAGATGAAACCAAGTTTCTTCTTGCAGTCTCAGATTACGCATAGAAGTCAGTACCTCATTCATCCGTTGCTTACTCTCTGGCTTCTCTTCCAGTTCATCGTGCCAGCTTCGATTTGAAAACAGGGGCGCGCCAATCTGAACACGACAATCGGATTCCATACCGATGACTTCGATCAATATATGCTCTGCCTGCTCATAGGGAGCAAACAAGCCTTTAATCCCCCGTCCCTGCAACAGCCTTTCCTCCAGATTAACCTTAAGCTTGCGGGAGAGATCATCCTCGTTCACGAACTCGAATTCAGCTGTTTCAGGTAAATTGTTCCTCTGTATGAGCTCACGGAAAAATTGATAAAGCACCGTGTCCATTTCCATCGCGTTAAGTTCAAGAAGTTCTCTGTGTACCTTGAACATATGCCGATTCATCATAAATGCCGCTCCATTCGTGTCTATTTCATGTCCTTGATGTGTTAAGTTTACTTATCATAATAGCATGTTTAAAACATTATCGCCATTGCTCAATCTTGATGGTATCATTACATAACTCAGTGAACTCGTTCAGCTAAGCTGAACATCGAGGAATCAGATGGAGACTCAACTCCACCTGATTTAAAAATCCCACT
>CALMVY010000002.1 GCA_937873245.1 uncultured Arthrobacter sp. | reverse complement strand
GGCCACGTCGTCGGCGCCGGCGAAGATGCGGACCTTCATGACGCCGCCGGATCGACGTAGACCGGCACGCGCACCTCGCCGGCGAGCAGCGACAGCGCCAGCCGCACGGCCCCTTCGGCCGGTTCGACGGCGAGATGCCGGATCTCGGCGGTGCGCGCGACGCGCGGCAGCCGCGCCGTCAGCTGCTCGCGCATCCACGGCACCGCGCGGAAGATGCCGCCGGAGAGCACGAACGTGAACGGCTCGTTTTCGAGGCGCAGGCGCGCGACGACCGACGCGGCCGACGAGACGAGCTCGCGGACGCCGCGGATCATCTGGCTGGTGCTGCCGTCCTGGCGCAGTTCGCCGTTGAGGCGGCCCTGGATCTGCAGGTCCTCGGTGTTCAGCTCGGTCTCGATCCACGGCCCCAGCGGCGCGGAGGTGTCGAATCCCTTGGCCCGGGCCCACTGCAGGTCCGTCTTCTGGACGTCGCGGGCGGTGAGGTCGTTGCCGCAGGTGTAGCCGAAGACGACGTCGTCGACGCGCTCCTCCGGGACGTCCTTGCAGATCCGGCCTATCACGACGCAGAGCTCCGCCTCGAAAGACACTTCCTCGGAAAACTCCGGCAGGATGATCGGGTCGTTGGGGCCGACCACAGAGGTGTTGGGCTTCAGGAAGAGCAGCGGCTGCTGGGGCACTTCGTTGCCGAGTTCCCGGGCGTGTTCCACGAAGTTGCGGCCGACGCCGATGACCTTGCTGCGCGGAATGATCGGGGCGAGGAGACGCACGTCCTCCAGTTTGTGCCGCACGGCGGTTCGTTCCACGCCGTGGAAGAAGGGGTCGCCGTTGATGACAGTGACTTCCTCACTGCCGGGCTCACCTTCAACGATGCCGTAGAGGGGATCAGAATCGACTACAAACCGGGCGATACGCATGGCTCCAAGCGTACCGTCTCCGGCGGCGCCATACTCCCGTGCTACGAGGTGCCGCCGTCGAGGCGCAGGTAGTGCAGCTGTGCGGCCACGGAGAGTTCCGCCGCAGGCCGCACGGCGGGATCGACCGCGGCGTACACGGCGTCGGCCACGTCTGCCACTTCGGCGCCGGCGCCCAGGCTTTCGAGCGCGGAGCGGATCTGCGCGAGGCGGTCCTCGCGGTGGTCACGGTAGGCGCGGACAATCGTGTCCAGCGCGGGCAGCCTGGGCCCGTGGGCCGGGAGGACGGTCGCGGCCCCGAGGCGTTCCAGCCGGTCCAGGGAGGCCAGGTAGTCCCCCAGGGTGCCGTCGGGGTAGTCCAGGACCGTGGTGCCGAGGCCCAGGATGGTGTCGCCGGTGAGGACCGAACCTTGGGCGCCGTCATCCGGCAGGTGGAAGCAGACCGAGTCCGAGGTGTGGCCAGGCGTTGCCACAACCCTGATCTCCGCCCCGGCGGCGTGGACGACCTCGCCGTCCGCCAAGGGGGCTCCCCCGTGGCAGTGGGCCGGATCCATGGCGCGGACGGGTGCGCCGGTCAGCTCGGAGAACCTGGCGGCGGCCGCCGTGTGGTCCGCGTGCCGGTGTGTAATCAGGATGAGCTCGACGGCGCCGGCCTGGGCCAGTTCCTGCAGGTGCCCCTCATCCAGCGGGCCGGGATCCACCACGACCGTGCCCGCCGCTCCGGGCGCGGAAATCACGTAGGAGTTGGTCCCGTGCAGGCTCATCGGCCCCGGGTTGGGGGCCAGCCTGAAGCGGGTCAGCTCTGTGCTGCGCACCATGGCGCGGGGGTCGTCCGGAATCACAGGTCCATCTTCCCACCGAACCGGCAGTCATACGAGCGCGCGTCACACGAGCAGCAGCGCCGCGACGAACGACGACGGCGGTCCCGCACCGGAAGGTGCGGAGCCGCCGTCGGACGCTGCCTGTGGCGTGGGCGCCGGCCGCTTAGGCCAGGCGGGTGAGCCAGCCGTGGGTGTCCTCGACGGCTCCGGTCTGGATGCCGAGGAGCTGCTCGCGGATGGCCATGGTGGTCTCCCCCGCCTTCGCGTCCTCGGAGCCGATGAACTCGGTGTCGTCCTTGAGCACGCCGATCGGGGTGATCACGGCGGCGGTGCCGCAGGCAAAGACCTCGGGGATTTCGCCGGAGGCCACGCCGTCGCGCCATTCATCCAGGGTGATCTTGCGTTCGGTGACCTCGCGGCCCATGTCCTTGGCCACCTGGATGACGGACATCCGGGTGATGCCTTCGAGGATGGTTCCGCTCAGCGCGGGGGTGACCAGGGACCCGTCCTTCATCACGAAGAACACGTTCATGCCGCCGAGCTCTTCCACGGCGTTGTCGTTGAACTGGTCCAGGAAGAGCACCTGCTTGCAGCCGTGGGCCTCGGCTTCCTGCTGCGCGATCAGTGACGCGGCGTAGTTGCCGCCGCACTTCGCGGCGCCGGTTCCGCCGCGGCCGGCGCGGGCGTACTGGCGGGAGATCCAGATGGAGACGGGCTTGAGCTCGCCGCCGAAGTAGTTGCCGGCCGGGGAGGCGATGACGCGGAAGGACACTTCACGGGCGGCGCGGACACCGAGGAAGGCCTCCGTGGCGATCATGAACGGCCGCAGGTACAGGGCTTCGCCGTCGCCGGAGGGAACCCATTCCTTGTCCGCGGAGACGAGCTCGCGAATGGCGCCCAGGAAGTACTCTTCCGGGAGTTCCGGGAGTGCCAGGCGGCGGGCCGACTTGTTCAGGCGGGCGGCGTTGGCTTCCGGCCGGAACGTCCAGATGGAGCCGTCGGCGTGGCGGTAGGCCTTGAGTCCTTCGAAGATTTCCTGGCCGTAGTGGAGCACCGCGGCGGAGGGGTCCAGGGAGATGGGACCGTAAGCCTCAACGCGGGCATCGTGCCAGCCGCCCTTGCCCTCGGCGTCGACGCTGTAGTCGACGATCGCGGTGTGGTCGGTGAAATAGTTGCCGAAACCCGGGTTCGCCAGGATGGCAGCACGTTCTTCAGCGGACTTCGGGGTTGCCGAAGGCTGCTGGGTGAATTCGACGCCATGGGCAGTCTGAGTCATGGTTCCTCCACGGTCGGCTGCCTGGTGTGTGAACGTGGTTCATCCTCGGACCACGGCAGCATATTGGTGATTCGAAACAAGCTTACGCCCGTTGGCAGGGCCTCCGGCCCGGTGCCTGGTGGCCTTTACAGGGCGGCGGCGATGGCGTCACCGACCGCGCTGGTGCTGCGGGCTGCGGTGCCGCGGCCCGCGATGTCGGCGACGACGGCCGCCTCGATCTTCCGCGCAGCGGTGCCATAGCCCAGGTGGTCCAGCAGGAGCGCCGCGGAGAGGATGGCCGCCGTCGGGTCCGCCTTCTGCTGGCCGGCGATGTCCGGGGCCGAACCGTGGACCGGTTCGAACATGGACGGTGCGGTGCGTTCCATGTTGATGTTTCCGGAGGCGGCCAGGCCGATGCCTCCGGTGACGGCGGCGGCGAGGTCGGTGATGATGTCGCCGAAGAGGTTGTCGGTGACGATCACGTCGAAGCGCGCCGGGTCCGTGACCATAAAGATCGTGGCGGCGTCGATGTGCAGGTAGTCGTGGGTGACTTCGGGGAATTCCTGGGCAACCGCCTCCACAGTGCGCTTCCAGAGGTGCCCGGCAAAGACCAGGACGTTGTGCTTGTGCACGAGGGTCAGCTTTTTGCGCGGGCGGTCGTTGGCCCGGCGGAAGGCGTCCCGGACCACACGCTCCACACCGTGGGCGGTGTTGAGCGAGACCTCGGTGGCGACCTCGTGCGGAGTGCCGGCGCGCAGCGTGCCGCCGTTGCCCACGTAAGGGCCCTCGGTGCCTTCGCGGACCACGATGAAGTCGATGTCGCCGGGGTGGGCAAGCGGGCTGCCAATGCCCGGGTACAAACGTGAAGGCCGCAGGTTGACGAAGTGGTCCAGGCTGAAGCGCAGCTTGAGCAGGAGTTCACGTTCGATGATGCCGGACGGGATCCGGGTGTCGCCCGGGGCCGCCCCGACCGCGCCGAAGAGGATGGCGTCGCGGGTGCGGAGATCGGCGAGGGTTTCCTCCGGCAGGGTCTCCCCCGTTTCGAGCCAGTGCTGGGCGCCAAGTTTGTAGTGGGTCTGCTGCAGCACGATGCCCTCCGCTGCGGCAGCCTTCTCGAGGACCTTCACGGCCTCGGCCGTGACCTCGGGGCCGATGCCATCGCCGGGAATAACGGCCAGATCAATCGTGGATGCGCTCATGTTTTCAGCGTAGCCAAGTGATCCACATGCTGGTCAACTCGTCTCATTATTCGAACAAAGCGCTGTGGCGGCGCCGTTGCGGGCCCCGCCGCCGCCGAGGTGAGACTTCGGGCCCGTGTCGCGCGCGGATACGGGCGCGAAGTCTGACCTCGGCGAAGCGGCGGGGCTGTCAGGAGCCGTCAGGGGCCGCGAGAGGGCGTCGCGATCACCACGACGTTCTTCCCCCAGGGATCCTCCGTGTAGCAGCTGATCAGGACCAGGCGGTTGGGAATGACGTCCCAGACGGGGCTGTCCTTCAGGGTGGCTTTCGTGTAGGTGGCGACCGACTCCACGGCGTAGCGGAGTATCCCCGTCTCCGTGGACACGGAGAGCATGTCCCCCGGGGCCGCGGCGGAGCTCAAGTGGTTGAACGGCGCGTCCAGGCCCTCCCAGCTGTGGCCGATGATGTAGGTGGTGTTTGCTGAGCCGTCCCCGGGGGTTCCAAAGGGAGTGAGCCAGTAGCCGTCCATCGTCTCCGGGGGCACGATGCTCCGGTTTTCGGCGTCGCCCGGCGGATCCAGCGGATGGATGGTCACGTCCATGCCTGCCGCGGGGTACGTGAGGCGTTGCGGGATGGACGCAGCGGGCTGTATCGCTCCGCCTTGGGCCCGCGGTTCCAGCGCTGCTGAGCTGGCGGCCGCCGCACCGGACGGCAGCAGCCCCGCGCTGCCTCCGGCCGGGACAGCGGACGGAGACGACGTCGACTCTGGCCCGGCGGTTCCGGCCGGGGGCTTTGGTTTTGCTGCCGCAGCCGCTTGGCCGTAGGCCGGTTGCATACCCCCAGTTCCGGACGCTGCGTAGAACAGCCAGGCGGCGAGGATTCCCGCCACGCAGACTGCCAGCAGGAGCATGTCCCTCCGGCCGAGTGACAGGCCACGGATACCGGGTACACGTGCCAGATGGTTGCGACGGTGCCAGCTCATAAGTGCTCCTGTTGAGGTGCCTGCGCTCTGCTAACTGAACGTGAGGGGCGGGTGCTGCAATCGCGGCACCCGCCCCCGTACTGCTCTGTCCTGGCTGTACCGCCTAGCCCTCAGCGTTCCTGGCGCGCCTTCCGCCTTGCCAGAGCACCAGTGCCGCTCCCGCCGTGAACACTCCGGTCAGCGCCATCAGCCACATGGGGATGCCGGAGTCCGAGGTGCGGCCAACCGCAGTCTGGACGTTGTATCCCGCGTTCGCCTTCTTGGCGGCCTGGGCTGCGGCTTGTGGCGCCACGGCGGTTGGTACCACCTGCGTGAGGACCGCTTCCGGCTTCGCGTCCGATTCCGGGGTTTCGTCCTCCGACCCCGGCTCGGCCGGAGGATCAACAGGCGGGTCCACCGGAGGATCAACCGGCGGATCAACGGGCGGGTCCACCGGCGGGTCAACCGGAGGATCAACAGGCGGGTCCACCGGCGGGTCAACCGGGGGATCAACAGGCGGGTCCACCGGAGGATCAACAGGAGGAACAGCGACAGCCACGCAACCGTTGGCCAGAATGGCCAGGCTCGCGGCGCTCAGGTTCTGCCCCTCTGGCCTGACCTTGCCTGAATTCTCCGGGACGATATCCCGCGTGTCGTCCGCGTGGGCTTTCAGCGCGTTCAGGTTGATGGTCTCGAGTACGAACGGGTTCCCCTCCGCGCTCGTTGCATGGCAGATGGTGATCTTCTTCTCCTCCGGGGGCGCGGCGTTGGCAGACGCCGTGGCCGCCACGATCCCCAGCCCCACAACCCCCAGTGTGGCTATTGTTCGTCTCATTTTCCGTCGCTCCGTCCAGTCAGGATTGAATCAGCCTTGACTGCGTGGAGTAACCGTCCTCGAGACCCAGGAAAAGAACTATTCGAGACCTCAAACAGCGAATTGAATGGTGACAGTTACTCCCCAGCAGTGTCGTCAGTTCGCTTGCTATTTCAGGCTATGGAGGCGGAAGCCCCCGGTCGTGAGTAGTCGGTACTCGTCTAATTGAGAGGAAAGTACCCTTTTTCTGCGTGCGGTACTCGGTACTGGAGCCCGTAACTACTTGCCGGTAGCCTGCTGCCGAAACGGTTCGTGCGGCCGGTCCAGGAAACGGGCACAATTACGCGGATACTCGCCCGCAACTTCTTGCGAGTACAACACAAATGCTCCCCCACCTTGAGTTCAAGGAGAGGGAGCATTCCGGGCCAGTTGCAGCCGCTTGGGCCGCGAGGCCGGGCGATCAGGCGTCAGCGGGCTCCTCGTACTTCGGGAAGACCGGGGCCGGGGCCGGCAGCGCCGTTCCGGCAACGATCGGCGTGCCCAGGGCGGCGAACTCCCGCGCCTCCCCCTCCGGCTGGCCGAGCGTGTCCAGGATGGCCGCCGTCGCCGCCGGCATGACCGGCTGGGCGAGGATGGCGACGATCCGCAGCACCTCGAGGGTCACGTACAGGACGGTGTTCATGCGTTCGACGTCGGTCTTCCGCAGCACCCAGGGCGCCTGCTCGGCGAAGTACGCGTTGGTGTCTCCCAGGACGTTCCAGATGGCCTCGAGGGCGCGGCTGAACTCCTGCTTTTCGAACGCGGCGCGGGAGATGTCCAGCAGCCCGTTGGCCTGGCCCAGCAGCGCGGCGTCCGCGGCGGTGAACCCGCCGGGAACGGGAACGGCGCCGTCGCAGTTCTTCGCGACCATGGACAGCGACCGCTGGGCCAGGTTGCCGAAGTTGTTGGCGAGGTCGGAGTTCATGCGGCCCACAATCGCGTCGTGGCTGTAGTTGCCGTCAGCGCCGAAGGGGACTTCGCGGAGCAGGAAGAAGCGGACCTGGTCCAGGCCGTACTGCGCCACCCAGTCGGCCGGCGCCACGACGTTGCCCAGCGACTTGGACATCTTAATGCCCTGGTTGTGCAGGTGGCCGTGAATCATCACGCGCTTGGGCAGTTCCAGCCCTGCCGACATCAGGAATGCGGGCCAGTAGACGGCGTGGAAACGCGAGATGTCCTTGCCGATCACGTGGACATCCGCGGGCCAGTACTTCCGGAACAGCTCGGATTCAGTGTCCGGGAAGCCTACGCCGGTCAGGTAGTTGGTCAGCGCGTCCACCCACACGTACATAACGTGGTCCGGGTTGCCCGGGACAGGAACGCCCCAGTCGAAGGAGGTGCGGCTGATCGAGAGATCCTCGAGGCCGCCCTTGACGAAGCTGATGACCTCGTTGAAGCGGTTGTGCGGCGCACCGAAGGAAGGGTGGTCCGCGTAGAGGGCCAGCAGCCTGTCCTGATAAGAGGCAAGCTTGAAGAAGTAGCTCTCCTCCTCGGTCCAGGTCACCTCGGTGCCGGTTTCGGAGGCGTAGCGGAGGCCGTCGGCCCGCACCTCGGTCTCGTCCTCGACGAAATAGCGCTCGTCGCGGACCGAGTACCAGCCGGCGTACTTGGAGAGGTAGATGTCGCCGTTGGCTTCCATCCGCTGCCAGAGCGCTTTGGCCGCCTCGTAGTGGTCCGGGTCCGTGGTACGGATGAAGCGGCTCAGGGAGATGCCAAGGTCATCACTCATCCGGCGGAATGCAGCCGAGTTGCGGTCGGCGAGCTCCTTGACCGGGATGCCTTCCTTTTCCGCCGTCTGCTGCATCTTCAGGCCGTGCTCGTCCGTGCCGGTCATGAAGAAGACGTCGTAGCCGTCCAGGCGCTTGAAGCGCGCCATCGCATCGGTGGCGATCACCTCGTAGGCGTGGCCGATGTGCGGCACGCCGTTGGGGTAGCTGATGGCCGTGGTGATGTAGAACGGGGTCTTTTCGGAAGTGGTCACAGCTTTAACCTAGATCAGTTCGGTGAGGGTATCGCTCTGGCGGACAAGTTCGTGGTCATGTGAAGCCACCAGCACGGCGATGCCGTCCGACGTCGTGTCCTTCAGGATGCTGATGATGCGGTTGGCCGAGGACCGGTCCAGGCTGGCGGTGGGCTCGTCGACCACCAGCACGCGGGTGCCCAGGATCAGGGCCCGGGCGATGGCCACGCGCTGGCGTTCACCGCCGGAGAGCTGGGCCGGGCGGTGGCGCATGCGCCGGCCCAGGCCCACGAGGTCCAGGAGGTCCTTGGCCATGTCGCGGCGCTGGTCCACCTCGCCGTCGGGCACGGCGGGCAACAGCACGTTCTCCAGCGCGCTCATCCCGTCGATCAGAGCGCCGCCCTGGTCGACGTAGCCGATCAGGGCGCGGCGGCGGTCGGCGATTTCGTCGTCGCCCATGGTCTCGAGGGAGTCGCCCTCCCAGAACACCCGGCCCGACGTCGGCAGGGTCAGGCCCGCGCCGACGGTGAGGATGCTGGTCTTGCCGGAGCCGGAGCGGCCGGCGACGCAGTGCATTTCGCCGGCGTGCAGCGTCATGTTGAAGTCGTCGACGACGTTGACGGCTTCGGCACCGCCCTTGCCGCCGCCGTAGTGGATGGTGATGTTGCTGAGCTCCAACGGCGTGGCGTGGTCGGCGGCCTTCACGATCGTGTTGGCGCGCGTCTGGTGGGCACCGCGGCGGGTGCTTGCCGTCATCCGCTCGTGAGCCTCACGGTCAAGGTTCAGGTCGTTGTTCATCGGACCACTTTCGTTGCAATCGGAATCCAGCAAAGTACAGCCACGAGCCCGGCGATAGCGGCCCAGAGCGCGGCATAGGGGGCGAGGAGGAGGCTAACGCCGAGGGCGCCGAGGATACCCAGCGGCAGCGCGACCGTCCCCACCATGGCATTTTCGAAGAGGCGGACCTGGCCCAGCATGTCCGGGTTCCAGCCCATGGCCTGCAGGGTGCCGAGGTACTGGCGCTTGGCCTGCAACTCGAAGCGGCCGGTGACCATAGTCAGCAGCAGGCCAACAAGAACGCCGGACAGTCCGAGGATGATGCTCGGCAGCGCGATGGACGTGGCAGCCAGCCCGCTCAGCGCGCTGGCGCCGGCGGCGCGGGGAATGTCGATCAGTAGGGCCACCATGCCGCCGACCGCAGCCGCGAAGACACCGACGGCGACCGCCAGGGAGACGGTGTTGAACTTGTTGGTGCTCAGCTGCCGGTTGGCAAACGTCAGCGGGGAGTCCACGGCGATGAGGCGTTCATCGTGCTGGGGCTCCTGGTCCACCACCTCCCGGTGGCGCAGCTGCTGCGCGGCGAAGAACGCTGCGCCGGCGTAGAGCACCAGGACGGAGGCCGAGACGATCGCCGTGGCCGGGTTCCAGCTGACCAGGCTCAGGACGATTCCGACTACGGCCAGCAGGGCAGCTCCCACACCGAATTCGGCGAGCACCCAGGAGCGGATCCGGCGCTGGGTCCAGCCCATCGCGCGCAGGGTGCCGGCCTCTGTGCGGCGTTTCCGGACGTAGCTCACGGTCGAGGCGCCGGTCAGCAGGGCCGCGCCGATGAGGGTGAGGAAGAGCAGCGTCAGGTTGGTGGCGGTGAGGGAGCCGGAAACGGCGTCCGCGGCGTCCTGGCGGACCCACGACTGCTGCACGGTGCCGAGCGGGGCTTCCTTGCCGGCGTCGTCCTTTGAGTAGCCGGGGACGAAGATGCTCGCGTCCTCGCGGGCCGAGCCTGCAACGATGGTTGCTTCGAGGCCCATGTCGCGGATCTCGTTGGCGAGCTTCTCCACCTCGGGCTGGGCTTCTTTCCAGCTGCCGGGCGCCTTGGCACGGATGCGCACGGCGTCGATCACGGCGGCGTTGTCCTCGTAGCCGCGGGCGGCGGCGAGACCGTAATAGTCGGTGATGGCGCCGGCGGACTGGCTGGCCAGGCCCGTGGCACTGAGCGAAGGCTTGAGTTCGGTGTTCTCGACGTCCTTGCCGGAGGCATCCTTGGTGAGCGTGAACGGCGTGGGGTCATAGCCGCCCAGGGGCAGGCGGTTGACGTCGCCGGCCGCCTCCTTGACCTGCCCGGCGTCGAACGTGCCGTACACCATGGCGAGCGGCGTGGCGAGCTTCTTGCCGGTCTCCAGGCCCGAACGGTAGGAGCGTTCGTCGACGGGCTTGCGCTGGGTCTGGTCCACGGGAGCGCCGCTGGCGGACTTCTCCGGGAGACGGTTCACCGTGACCCAGTCGCCGGGGGTTGCGCTCTTGTCCACGGCGCCGTTGCCGGCGGTCTCGCCATCGGTGTACTTCGGGGCGGAGGCGAAGTCCGTGCTCCACGTCGCGGGATTGTAGAGGCCCTGGCCGAAGCTGGCGGCGTCGCCGAGCAGCGGCGTGAAGTCCTTGGAACCGGGCCAGGCCAGGGCGAACGGGGACTTGGAGACGAACGGGAGGTAGTCCTTGTCCAGCGACCGGGTCACGGTGCCGACGTCCTTGGTGACGTTCCCGGAGGCATCGATTTCCTCGATCTTGACCGAGTACTTGAGGTCAAGGGACGTGCCGGAGCGGACAATCAGCGGGATCGCCTGCGAGTCCTCGGTCAGCTGGCCGTTGCGCTTGGCCTGCTGGTACTGGCTCATCAG
The DNA here is from genome assembly GCA_937873245.1 of uncultured Arthrobacter sp. Taxonomy (GTDB): domain Bacteria; phylum Actinomycetota; class Actinomycetes; order Actinomycetales; family Micrococcaceae; genus Arthrobacter. Next base: position 1,866 of record CALMVY010000002.1, on the reverse strand, counting down.
CGGAGCCCAGTACTTGAGCTTGACGCCGAGGAAATCCGGGCCTTCCTTCAGTTCGTCCATACCGATGCCGGTGGTGAAGAGGCTTTCGAAGTGGCGGCCGATGGCCCCGGCGTTGCGGGCGTCGGCGGGCGGCGCCTTCTCCAGCGGGGCGAGGAAGTCACCGGCGCTGCCGAGCAGGGCGCGCTCGGAGACAGGGTCGACGGCGACGACGGATTCCGTCACCTGCGGCGCCAGCGGCAGTGACACGGAGAGGTTGAAGAGGTTGTGCTCGGAGCCGCCGGCCGGAGCCGGGAACTTGATGCCGGTCTCCCCTGCCGGGCCCGCGATATGGACGCTCTTGCCGCCGTCCACCTCCTGCTCGACGAGCTTCGCCTTGCCGAGGGTTCCTTCGGCCGTGGTCTTAAACAGGGTCTGATCGGATTGGCCGTCGGAGCTGACGGCACTGGCGGTCAGCCGGTACTTCTTCGGCGTGTCGGACAGGACCGACTCCGCGGCCGGCCACTTGCTTGGATCCGTGGCACTGGCATCCCCGGCGCTGCCTGCCAGCCCGGCCTTATATCCCAGGTAGTCCGTGGCCTCCAGGCGCGGGGACTCGAGGTTCTGGGTGACGCGGGAGACGAGGCTGATCGGGGCGGCCACGGAGGTGCCGGAGAGCTTCCGGAGGGCGTCCAGCTGTTCGAAGCTGATCCCGCCCTGGCCGGCGGCGATCTCCGGTTGCATCAGCCCGCCGTTGTCGTCGGCCTTGGCCTGGACCAGCACGTCGTAGAGCCCCCGTGAATTCTGGTCAACGGTCCGGTTCAGGGCGGCCTGTGACTGACCCTGAACGAGGACCGAAAGGCACATGGCCACGATCAAAATGGACGCGGTCAGCAGAAGCACTCGGCTTCTGATGAACCTCTGGACGGCGTTCATTGGGCTCCTGAAAGCTGGATTGCGTGCGCACACCGCAGTTCATTCCACAGCGGAAGTGAAGGCGTCCCCTGCCGGGTGTGCAAAAGTAAAGGCCGGGCTGCCGGCCGGATCCGAAAATCGGACGTAGCCATTGTACGCAGACCAGCCATGTGTTCGTGGACACCGGCGGCGGCCCGAGCCGCCGCCGGTGTCCACGGTGAAGACATCAGTCCTCGAGATCGACCTCGCGCACCATGTCGGCGCCGATTCCGGCCTTGATGGCGTCCAGTACCTGCTGGGGAACGGAGCTGTCGATGGTCAGCAGGGCGAGCACCTGGCCGCCCTCGTCCTGCCGCGCCACCTGCATGCCGGCGATGTTGATGTTGTTCATGCCGAGGATGTGGCCGATGGTGCCGATCACGCCGGGGCGGTCCGAGTATGCGACCACCACGAGGTGTTCGCTGATGGGAATCTCCACCTCGAAGCCGTTGATCCCGACGAGCTTCTGGACCTGCTTGGGCCCCGTCAGGGTTCCGGCCACGGAGATCTGCGTGCCGTCGCTCAGGGCGCCGCGCAGGGTCAGGACGTTGCGGTAGGACTCGGTGTCCGGCGTCGTGATGAGGCGGACGTTGATGCCGCGCTGCTCGGCGATGACGGGGGCGTTGACGTAGGAGACCTGCTCGGTCACCACGTCGGCGAAGATGCCCTTGAGTGCCGCGAGTTCGAGCACCTTGACGTCGAGGGAGGAGATTTCACCGGCAACCTCGACGTCGAACTGGGTGAGCGAGGCGTGCGTCATCGCGGTGAAGATGCGTCCCAGCTTTTCCACCAGCGCGATGCCCGGCCGGACGTCCGGGGCGATCACACCGCCGGCGACGTTGACGGCATCCGGAACGAGCTCTCCGGCCAGGGCCAGGCGGACGGACCGTGCGACCGAGACACCGGCCTTTTCCTGTGCTGCGTCCGTGGACGCGC
>CALMVY010000001.1 GCA_937873245.1 uncultured Arthrobacter sp. | reverse complement strand
TGCAAGAATGGAACACCATCCCCCACACCGAAAGGCACTTCTCCGTGATCTTCATTGTCGTCAAATTCAAGGTCAAGCCCGACTGGTCGGAGCGCTGGCTCGGCCTGGTGGAGGACTTCACCCAGGCCACCCGCAAGGAGCCCGGCAACCTCTGGTTCGACTGGTCCCGCAGCGTGGAGGACCCCAACGAGTTCGTCCTGGTCGAGGCCTTCAAGGACGACGCCGCCGGAGACCACGTCAACAGCGCCCACTTCAAGCAGGCCATGGCGGACATGCCCCAGGCGCTGGCCGAAACTCCCCGGATCATCAGCCGCCAGCTCGACGGCGAAGGCTGGGACCGGATGGGCGAACTGACCATCTAACCCGCGCCGATTGCATAGGCTTATGCCATGTGGATCGGCTGGATTGAATTCGATGTCCTCCTCGGCGATGTCCATAGCCTGAAGGAAAAACGCTCCGTGGTGCGCCCGGTGCTGGCCGAGCTCAAGCGCCGCTTCGACGTCTCCGTGACCGAGGCCGGGCTGCAGGACCAGTACCGCCGCACCGTCATCGGCGTCGGGCTGGTCGCGGCGGACCGCGCGCATCTCGTCGAGGTGCTTGCCGCCGTCGAACGCTTTGTCGCGGCGCGGCCGGAGCTGGAACTGCTCAGCGCCCGCCAGCGCGAACTCCGCAGCGACGACTAATCCCCATCGAGTGCTCCATAGGTGCCGTTTTGAGGCCCCATAACGGCACTTATGGAGCAGCGGATGGGAAGGTGTGGATAACTTCTGCGGGGTCGGCGCGGTTCTGGTCTTATGAAGCCATGAAAACCGCGAGCCCGCTGCCGGACGATTTCCACGGACGGCCCTTCACCGTTGCCGAAGCGGCAGCAGCCGGGGTGTCGTCCAAGCGGCTCCGCCACCGCTCCCTCGCAGCGCTCGGCCGGGGGATTCGCTCCCTGGGCACGACGCCGGGGCTTCCGCTGAGCGTGAGAGTGCGGCCTTTCATTGAGGTCAATGAGCGATGCGCCGCGTCGCACCTCACCGCGGCGGAGCTTGGTTCGGTTCCGGCGCGGCAAGCAAAGGAGGGACCCGAGATGTACCACGTGATCAGGCCCGAAGGTGCTGCCCATCTCAACCGGCCGCATGTCATCGTTCACCGGATGAAGCTCTACGACGACGAGGTCACGGTGCTGGACGGGATTCCGATCACCACCCCGGAACGGACGTGGCTGGATCTGGCCGAAATGCTGACCGTCGACGAACTCGTTGTGGCCGGCGACAGCTGCGTCCGGGTGCCCCGGCCGGAGTTCGACGGCCGTGACCTGCCCTTGTGCAGCCTCGCGGATCTCCAGCGGATGATCGACCGCCACCGGGGAAAGCGCGGGATCCGCAAAGCGCGGGAGGCTATCAAGCTGATTCGCGTGGGCTCGGACTCGCCGCAGGAATCCCTGCTGCGGCTTGCCATCGTCCGGGCGGGTCTTCCGGAACCGGAACTGAATGTGCCAATCATCGACGACGGCGGAACGCGGCACCACGAACCCGACCTGTCCTACCGGAAATACCGGATCGGCATCGAGTACGAGGGCGCGCACCATGGTGAGGAGGGGCAGATTGTCCGGGACATCGCCCGCTCCGAGCGGTACACGGCCCTCGGTTGGACCGAAGTCCGGATCTCCAAACGCCATATGCACGGCGACGCCAAGGCCGCGGTTGCCAAGGTCCGGACCGCGCTCGTCCAGGCCGGCTGGCGTCCTGGCCGTTAAACCACAGCGACTGCTCCGTAACTGCCGTTCTGAGGGTTCAAAAGGGCAGTTACGGAGCAGTCGATGGTGGTGGTGGCGGTGGTGGGGACTAGCCGAAGTACTTCGGGAGGGTGGCCTCGTGGGCTTCGCGGAGCGACTCGAGGTTCATGGTCTCGACGCCGTTGATCTCCAGCGTGCCGCCCTCGGCGTCCACAACTCCGATCCGGATGTGCGCGAAGCCGCGCGCGGTGCACATGTCCTTGAAACGGATCTCCTCGGAGCGGGGCACGGCCACGATGGCGCGGCCCTGCGTCTCGGAGAACAGCGCCGTGAACAGGTCCACGCCGTCGCGGTCCAGGACGTCCTGCAGGGCGATCCGGGCACCGACGCCGTAGCGCAGCGAGGACTCCACGAGGGCTGCCGCGAGGCCGCCTTCGGAGAGGTCGTGCGCGGAGTCCACCATGCCGTCGCGGGAGGCGTTGATCAGGATCTCGCCCAGTTCGCGTTCGGCGGCGAGGTCAACCTTGGGCGGCAGCCCGCCGAGGTGCCCACGCATGTTGGACCACTCCGAGCCGTCCAGTTCCGCCGCCGTCGTGCCGAGCAGGTAGATGGCCTGGCCGTCTTCCTTCCAGCCCGACGGCGTGCGGCGGGCGACGTCGTCGAACTTGCCGAGCACAGCCACCACGGGGGAGGGGTGGATGGGGGTGGTGCCGGTCTGGTTGTACAGCGAGACGTTGCCGCCGGTGACCGGGATGCCGAGCACCATGCAGGCGTCGGACAGGCCGCGGATGGCTTCGGCCAGCTGCCACATCACGTCGGGGTCCTCGGGGGAGCCGAAGTTCAGGCAGTCGCTCACCGCCATCGGCACGGCGCCGGAGGTGGCGACGTTCCGGTACGCCTCGGCGAGGGCCAGTTGCGCGCCGTGGTACGGATCGAGGTAGGTGTAGCGGCCGTTGGCGTCGGTGGCCAGGGCCACGCCAAGCCCGGATTCCTCGTCCACCCGGACCACGCCGGCATCGTCCGGGAACGCCATGGCGGTGTTGCCGCCGACGTAGCGGTCGTACTGGTTGGTGATCCAGGACTTGCTGCACATGTTCGGTGAAGCGACGAGCTCGGTGATGGCGGCGGCCAGTTCCGCGGGAGCGGAGGGGCGGCCGGCATCCTGTACGGACCCGGTGAAGGCATCGGCCTGCACGGTGTCCTGCCATTCGGGGCGCGCGTACGGGCGGTCGTAGACCGGACCGTCGTGGGCCACGGTGCGCGGGTCGACGTCGACGATGACTTCGCCTTCCCACGTGATGATCAGGCGGCCGGTGTCGGTCACCTCGCCCAGCCAGGAGTACTCCACGGCCCACTTGTCCATCACGGCTTCAAACGCGGCGATGTTCTCCGGGGTGACCACGGCCATCATGCGTTCCTGCGACTCGGACATCAGGATCTCGCCCGGGGTCAGGGTGGGGTCACGCAGCAGGACGGAGGTCAGCTCGACTTCCATGCCGCCGTCGCCGTTGGAGGCGAGCTCGGACGTGGCGCAGGAAATGCCTGCGGCGCCGAGGTCCTGGATGCCCTCGACCAGGGAGCCCTTGAACAGCTCGAGGCAGCATTCGATCAGGACCTTCTCGGCGAAGGGGTCGCCCACCTGGACGGCGGGGCGCTTGGACGGCTTGGTGTCGTCGAAGGACTCGGAGGCCAGCACGGAGGCGCCGCCGATCCCGTCGCCGCCGGTGCGGGCGCCGAACAGCACTACCTTGTTGCCCTTGCCCGAGGCGTTGGCGAGGCGGATGTCCTCGTGCCGCATAACGCCGACCGCAAGGGCGTTGACCAGCGGGTTGCCCTGATACACCGAGTCGAAGACCATCTCGCCGCCGATGTTCGGCAGGCCCAGGGAGTTGCCGTAGCCGCCGATGCCGGCCACGGCGCCGTGCATAACGCGGGCCGTGTCCGGGTGGTCGATGGCGCCGAAGCGCAGCGGATCCATGACAGCCACCGGGCGGGCGCCCATGGAGATGATGTCGCGGACAATGCCGCCGATGCCGGTGGCCGCACCCTGGTAGGGCTCCACGAACGACGGCGAGTTGTGGGACTCGATCTTGAACGTCACGGCCCAGCCGTCGCCCAGGTTGGTGACACCGGCGTTTTCGCCGATGCCGACGAGCATGTCCTTCTTCATCTCGTCGGTCACCTTTTCGCCGAATTGGCGCAGGTGGTTCTTCGAGGACTTGTAGGAGCAGTGCTCGCTCCACATGACGGAGTACATGGCGAGCTCGGCGCCGGTGGGGCGACGGCCCAGGACCTTGACCACCTCGTCGAACTCGTTCTGCTTCAGGCCCAGCTCGGCCCAGGGGAGCTCCACGTCCGGGGTCTTGGCCGCGTTCTCGACGGTGTCGATGTTGAACTTCTTGGTCTCGGTGGCGGTGCCGGCCGTCCGGCCCGCTGACGTCTCCGTCATTTGTTGTCTCCCACGATCTTGTTCAGGACAGAGGTGAAGAAGCCGAGGCCCTCGGTGCCGGAGCCGTCTTCGGGGCCGAAACCTGCCTCCACGGCGTGCTCCGGGTGCGGCATGAGGCCCACCACGTTGCCCGCGGCGCTGGAGATGCCGGCAATATCGCGGCGCGAGCCGTTCGGGTTCCAGCCAACGTAGCGGAACACCACACGGCCCTCCGCCTCCAAGGCATCCAGGGTCTTCTCGTCCGCGATGTACTGGCCGTCCTGGTTCTTCAGCGGCACGGTGATTTCCTGGCCGACGGCGTAGTCCCCGGTCCAGGCGGTGGAGTTGTTCTCCACGCGCAGGACCTGGTCACGGCACATGAACTTCAGGTGGTCGTTCTTGATCATCGAGCCGGGGAGCAGGTGCGATTCGGTGAGGATCTGAAAGCCGTTGCAGATGCCCAGGACAGGCAGCCTGGCATCTGAGTTGGCGGCGTCGATGATCCTGGACATCAGCGGCGCGAACCGGGAAATGGCGCCGGCGCGCAGGTAATCGCCGTAGGAAAAACCGCCGGGAATGACGACGGCGTCGACGTCACCCAAAGTAGTGTCTGCGTGCCAGAGGGCCACGGGGGTTGCGCCGGCCAGGCGGACGGCACGAACGGCGTCGCGGTCGTCCAGGGTGCCGGGGAAGGTGACGACGCCGATCCTTGCACCTGTGAGCTTGCGAACATCAGGAGCGTGGGCGGCGACGGCGACGGCCTCGCCGATCAGGGGGAGTTCAGTCATGTCAGGCCTCGACGACCTCGACGTTGACGACGTCCTCGATGACCGGGTTGGACAGGAGGGTCTCTGCGGCGTTCCGGGCCTGGGCCAGGATTTCCTCGGTCACCTCGCCGTCAACGGTGAGTTCAAAGCGCTTGCCCTGGCGGACGGCGCTAAACGCGGTGAAGCCCAACCGGGGGAGTGCACCCACGATGGCCTTCCCCTGCGGGTCGAGAATCTCGGGCTTGGGCATGACGTCGACAACGATCCGGGGCATCCGGCAACTCCTGTGCGTGAGCATTGGGTAAGGGCGCAGCGGAGTGGTGCCGTCTCACGCCGGTCCGCTGTGTGGGAATTCAGTGTGGTGAACACAACGTGAAAGGGCGCTCCGCGAGCTTGCATGCCCATTCTACCGGCCGCGGCGCGTCCGGCCGCATCCGACCGGGAGTGTGAACCATGCCCGCCCCGGTGCCGGGTGAAAGGCCGGGAGCGATCTTCGGCGGACGGCCTTGTCGTGCGGTGTGACCTGCGACGACACTATGGTCACCCCGGTGCCCCGTCAGTAGCATGTGCTTATGGCTGAGAAATCGAAATCCGTGCTGTTGCCCGTTGTTGCCGCCGCCGTCTTCGCGGGTCTTGGGCGGATGGTCCTGCAGAAGATCAAGGCGGACCGCCGGGCCAGGCAGAGCAATGTGGCCGGGCCTCTCGATGACAAGACCCGCGCCTGGATCAGTGAAGTGGTCCGCACGCCCCGCCAGTAGGCGGACAGGAGCGGCCCGAGGGGCGCTGCGCCAACGTGCGGCAGGCCGTTTTGCGGCGTCTCCGCGGAGGTCTTCGCCAGCCCCTTCCGGCCCCCGCCCGCGGGGTGCTGTCGAATTATGTGACAAATTTTGATTTCTGCTATGTGTTCTATGTCATATCCGGCTCTCAGTCTGTACTGTATGAATCGGCTGGTATCCGTGGGGCCCTGAGAGTCTCAGCTCTTTCTGTCCTCCCAGCCCCTTGACCCGGCTGTAACGCCGGGACCGTTCCTTATGAAAGGTTCAACCACACGTGAATACACCAGGAAAGAGCTTCCTTCGAAGCGGGGGACTCCGGAGGGCCGTGGCACTGACCCTGGGCTTGCCGGTGCTCTTGACAACAGTCGCTATTTCGCCCGCCACCGCGGCCCCAGCGCAGGGCTCCACCGTTGCGGCGGTTGCCCAGAAGAATCTGGACCCCAACAGCTACAAGGACGGCCGCTACATCGTTGTCCTGACCGAGAAGCCGGCAGCCACGTATGACGGCGGCACGCCCGGACTGGCTGCAACCAAGCCGGCAGCGGGCAAGAAGCTCGACGCCAACAGGGCCGAGGTCAAGAAGTACGAGGCGCACCTCGAAAAGAGGCAGGCCGACGTAGCGGGCAAGCAGAACGTCCAGATCAACCGGCAGTTCACCGCCGCCCTCAACGGATTCAGTGCCACCCTCACCGCGGACCAGGCCCTCAAATTGGCCAAGGACCCCAGCGTGCTCACGGTAGCCCCTGACACGGAAAACGCTCCGGACTACTCCAGCACCGACTTCCTGAAGCTCAGCGGAGCCAATGGAACCTGGAACACGGAGTTCGGCGGCCAGGACGGCGCCGGCAAGGGCGTCGTCGTCGGCATCATCGACACCGGCTACACCCCGTCCAGCGCGTTCTTCGCCGGGGAAGAGGTCAAGCCCCTCGTTGGCGAGCCTGTCGTCGGTGTGCCGTACAGGACGGCGGACGGCAAGATCGCAATGCTCAAGTCCGACGGCGACACCTTTATCGGTGAGTGCCAGAAGGGCCAGGACTTCGACGGTTCCGCCTGTAACTCCAAGGTCCTGAGCGCGCACTACTTCGCCGAGGACTTCCTGAAGTACGTACCCCCGGGCGACCGTTCTCCGGCAGAACTGCTGTCCCCGGTCGATGTCGACAGCCACGGCACCCACACGGGAAGCACCGCGGCGGGCAACGCCAATGTCGAGACCTTCGTGGACGGGCGCAGCTTCGGCCTGACGAGCGGCATCGCGCCGGCCGCCAAGCTCTCCGTTTACAAGGTCTGCTGGGAAGACACCGACCCCAACACCGGCGGCTGCTACAGCTCCTCGTCCGTGGCCGCCGTCGACCGGGCCGTCAAAGACGGCGTCGACGTGCTGAACTACTCGATCTCAGGTTCCGCGACGTCCGTCATTGACCCCGTGTCGATTGCTTTCCTGAACGCTGCCTCCGCAGGCATCTTCGTCGCCGCCTCGGCCGGAAACTCCGGTCCGACGGCGAGCACCGTCAACCACGGCGGCCCGTGGGTCACCACGGTAGCGGCCAGCAGCTTCTCCCAGGAGCTTCAGGGCACGGTTGAATTCGCTGACGGCACCAAGTTCCGCGGCGCCAGCATTATGAACAAGGAAGTCAAGGACGCCGGCGTGGTGCTGGCTGCCAACGCGGCCGCGGCGACCCCGCCGTCGTCCCCCGCGCTGTGCGGCCCCGGCACCCTGGACCCGGCGAAGGTCGCCGGCAAGGTCGTCGTCTGCGACCGTGGCGTTGTCGACCGCGTCGCCAAGAGCGCCGAGGTTGCCCGCGGCGGCGGCGTCGGCATGATCCTGGTGAACCTGAGCAATTCCTCGCTGGACACCGACCAGCACGCCGTTCCGACCGTTCACGTGAACCCGCCCGCCACCGAGGCCATCAAGACCAAGGTGACAGCCACCCCGGATATCAAGGTTTCCCTGGTCAACAAGGACACCACCGGACTCCCGCTGGAAGCGCAGCCGCAGATCGCCGGCTTCTCCTCCCGCGGGCCGCTGCTCGCCACCGATTCGGACCTGCTGAAGCCTGACGTCGCAGCTCCGGGTGTAGCAGTCCTGGCCGGTGTCTCGCCGATTGGCGCCGGCGGTGCAAAGTTCGGGTTTATGTCCGGTACCTCGATGGCGGCACCTCACGTTGCCGGCTTCGGCGCGCTGCTCCTGGGCAAGAACCCGAAGTGGTCCCCCGCAACGGTCAAGTCCGCCATGATGACCACAGCCGGCAACGTGGTGAACGCCGACGGCTCTAAGAACACCGACGTCCACGCCACCGGCGCGGGCCAGGTGGATCCGGCACGCATGGTCGATCCGGGCCTTGTCTACGACGCCAACGAAGAGGACTGGTGGAAGTTCATCCAGGGCACGGGAATCAACGTCGGCATGCCGTCCAGCACGCTGCCGCGGGACATGAACGTCGCGTCCTTCTCGCTGGGCAACCTGACCGGCAAGATCGAGGTCACCCGCACGGTCACCGCCCTGACCCCGGGCGTCTACAAGGTCAAAGCCAATGTGCCCGGAATCCAGGTCAATGTGGCCCCGGCAGCCCTGAACTTCAAGGCCGCCGGCGAGAAGAAGACCTTCAAGGTCACCTTTGAGAACAAGAGCGCTGCCCTGGGCAAGTTCGCCATGGGTTCACTGAGCTGGACTGGCGCAGGCAAGACCGTGACCTCGCCGATCGCAGTCCGGCCCCAGTCTGTCGTCGCTGCGAAGGATGTCTTCCTGAGCACCGAGTCCGGCACCGGCTCGGGCGACATCAGCGTTGTCTCCGGCACCAACTCGCCTGTCAACATGACCCTGGACGGCCTGTCCCAGGCGGATTCCACTGCCGTGGAGCTGGTCCCGGGTCCGTTCGCGGGCCGCGCCGATGCCTCGACCCACGTCAAGAAGGTGACGGTCAAGGCCGGCGTTCCGCTGGCCAAGTTCTCGGTCATCTCTTCCGACCCGGCAGCGGACTTCGACATGTGGGTCGTCACGCCACGGGGCGTCGAGCAGGTGGCGACGTCGTCGGCCAGCGAGACACTGTCGATCTCGAACCCGACCGCGGGCGAGTACACGATCTACGCGAACCTGTACTCGAGCCCGGACGGCAAGGCCACGAAGGCAAGCGTCGATGCCGCGATCCTCGGTGCCAACGAGAAGAACGCGACCATCACGCCGAACCCGCTGGTGCTGCCGAACGGTGAAACGGGCAAGATCACGCTGAACTGGATGGAACTGAAGCCCGGTTCCTACATCGGCCGGATCACGTTTGCCGGTGCCAGCGAGCCGACGTTCGTCACCGTCGTCGTGAACGCTGCAGGCGTTGCCTCGGTGGCGCCGACCCCGGACGGCGCAGCCGCGCAGTCCAAGTTCCAGAACCAGGAGCTTGAGCGCCCCAACAACGCCATCTAGGCGCAGCTCAACCTGACAACAAAGGCAATGGCCGGCGGTTCGCACCGTCGGCCATTGCCTTTGCCTGTTAAGTGGTGGCGCCTGCGAGGTTCCGCGGGGCTCAAATTGCCCCTGTGGAACCCGCAACCCCGCCCAGCAGCGGCGCCATGGCACGCCAGCGGGCAATCTCGCAGCCGTCGGTGCGGCTGAATGTGCTGTGGACCTCCCGGCCGAGGAACCAGCCGGTCACCACAGCGACCTGCGGGCCGCCGTACTGCTGGGTGCACATCTTCGGCGGACCCGGCTTCGGGAAGAAGATGTCCTCCCCGTGCTGCTCCACCGCCGCGAGGGCAGCCCCGGAATCCGGCAGCGTGCACCCTTCGGCGAGCGCGCCCCCGCTGGCCGACAGCCGGAACACGTATTCCGGGCCGTCCGGCGCTTCCGTCAGGCGGATGGTCAGATCGATTTCGTGGAGGCGGTGACTGTCGTGAGGAGTTGTCATTGCTGTCCTTCCGTGCGTGCGGGGGCAGGGCCCGGGCCGGAACCCGTCGGTTGGAGCAAGGGCGTCAGCTCCCGCAGCAGGCGGTGCCGCAGCTCCTGGGATTCGGCGGAAAAAGCCCGCTGCTGCTCCACGTACTCGGCCTTGCCTTCGGGTGTCTCGATCAGGATGGCGGGATAGCCCCACGCCTTCAAGTCGTAGGGGGACGCCTGCATGTCCATGGCCCTGATCCGCCAGGAGAGTTCGAAGCAGTCCATTACCAGCTCGCTGGGCAGCAGCGGCGCCAGTTTGTAGGCCCACTTGTACAGGTCCATGTTGGCGTGCAGGCAGCCCGGCTGTTCCATGGTCCGCTGGTTCTCGCGGCTCGGCTCCAGACTGTTCAGCGGCACGGCGTCAGGGGTGTAAAAGCGGAAGGCGTCGAAGTGCGAGCAGCGGATCCGGTTCTCCTCCACCACCTCGTCGGTACGTTCGGAGCCGAGCCGCAGCCGGAGGTACTCGTGCCGGAGTTCGAATTTGTCCTGCCGGTACACCATCGCCCATTCGTGCAGCCCGAAGCAGCCGAACTGGGCCGGCCTCGCCGCCGTCCCGGCCAGGATGATCCCGGCGAACTGCAGGGCATCCCGGCGGTCCCCTGCGAATGCTTCGACGTCGACGGTGACGGCCGTGGTGCCCGCCGGCAGCCCGGCGGCGGCGAGTTCCCCGTCGTCGGGCCTGCGGTAATACTTCCAGCCGGCGCGCTCGGCCGCGGCGGGACCGGAAAGCACGACGCCGGCACCCGCGTGCCAGCGCAGCAGCTGGCCCGGTTTCTGCGTGTAGTACGTGAAGAGGAAGTCCTCGACCGGGTGTTTCCGGCCCGCGGACCTCCGGGCGAGGTAGGGATCGGCGTAGCGCCGGACGCGCGTTTGATGGGCGGCCTGGCGCGGCAGCCAGTCGTCCTGGGGGAGGTGTTGCAGCTTAGACAGCTCCGCCGGTGGAGCCAAGGACGGCCTTGGCGGCGTTCCAGGTGGCGATCTCGCAGCCGTCGCGCAGGCTGAAGTTCGTTTCGACCGGCTGGCCGTCCACGACGCCGGTCACTGTTGCCAGTTGCGGGCCGCCGTACTGCATGGTGCACGCCTGGTCCGTGGGCCGGGGCGCGGGGCTGAGGATCGCCGCGTTGGACTTCAGGGCGAGGCAGGCTGCGGCGGCGTCGGGATGCTGGCTTTCCGCGGCCGGGACGCCGTCCACGCACACGAGGGTGAAGTTCGCAGGGGTGCCGGTCTCGGAAGGCTTGACCATGATTGCGAGTTCGGCGTTGCCCTGCCCGGGGCCGGAGGTCACGGGCGCGGCGGACGGCGAGGGGGCAGGAGTCTTGGTTTCGGCGTCCGGTGACGGGGTGCCCGTCGCGGACGGGCCCTCTGTGCCGGTGGGGGCGGTGGCCGTTGGGGAGGGCCCGCCGCCCGGTGAGCAGGCTGCCAGTCCGGCAGCCACCATCAGAACAAGGGCCGCGTGGCTCAGTAGCTTGCGCATCAGCTGTCCTCCTGTGTTTTGCCCAGTCTACCGCCGGGGCGGGTCCCCGGAGACGGTCTTCGTGGCCGCAATCAGATCCATCATGGCGGCATGCAGGTGAGCGACCTGGTCGCGGGTCAGGCCCAGCCGGTCCATCATGGTTCCCGGCACGGCCGTGGCCTGTTGCCGGAGCGCTGCGCCGAGCGGGGTCAGGCCCACGGCAAGGGTTCGTTCGTCGCCGGCAACACGCTGGCGGGTGATGAACCCGGCCGTTTCCAGGCGGCGCAGCAGGGGCGAAATCGTTGCCGGCTCCTGCGCGAGGGCGTCACTGATGTCACGAACGGAACGCGGACTGGATTCCCAGAGGCACAGCATCACGAGGTACTGGGGATGGGTCAACCCGAGCTTGTCCAGCACCGGTTTGTACGCGCCGACCACGCTGCGCGAGGCCACAGTGAGGGCGAAGCAGAGCTGGTGTTCCAGCAGGAGATCGTCCTGGGTTCCTTCGGTCACATCTGTCACGTGGGCCCTCCCGTAAATAGTTAGTGCGCTAATCATTAGCGTACACTGATAACATCGTCCCGTTCATAGGAGTGGATAGTGATGGCAGAGGAAAGCACCGACAACGCCTCCCAGAGGTTCATGCACAAAATGGGCAAGCTCCGGATGATTTTCGGACCGGCCAACCGCAGCGCCCTCGGCCACGAGATGACCGAACAGAACCGGCAGCTGCTGGCCCAGCGCGAAGCCGAAACCCTGCAGTGGGAGACGCTGCGCCGACCTGACGGCAGCACCTACGTCGTGCCCCGCGACCCCGGGGACAAGTCCCTGCGCTAGGGCCGGGCCCGGACTGCGATTCCGGCCCGCCGGCGCCCAAGCCTTTTCCCGCCGCCGGGCGTAAAATGAGGGCACTGGCACAGCCGTTCCGCATGACTCGAAGGCTGGAGAGGGGGTGGGAATTGTGGCACTTGCTCTGAAAAAAGCTGCACTGAGACAGCACCTGCACCCGTCCTCATGGGCACGCTTCCTTTTCGGCCCTGCCTCGCGGGGAGACACCGCAGCGCCCGTCGTGCACAAACATGACGACTACGAGCACGCCTCTGAAACGGAGCTCGCCGGTTTCGAAGTGGAGACCGATGCGCAGGGACACCGCTACGCGGTCCGGAAGGAAGACCTCCCGAAGGAGGAAGTCTGAAGAGCGGCCCGCGCCGACAGAAAACGCGGGTGGCACAACAAAGGGAGCGGCGGACGCCGCTCCCTTTGTCAGTTAAGTCCTGATGCCGCAGCAGGCGGGGGCGGCTCAGCGGCCGGTACCGCCGTAAACCGTGGCCTCGTCCTCGCTGTCCAGGTCGAAGGCCTTGTGAATGGCGCGCACTGCGTCGTCGAGCAGGTCCGCGTGCGTGACGACCGAAATCCGGATCTCCGACGTGGAGATCATGTTGATGTTGATGCCGGCCTCCGAAAGCGCCGCGAAGAACCGCGCCGAGACGCCCGGGTGGGAGCGCATGCCGGCGCCGATCAGCGACAGCTTGCCGATCTGCTCGTTGTACTCGATGCTCTCGAAACCGATCCGGTCCTGCGCGGCGTGCAGGGCGGCCAGGGCGTCGGCGCCCTCGACGATCGGCAGCGTGAAGGAAATGTCGGTCCGGCCGGTGCCGTGGGTGGAGACGTTCTGGACGATCATGTCGATGTTCGAGTGCGCATCGGCGATGACCTGGAAGATCGCGGCGGCCTTGCCGGGGATATCGGGAACCCCGACCACCGTCACCTTGGCCTCGGAACGGTCGTGTGCAACTCCGGAGATGATTGGCTGCTCCAAGGCGACTCCCTCTTGGGTTGTGATCTTGTCGTCGGCGCCGGGCAGGACCCAGGTGCCTTCGTTCTGGCTGAATGACGAACGGACGTGCAGGGGCACACCGAACCGGCGCGCGTACTCGACGCAGCGCAGGTGCAGGATCTTTGCGCCGGACGCCGCCAGTTCGAGCATTTCCTCGCTGGAGATCCGGTCGATCTTGCGCGCGGACGGTACAACGCGCGGGTCGGCGGTGTAGATCCCGTCGACGTCCGTGAAGATCTCACACACATCGGCGTCGAGGGCGGCGGCCAGCGCCACCGCCGTCGTGTCCGAGCCGCCGCGGCCCAGGGTAGTGACTTCGTTGGTGGTGCGGCTCATGCCCTGGAAACCCGCGACAATCGCAACATGTCCCTTGTCCAGGGCTGTGCGGATGCGGTGCGGGTCGACGTCGATGATCCGGGCCTTGCCGTGGATGCCGTCGGTGATCATGCCGGCTTGGGATCCGGTGAAGGACTGGGCCGAGGCGCCGAACTTGTTGATGGCCATGGCGAGCAGGGCCATGGAAATGCGTTCCCCGGCGGAAAGGAGCATGTCCATTTCCCGGGCCGGGGCAGCGTCGGTGACCTGCGCGGCGAGATCGAGGAGCTCATCGGTGGTGTCGCCCATGGCGGACACCACCACGACCACCTCGTCGCCGGCGTTCTGGGCATCCACGATCCGCCGGGCCACGCGCTTAATGCCCTCCGCGTCCGCCACGGAAGAACCGCCGAACTTCTTCACTACAAGGTGCTTCGTGGCGGCGGCGGTGGCAGAGCCGGGTAGCTCCTGCGTTCCGGGGTGGACTTCGGTAGTGGGCAAACTCATGCGCGCACCCTCACTGGATCGGGGTTATGGGCCAGGCAACCAAACGGCGCGACGGCGTAACTTCTCCGCCCAGTTTATCGCCGGGAGGCCCCGGTTGCTGAATTGTGACCGCATGCCAGACACCTGGGCCCCTGGCTCCACCGGACATGCCCTCCCTCGCGGGCCGCGACTGGACATGCCCTCCCGCCGATCTGCACATGCCCCGTCCCCGCGCCCAGGAATGAGCATATTGGCTCTATGTCCATTCCTGGGCGCGGGGACGGGGCATGTCCACTGCCGGTGAACGACGGCGGCATCTGCGGCAGGCGCTCCGGCCCAGCCCCTTAGCTCAGAGCGTTGCGGCGGCCTTCGAAGGCGCGGCCCAGGGTGACCTCGTCGGCGTACTCGAGGTCGCCGCCCACCGGCAGGCCCGATGCCAGCCGGGTGACGGCGATGCCGATCGACTTGAGCATGCGGGCGAGGTAGGTGGCCGTGGCTTCGCCCTCAAGGTTGGGGTCGGTGGCGATGATGATTTCCTGGATGGCGCCGTCGTTGAGCCGGGTGAGGAGTTCGCGGATCCGGAGCTGCTCCGGGCCGATGCCGGCGATGGGGTTAATCGCCCCGCCCAGCACGTGGTACCGGCCGCGGAAGGAGCGGGTGCGTTCGACGGCGAGGACGTCCTTGGATTCTTCGACGACGCAGATGATCGAGGGGTCCCGGCGCGGGTCGCGGCAGATGTTGCACAGTTCCTGCTCCGTCACGTTGCCGCATACCGTACAGAATTTGACCCGCTCCTTGACGGTGGTGATGGCGTCCACAAGCCGTTTCATGTCCTGCGGGTCGGCCTCAAGGATGTGGAAGGCCAGCCGCTGGGCGGACTTGGGACCGACTCCGGGAAGGCGTCCGAGCTCGTCAATCAGCTCTTGAACTGCACCTTCGTACACAATGTCCTCGTTCGTTTGGGGTGGTGACGGGCCGGGGGCCTGTCGGGGAAGCTAGAAGCGCGGCGGCAGCGGGCTTCCGTCCAGTGACCGCTCCTCAACCAGTTTTCCGCCCAGGATACGTTCGACGGCGGCACGTCCGAAGACGCCCGATTCCTCGATCGTTTCGTCGTCCGCGCTGGGGATGTCCTGGACGTACGTGGTGGTGGCGGCGGCGGCCCGGGCCGGAGCCTTGGCACGGCCGGCTTCGGCCTCGGGGCTGTTGGACAGCCGCTGGTAGAGACTTTGCCGGCCCGTCGGGGTTGGCTCCGTCGGAGATGCAGGGGCCGAAATCGTTGAGGGTGCTGCCATGACCGGTGCAGCGCTCGCCGATGCTGAAACGGAGGGGGCGCCGGCCGGCACCAACTCGGAGGAGTCTCCCCAACCGTTCGATGAGGACTCGACCGGTTCATAGGCGGCGGAAGCCGACACTGCTGCGGCGTAGTGCGGGACCTGGGCCGCCGCGGGTTCGTAGTGCGGCGGTTCCGGCTCAGGTGTGGGCTCGGGCTCCACGGACTCGTCCGGCACGTGGCTCCCGACGTTGGAAGTCGTGCCGACCGCCCAGATCCCGGGCGCCTCCTCGACGGCGCGTGCCCACGGGTCGTTGGCGGTGTCCGGAGCCTGGGGTGCCGGGTCGTTGGCCGGGGACGGCTTGGATGCGGCGCGGGAACGAGCCGGCGCTGCCTCCCTTTGGCTGTCGGCCGCGGGCGTGGGGGCCCCCTGGACGGACCGTGCCACGGTAGGGGCGGACGGGTCCCAGTCCATGGGCGGCTCCTCGTCCAGTGGCGGAGCATCCTCGTCGCGCGGCGGGCCCCAGTCATCGTCGGGGTAGGCGTAGGATCCGGCGGCCTCAGACGGCGCGCCCAGCGGTTCGTTTGCCGGGGTTGGCCCGGGGGCAACAGTCTCAGGAGGG